>CAJTKW010000063.1 GCA_910577035.1 uncultured Acetatifactor sp.
CCTTGAAATCCTCCCCGTAATACAGCTCGGCGCTGCCCGCGTTGATAAGCCTTGCATTGTGGGCGATCCGGCTGTCTGCCGCCTGCCGGAATATCTCATCCAGCACCGTGACGGGTATCAGACCGCACTGAATCAGCTCCCTGAACACATTCCCCGCACCCACGCTGGGCAGCTGGTCGGGGTCCCCAACCATAACGATCTTTGCCCCCGCCTTGATACGGGTAAAGAACTGCCTGGCAAGCCACATGTCAACCATGCTGAACTCATCGGCAATGACCAGGTCCGCATCCAGAGATCTTTCCTTTATCAGGCTCCCGTCCTCATCCTCGCCGCCCAGGAGCCCAAGCCCGCTGTGCATGGTGCAGGCCCCGTCAAATCCAGTGCTCTCCGCCATGCGGCGGCTGGCCCGTCCAGTGGGTGCCATGAGCGCTATCTTCCCATCCGGGTGCAAGAGCTTATAGACCTCCAGGATGCCCTTAAGCACCGTGGTCTTTCCCGTGCCGGGAGGCCCGGTGATGATGGAAAGGCTGTGCAGGAATGCCGTGCGAACCGCGCTTTCCTGCTTTGCCGACAGACTGAGCCCCAGTTTTTCCCTGACCTCTGCCAGCTGCAGGGTAATGTCCTCCTGTGCCGGCGCTGCCAAAATCCGCAGGGCGATCTGCCTGGCCGTCTCGTCCTCCATGGTAAACTGGCTTACGGAATAGATGCTGTCCTTCATGGATACCACGGTGCCGCCCAGGATGATGCCCTCCAGGACATCCTCCACTTCCGCTTTCTGTACCCTCTGGGCAGAAACCGGTATCCTTTTGTTTAACAGTTTCAGCGCCTCGCACACCAGCGTGTCTCTGGGCAAGAACAGGTGCCCTTTTTCCGCCCGCGCCTTGTCAAGCGCATAGTACAGCGCCCCCTTGATCCGCATGGGGGTGTTCAGCCGCCTGTCCGTGTGCTGCACGATGGCATCCACCCTTAAGAAGCCAAACCCTGAGATCCGGCAGAGCTCATAAGGGTTCTCTTTCAGGATCTTCACGCTGGCAGGACCCAGCTGCTGGTATATCCTCTGCGCCGTTGCCGGTGTCAGCTTAAACGGCGCCAGCAGCGTCATGATGTCCCGCAGGGCGCGGCTTTCCGCATAAGAAGTCTTAATATCCTCCAGCTTGTTTTCCGTGATGCCCCTGACCTCCAGCAGCCGCTCCGGCTGCTTCTCAAGGATGTCCAGGGCATTCACCCCGAAACGGGCCACAATCTCCGCCGCCGTCTTTTCCCCGATGCCTTTTATAAGCCCTGAGCCAAGATATCCCTTTACGCCGTCCTCCGTCCTGGGCACCACCGTCTGCCACTGTATGACCTGCAGCTGCAGCCCATACTTTCCGTCCGTCCATTCACCGTCAAACTCCAGCTCCACCGCATCGGTGCAGGGCAGGTCGTAGCCCACCGCAGTAAACCGGATCAGGTGGTCGCTGTACCTCCTTTTATCACGGGCATCCTCCGGGACTCCCCGGTCTGCCGTCCTGACACGGATCACACAGTATTTGGTTGCCGGGTTACTGTAAACCGTACTGTCATAAGTTCCTATGATACTCACATTTCACCTCATTTCTGCGCATCCTTCTGCGCATTTCCAGTCCACGGATACCTTAACAGGGCACAAGCCTGCGGAACCTCCGCATACCCGCCTGCCCTTCTCTCCGCATGTACCTTTTTTAAGTTCCCAGCCTGCTGTCAGGCAGCTTCCTCTGCGCTGACTTTTACCAGGAATCTCCTGTACTCCGACACGGTCACAAACCGCTCGTAGATCTCCGGGTACTGGATCTTCAGCCTCGACAGGTTGTTCTTGTCCACCCCTGCCTTCCGCACCGGATTATAGGTCACGGTATAATGGAAACCGTCCCTCTGGCATTCGGCGGTGCAGCTTGTGCCCAGCTCCGCGATCAGGATGGCCTTAGCCCGCTGCAGCTCCTTTTCCAGTTCCTCAGAGCGTTTCTCCGCTTTTTTCTTTTCCTCCTGGAGCTGGAGGTAATACATCAGCGTCTCCGTCATGTCCTCGCCAAGCTCCAGTACAGGCGCGCCTGTATCCGCCGGGCCGCAGTACCGCTGCACGCTCCCCAGGATCTGCGCACTGTCCTCCGTATAGGGCGGGGGATTTTTTGCCAGCACATGGTTCTCCCAGAAGTACTGTTCCAGATAGACCATCTCCTGCTCATATGCCATGTCCCGCCTGATCTCCCGGATGATGGACTCATCCTCCGTGTTGCCGTACAGACAGCAGAAAAACACCCTGTCCGCATCCATCACCGCCATATAGTGGCGTCCCTGTGCCTCATAGTACGGCGGCACAGCCTCCCTGCCATCCTGCCACCACGCATCCGTGGCGTTGTAATTGGTGGTCTTGATCTCCAGGATTGCCGTCTCGCCGTCCGGCAGCCGGACAAAGTAGTCCACATCCGCCAGCATAAAGGGATACAGGGGATGCCGGAACATCTTTTTGATCTGGAATATCTCCAGGCCGCTCTTTTTGTAGAAGATCTTTGCCACCAGGTTTTCTAACAGGTTCCCCACCTCCAAGGCCACCCAGTTTTCCGGCTCTTCTTCCACAGGTGCAATATTCAATTTGTCATAATAAACGTCGCGGGCCGTCCGGAAAGGGGATATGCCCATGATGCCCGCCACGTCGCTGCCGCCGATTCCCTGGCGGCGGCAGGCAAGCCATTCCTCCCGGGACAGGTTTTCCGTGTCCACGACCACCAGGGGGCTGTGTCTCGTCCTCTTTTCTGCATTTTCTGGCACCTGTCAGGCCCCCCTTCTCGCCCTGCGCGGGAAATTGGCGGTCCTGCAGGCCACCTGGGGACTGCGGTACTGCCCGTTTATCCCCCTGTTGTACACCTTGTAATCCGGGCGTTTTGGATGCCGTTTCAGCCGACTCCCCCTGTTTCTTTCCTGTCTCATTCTCTCTGCTCTCCTTTCCTGTAAATGGTTTATCCTCAAAGCCGTATCCGGCGTTTGGGCAGGTTCACTGCACACGCAAAAAAAGCGGGAATGACCTTGAAACCATTACCTGGCGTTCATAATTGCTTATGAACCAAAGTCATTCCCGCTATTTTAGATGGCGTGTATAAAATATCAGAATCCACACACTGCGATGATTCTGCTATCACGAATAAAAAAGCCAGCAGACCACCGCCCAAAAGGGCATAGCGATACTACTGGCACAAATACAATCTTTACAACGTGTGCAATGCGGCATTTACTTCCGCTCACAGCCAAAAGGCTGTATCTCCCAAAAGGAGGCGCACAAAAATCAATCACAAGATTAGATTAACGCAACATATGGGGTTTGTCAAGGAATTTCTCAGCTACGGTAAATATGGCGTAAATATAGTTGGCTCTATATAGGAAGTTGTTAATTCTTTTTATGTATTATGCTACGGTTCCATTCTAAATACTTAATTATAAGCACCCGTAACCAATATGACATACTATTTGCATAGCATTTCGCAGTCTAAGTATCCTTAAAAAATTTTATGCTCCTCAATTTCAGATGATACAACTGGCATTTCTGGATAAAGCCAACTATCATTCATTCCATTCTTCAGCATTTGCAATGCAATTTTTTGCGGATTGTTTATCATAATCTGACAGAGACAGTCCCCTGCCATCCAATTGTTTTCCATGGCATCCGGATTTATCTTCAACGACCGCAGAACAGAGTCCTCGGACTGTTCCTGATAAAACGGAAATACTGTAAACACACCCTTTTGGGCCCTGATCCGCTCTGAATGATATGGATGTACCACGCACAGAGGAGCCAGCTCACGGTTTTTCAAAGTATGGCCGTCAGAATAAATACGAGATAGCAGATAATAATATGGCATCATCACGCTCCCACTAATCAAAATTTCCCTCAGCCGAATTCTGTCACGTAGAAGTTCATCATTAATGCTGCTCAGGTTAAAAATATAATCAATATGCCCTGTTTCTTTCGTCTCCGCAAATTCCCCAAATTCGCTGTAATGCTCCATCTGTTCCTCAATTTTGTTTTTGTCATCCTCGTCAATTTTTAAATCTTTCAGCAATTCACTGCGCAGGCCTTTGTTAACTTTCAAAGCCACCATTATACTTTTGTTCAGTTTCTGAGGCTGCAACACCCAAACACACGGACTGCAATTCTGCCGTTCCTTCTCGTGGTATTGTCTGTTGTCTAAAAATGCCTCCACCGCAAACAACAGAGAATGCATACTGGATTCTGACCAGTCAAGCACTCTGGTTTTTATTTGATGGTGCTGCATCACCTCCAGCCATTCTACCCTAGAAGAAGGTTCCGTAGAAAGAAGATGATAGTTTTTGGCTATATAATGCTGTGTACGAATATCCTCCGCATAATGCAAAGTTGTATAACCATCCCATTTCTCTTTCTTCTGAATACGGACTTCTGTGCGAAACAGTGAGGGGATCAATGAGTATCTTGCATTGCCCTGTCCCCTGAACCACAAAATCGGCGGACGGCAAGACTGGCTTTCTGGCATTTCAGCCAATTTCGCCACAGCTTCCATATATTCCCCCAGGCTGTCAACAACTATCTTCTTATATGACATTTTTTTGCTGTACCTCCTGTGCAATCCTTCTCTTGTTGATATAATACATATCAAGCAGGAATTCTATACTCTGACTGTTCATTTCTCCCCGCTTTTTCGCATCTGCCAGAAATCCACTCGGATCATTCTGCCAGCTTCCAATCATTATGCAGAATTTCCCCACTTTCTGCACTTGCGGATCCGCATCTCCGCACATTTCATCATTTAATCCGTTATAATGCGTAACAGCCCTTATATAGTCTTCTTTCAATTCCCTATGAATATCCATGTAATCTATCATACCCGGACTATAATCTATCACTGTTTTCGCAAGCCTTGCCATATTCCTGTACACCTTTGGTCTCTCCAGGCTGTACCTCCCTGGGTCATGCCCGCAAAGTTCTTCGCAGCGTCTCTCCAGATCCGCCAAAATCTCTATGAGTCCATCGTATGGCATCTCCTTAACATACTGATTTTCCACTCCACATTTGTCTTCTCCAAAATTCTTTTCCAAGGCAACTACCGCCTTCTCCAGATGCGAGACTAAATCAATACAGTTGGCCAAGACTTTTTTAGGACAAATATCTTTCTTATCCAGGCACCATTGGAAGAGAAATACATTCACAAGCCGGGCAACGAAAGCATCTGGAAGATTCTTATCAATTGGCCAGTTTGCCGCCAACAGACTCAAATATCCAAAGGACGACAGCTTCAGAACATTACACATCATCATATCAGCCGTTTCCTCGCGGTATTTCCCAATACGCCATTTTACTCCGGCCACTAGTCCGCTTAATTCTTGCTGGAATACGGAAGATAATTCTTTTTCAAATATCTTCCTATTATCTGTCGAATTATAGTCGATTCCCAGCATTCTCCCCATAGCCTCCTGCACTCTTGCAGAATTCCTTGCCGTCTTCCTCCGATCCTCCTGTTTTTCCCATGCCTCACAAAGGCATTCATAGGCTTCTTCGTAAAATGACTTTCCTGAACTACCTCCAGCATCTTTTCGGCTATCCTCTGCCCTTAAACTCTCTTCATAATCTTTATCAACCCAGTTGGCAAAGTCATTAAAAATTTTCCATATCATACAGCAGGGCTCTTCTTCATTATCGCAATAAGCATCCGTACCAAAGTGTTTGATCCAGTCCTGTTGAAAATCAAAATCTGGGGCTGTGGTTGCCATTACCCATTCTTTCCAATTCTTCTTTTCCCAGCTTTGTATGCCCACGTTCGCTCTATGTTGGCATGCACACCCTAGAGCAAGTACATAAGCACATTTCATAATCCGCTCCACCATTACCAATGGCGCATTCTCTTCTGAGATTTTGTCCGTCCCCCCCTGTATAATCTCACCCATCAGTATGATTGCATCGCTATATCGCTCTACCTCGCGAACCATATGGCAACGCAATTCCCTCAGGAAATCCCCGAAGTGTTCTTTCAAATCTGCTACCTGTATCTTTTTCTCCAAGCAATTCTTGAAATCACATATCAAACGCTCCTGAAAGTTATTCAACGGCGCATCTTGAAAAGAGTATTCCAAGCTTTTTTCGCCATTTTCTTTATAGTAATAATGCAAATATGCATTTGTTAAATTGGCCTGTAAAAACTGTACAAACCATAATTCCCTTTCATGAACCCCAAGCTCCTGCTGCATCTTTGTCACTAACTTTTCCGCAGCCTCTCCCATTACCGTATGTACCGCATAACGCAGGAGGGCATCATTTCTTTGCGACACAGGCTCATAGTCATGGTATTGATGGGCATTCTCGTGAAAGAGCGTGACCACCATGGTACGGACGTCCCCCAACTCCATCAGCGTAGGAACACTGACTACCATACAATGCCGTATTTCATTCCTGTCCGTTTCTTCCCAGAGACTTTTCTCCGCTGCCCAATCCTTCGTCACGCCTTCCATAAAAAGCACTTCAACCGACATATCCCCCTGGTGCAACGCAGGAACCACGATTGGAAGCAATTCTCTCGCCTTGTCCCCGGAGTTTGTTAACGGATATTTTTTTTGATAGAATTTCGCAAAGATATCCAGCATTTCACCGTATCCAATCAGAAACTTCTCCATACCCATATTAGACTCAAGATTGTAATTGGGTGTCTGGATGGATTGAAGGTTACGATTCCTGATATACTTTGCATAGCTGTCAAGCGCCTGGACGGATTCTCGAATGTAAACTTCAAGCAGGTTAAGGATATTCACCTGCTCGTTCTCATCCTGCTCCTCCTTATGGTACATTTTGACGTACACTATGATGGAATCTATCACCACATCCAGCTGTTTCAGCAGAGCCGCAGCATAAACCCTTGCATCCGCCGAAATGCTTATACTATAGCAAAGCTGTACAAGTTTTCCCAACAGTTCCGTATATTGCATAAGGTTTTTTCGACGGGCCGGGATTTTGGCAAGCTCTCCCTTTACATTCAAATATTTCTTCCTAACTGCTGTATAAAATGCATTGATTTTGCTTTCCAAAAACCCCTCTTCGGCAAAATCGGGGCTAAAATCCATTTTACAACAGCCATCTTCCTTCGAAAGCTGCACCATCCATTCTTTTTGCGATATCAAACACCGCTCATTGATATATGACAAATAACGCTTATCCATCAAATACATTATGTAGTCCACAATGCTGATATCCTTCTTTTCATCCAGCGAAGCAGCGGTCACTTTCTCACCTGCCTTATACCTTTGTATCTCGGGATATAGGCTGTTGAATTCTTTTTCCTTTATGCGGACGCTGAAATCATACCTTCCGTTTAATCCGAAGATCTTGGTGCCTGGCCATAAATTCTTGCCCTCCAGACTTTGTTCAATCTCCTTTTTCCTGCTCCAGTATAAATTTGAATAGCAACCACGAAGAACAAATTGATCCTCTCCCTCGCTTTGTTGGGAAGAAATGGTGCCATTACTGAAAGTCAAAAGCGTATATGTTTTATACATAACCAGCTTCCGTAATGTGCCATCTGATTTTTCTTTCACCATAGCTCTCTGCCTGATTGCAGAGGATATCTGAAAGGAAGTCTCTACCTCGGTACTCCGGACAGCTATAGCAAAGTCACCTGTAGATAACACCTTAAATATCCGTAGCAAAAAAACAGCCTCCGGATGCTGCTCCCTGAATTGCTCTATCGTTTCATGCAAATCCCTGTAAAGCGCATTTACAATAACCTCTGCAGATGCGCCAGGAATTGCACATGCCATAATATCCGGTATGATATATACCTGTATCATGCTTAGGACAGGCATGGCATCCTCCTGATCTGTCTTTGCAAAAGGATCCCCGCACCACATCCGGCCCTTTTCCTGTTGCAACATTTCCTCATTGAAATACAAGGAATAGCTATGTGCTACGATTTCATCTTCATCCGGCTTTTCAGCTGGCCAAATACCCATGATTGCTGCCAAGGAATTGATCGATTTCTCTACATCTATTGAGTCTACCTGCATTATATCAAAGTAGTCTGTTGCAAGAAAAGATACCTTCGATTCCCTATTATCTTGTTTCTCCCTATCCCGCTCTCCAATTTCTTTCCTTATCAATCGAACTACCCGTACCTCTGCCATCATCGCATTTCCTCTTCTCTTTTCCTTTTACAACCAAAGAAGCTATCGTATATAAGAAATCTTCAACAAAATTTGTGTGAAGACTACTCAATACAACAGCCTCTTACAGTCAGACAATCAACTTTCGTTTCTTATCCGGTCTCCGGTTTCTCAACTCCAAGCCACAACCTCTTCTTAAAGAATACCTTTCCAAACTGTCCAACGACCGTTGGCTATCAGGCACTTGCAACTCTCGTGCCGTAAAGGTATTTACAATGCGGCCTCTTGGTAAATGTTCCTCCATTTTCTCCTCTTTTCCGGGCTGTACCCAATTATATAAAATTTATTATATCCATCTTTTTTAAAATTTACAATACCAAATACAAAATTTTTCTTTATTTCTCCTTATCACTTTCTCCTTATCTTCCATTATAGATTTCCTACATTTTAGATTTTAAACAACTTGTAAGATATTGTCAATAAATATCATCAAAAAACAATAGCAACGCTTACTGACAATTATCGACAAATTTCGACAATTCAAAAGCATCTAAGAGACTTCGTCCTTCCATATTCCAAAATTGCCAAGAACAGCGCAAATATTTATGATGCTACCTTGAAGCTCTCGCTAAAAACTCTTCCAAGTCAATAATACCTACAGATTCTGCCGTATAATCCTCGTAATGATTCCCACAACCACGCCCCGTTCCTCGTCAATCTTCGTCACGGCAAAGCTCACATCGTCCTTTTTACCAGGCGTCCTGTAATCGTAACAGGCATGGGCCACCGCATTAACGCCGTTGGACAGGCGGATATAGACCACGCCCTTATGTACGTCCGTCACCTTCCCAGCATACTTGCTCTGGACACGGCACTTTTTCAGATTCTCATGGTGGGTGTCCTGAGTCACGCTTTTGACATCCGCCTTAACGCCCATGTCCTCCAGACCCTCACGCCGCACGCTCAAAATACGCACCAGCACCTGGTCTCCCACGGAGAAACGCTCGTGGGCATCCCCAATCCAGTCCCATGCCAGATCCCGAGCCATGATGGAGCATTCCACACCAAATATCTCCACCCGGATGACCTTTTCCGCCACGGCGATCACCCTGGCCTGGACAATGCGCCCCTCATAGACACGGTACATCCCCGCCGCATCCGTATCCAGATAGAAAATCTGGCGCTTTTTCAGCATGGCCTCCCTGCGGCTGGCTACCACGCTGCGGGTCTTGGAATCTATGCCCTTCACAATAAAGTCGATCTCCGCCCCCAGCATATTGCCGAGGATCTTGTTCTGGCGCAGCATCAGTTCCGCATATTCCTTTCCGGAGGGGCTGCGTCCCTGGGCCAGGTCAATCATCATCTCCTTTACGGGGATAACGATACGGAATCCCTTATAGTCCACGATCACAACGGTCTTGCCGCTGTCCGTCTGTTCAATGCCGCCAAGCTGCCCGGTCAGTATCTTGCGGGTACGATAGGCATTGTGGATCTCATGCCAGATAATATCCTCCCTGATGCTTTCCGTCTCCACCTCCCCGCGGCTCTCCAAGGTCAAGACGGGGGCCTCTGTCTTTCTTGTCCTGGGTGTACGGCGGGAGGTGACCATGTTTGCCTGTCCTGTGGAAGATCCTGCTATTTCTGCCTGACTGTTCCCTGCTGACTCATCCGCTGTTTCACTGTCCTGCAGTTCCTGCGCATCACTGTCAGTCTCCGTCTCCTGTGTATCTCCCAGCATTTCTTCCGCCAAATCCCCGCCGGACAGATCCTCGCCCTCAATAGGCGCATCCTCGTCTAAATTTCCCTCTACAGTCTGTTCCTCCGTTTCCTCCACAAAAATTTCCCCCACAGGGTTATCTCCTTCCCCGAAATCCTCTCCCTCTGCGTTCTGTCCTTCCGCCCTTTCTACAGAAACTAATTCCGTGGAATCGTCCTTCGTTGCGGTCTGGTTTCCCGTAAAGGTTTCTTCCACGGAATCATCTGCCGCAGGTTTCTCCGTGGCCTGTTCGCCAGTTTTCTTCCTGCGGGAAGTGCGTTTCGGCTTTTCCGGCTGTCTGTCTTCTGCCGTTGTTTCAGGCGCCGTCTCAGGAGCCGTTCCGGCATCCTCCGTGCCACTATCTTCGGTTTCTGCCGCTGCCTCCCCAAACATCTCCTCCTCAGAAAGCTCGGGCAATCCGTCCTCCTGCCCACCCGTTTCCTCCGGCTCCTGATCCATGCTCTCCAGCAGTTCATTCAGATCCATGCCGTCTCCATCCGCCGCAGCATCTCCGGCTGACAGCATTTCAGCGCCATCCAGTCCCTGCATTTCCCTTCCCATCCCTTCTTCTGTTGTTAATGTTTCTTCCGTTACTTTTTTTCTACCTGCCATTTGATTTTCCTCCTTCTTGGTCTAGGACATGATAGTTTCCTTATCAGTTACAATGATACCGGCCTGGCCGCTGGCTTTAGGAGCAGGTGCCCCCGGTTCTGCCGGCCTTGCCCTGGCATCCGCTGCTTTCGGTATTTCTGCCTTTGAAGATTTTTGTGTCCCCGCCCTGGCAGTTTTCTGAGCCCCTGCCTTGGATGCCTCTGTTTTCGATGCCCCCGGCTTGGCTACCTTTGGTTTCGCCTCTCCTGATTTTGTTCCCTCCGCTTTTGCTTCCCTGGGCTGGACTGCCTCCGCTTTTGTCCCACTTGATTTTGTCCCCTCTGCTTTCGGCTCCTGGGGCTCAGCGGCCTCTGTTTTAGAAACATCTGCCTTTGCTGTCTCTGCTTTAGATGCACCTGCCCTTGACCCACCCGCTTTTGCCGCCCCTGCTTTTGGCTCCTTTGACTTCGCTCCTGCAGTTTTCGGTTCTTCCGACCCGGAGTTATGTTTCCCCGCACCCTTCGCCGCCTCTGCACCCTCCATCTCCAGCCTGCGCCACTCCGGGACATAGGCAGACGCTTTGCAGGAATGCAGGAGGGGATAATCCGGATGCTTTGAGTAATCCAGCTTGTCCACTTTCAGGATCTTCTTACCCCTGATAATCACCAGCGCCTCGTCAATGGGCAGCCGCAGCACTTCGTCCGGCGTCAATACCGGGCGTTTCCCCACGCCGCTGGTCTCGCGGTACTCCGGCGTATAGTTGGAAATGCGCCAGGTGCCCAGCTGCTTTGCCTTGCTCGTTACCGCCACGCTGGCAAGGCCCGTCCGGGAGGAAACAAACTCCGCCGTCAGCGGATCCGTACAGCCCAGGAACAGCTGCACGTCACAGTTGCCGAGGATCTCCTGCCAAAGGTTCTGCGGATAGCGGTTCTGCAGCCCCGCAAGGTTCTGGAACACACAGGACATGGAAATATTCCTTGACCGAATCACGCTCAGGCGCCGGGAAAGGTCAGGGATGGTGCCGCAGGCGGTCAGTTCCTCCCCCAGCACATGGACGGGCACCGGCAGGACGCCGCCCTCGCAGTTCCTGTCCGCATAGCGCACCAGCTTGATAAAGGCAAAGGACAGGAACAGTGAGGCCAGGAAATCGAAGGTGCTGTCCTGGTCGCTTGTCACCAGGAAATAGGCGCAGCGCTGCTGCCCCGGCAGCTCCAGGTCGATTTCATCCCGCGCCGTTATCTTCTTGATCAGCTCCGCCTGAAATACCTGTAAACGGCTCCCAAGCCCGATCACTACCCCGCCCCGCACGGAATCCGACGCCTGCTTGAACAGGCTGTAGGGCGCTTTTGCCGGGTGGCGGGCAGGAAGGACCTCAAAGAGACTATCCAGGGCATTTTCCGAGCCAAGGGTGATGAGCCGGTACACCTGCCCCATGTTCCGATTCTCCGGGGGATACCCCTGGTCCACATACAGCACCAGCGCTTTCAGAAGATTCATCTCCGCAGAGTCCCAGAAGTGATCCCCCTTGCTGCCCACCATGGTATTCTTGATGATGACATCCACGAAAAGCTGTGCCATCAATTCCTGCCCTTCTATTTCAGAAAGACAGTTCCAGGAATCCGAGTTCTCCGGGCTTACCAGGTTGAACACCTTCACCACATAGCCCCTGTCCCTGAGATACTCGCTGGATTTCTCATACAGTTCCGATTTGGGGTCGCAGATGATGAGGGATTCCCCACGGGCCACCCCCTGCAGGATGCGGTTCATGCAGAAGGACCTTGTCTTCATGCTGCCGCTGGCGCCGTACACAGCAAGGTTGCTGTTGAGCCTTGACTTCTCCGGCAGGCAGACCGCCTTCCTGTCTAACAGCCCCAGCACGACCCCATGATGGTGCCGCAGATCAGAGACCACCTCCAGGACGCCGGCCATCTCCTTTTTTCCCATCCAGCCGGAAGTGCCGTAAGTCCCCTTTGCGGAGTATGTAAAATTCCGCTCCCCGTCATATTCCCCGGCGTCACTGTACCCCATCCGCATGACCATGACCAGCAGCACCGCCAGCAGCCCGATGCAGATAAAAATGCCATAGATCCCATAGGGCGGCGTGACCGCCGCACACAGGCAGGCCATAAAACCGGGGGATATTCCAGACGGGGAAGTCCCGTCCCCCGGAATGCCGCCCCCCTGTTTCCAGACTGCGTAATTCCCGATAAACTGCGCCAGATAGCCTCCCGCATACAGCACCGCCAGCAGGGCCGCCGGCGCGGCTATCATGGTCTTCCATATCCTTTTCATATCTCTGGGTAAAACCTCCTTTCAAATTTTTCAAAACTGATGGCCTCAAATGCCGCCAGGCCTCCGTAACAGCGCTCCAAAACCTCCCGCTGGAAGTCAAAACAGATCAGTGTGCCATGCCGTTCCTGCAGCTGGAGCGCACTGCAGAAACGGTGGATGCGGGGAATGTCCGGCAGATACCCGAACAGCACCGGGTCCCCGTTCCCGTCCAGGGCGTCATTTTCTATAACCCCGCTGGGATTTCCCGCACATAACCCCTGGGACAGGATGCGGTCAAGTTCCTCCCTCCTGTCCCTGTCACACAAAAGCCTCAGCATCACCTCCCCTTTGTGGTCGTTTGTCAGGTAATAAAAATGCCCATAACTGCCATCCAGCAGGAAAAAGCACCTTGCTCCGCTGTCCGCGCCGGAAAGGATCTGGAAGAAAGGCTCCAGGCTGTCCCCGAACAGCAGCCCGCAGACATCCTCCGGCGCATACCCCAGGCTATTGCCCCCGCCGCAGAGTGTGACCTGCATCCATGCCTTTGCCCTCTGCTCGGCCCGGTAATCCCACTTCGCCATGTACGGGCCGCTGTTGTAGGTAAGGAAAATCCCATCCAGTGAAAGCAATACCCCCGCCATGCGGGAGCCCTTGATCTTTACCGCCTCGATTCCTACTTCCTTGACCTCACGGGAGCTGTAAAAGGCGGCTCCCTCCGGCTTTCCATCCAAAGTCCCGTCCGGCACAAACACCCTGGGCTTTTCATCCCTAAAAATCGCCACGCCGGCATTCAGCATCGCCATATAGACCTCGGCAATCCGGTGCAGGCGTATCCTCCTGGTGACCTCGCTCTTTAACAGGCTGGTATCCACGTTTCCCGTGAGGTAAAAGGAAAACCGCTCCGGATTGTCAGAGAGCAGCGCCGTCCTGGCCCGCCTCCCCAGCCTGTACCCCCGCAGCTTATCCCGGTAATAGACCCGCAGGAGCCTTTCTTTCTTCAAAAGCCACGTGACCGTGTCCTTATAGCTGGTGCTGCCGGCAAGTCTGTAGACCTGTTCTGCCGGGAACTCGCCGCAGACAGCTACCAGCTCAAGCAGCCGGTAAGCCTGTGTGTCCTTCTTTGGGAAATAACCTCCATCTTCCCCCATGACCGCCTCCTTTTCGTGCGTTTTTTACCGTAGCGGCTAAAGACCTCGGTAATCCCGCGCCTGAATCCGCACCCGCAAGGGCGCATTTTTGCAGGTGTTCCACCCTGTTTTCACATATCAGGAAAAACAGGGGCCAAAACCCTCAAAAATCTGATATGTTTTTCAGCTGCTTTTCCCGTTCCGAAAGCCACTTCCCAAAGCGCCCCTTCTCCATGACATAGATACGGGTGCAGTCCTTCTCCCCCCGCTCCGTGGTATTGTATGCGTCACACAAAAGCCCGCTGTCGTCCAGCATCACATACAGCGCCACCGTGTCCAGGATCTGCTTCTGCTGCAGGTTGTCATAGTCCAGCAGGCACCAGTCCGGCAGGTCATGCCCATAGACATGGGAGATGCAGATGACACATTCCCGGAACCTGGGGGTGGGATGTTCCGCCGCATACCGCTCCAGCGCCGCATGGAGCGGCTCTGTCAGAAACAGGCTGCTCTGGCGGGTCTTCTTTCTGGGCAGGAGCCGGGGCAGCGTCACCTCCAGGATACCGTCTGCATAGCCGATCTCTATGTCGTGTACTTCACCTGCCTTTATCAGGTAATCCCTCTTGGGGACGCCCGTGGATGCAAACAGGAGGTTCCTTAGCCTGCAGGCGATCCCTTCCGCCCGCAGCGCCGCCTCCGTGGAGATGATCTCATAGTTTTCCGGATACCGCTGAATATCCAGTGTGTCCATGGCGCAGATGTTATTGTTCAGCCGGGAGAGGCTGTTCAGGATCTCCCCCACCTGCGCGGAAATCATTTTTCTGTCCAATATCTAATTCCTCCATTCCGTTACCGCTTATTGCGGTTTGTTCCGCTCTTGTACTTATGTTTGATATATTTGCCAAGCAAAATTTTTGCCAGCTTTTATGTCAATGCGCAGTCCTGCAAAAACTATTAACAACAATAAACAAACTAACAGTTTCTTCGATATGCCAATCGCATTGCATTTTCTGTTACGAAACTGTTTGTAGGTATCAATCAGGCTCGGCTTGCCTGTAATAGCTTACTTTCCCGTCAGACTCCACCGTACAAAAGCCCGATATATCAGGGAAATGCAGTAAAGGAATCTGCCCTGCATCCTCCACCAGCACGATGCGGCGGCTCTCCCCCTGCCGGCACTGTTTCAGCGCCTGTGCCACCAGGGCCTCCTGCCCTTCAGACACATAGACCACCTCGTACATCCTGCCCGCCGAGAAGAACACCAGCTTTACCGGGAAGTCGCCGGGGGAATGGTACTCCACACGGTCAATAAAGTCCAAAAGTACCCACACGGAACGGACCAGCCCTGTATCGGTGCCCCGCATATGTTCCCCCTGGGGGAAATAGCCGCCCGTCTCAGCCGGGGCAATACGCCCCTGCCTCTGTAGATGTGCTAACAGGTTCCTGACCTTTTCCTCCCTGCCCGGATGGAACCGGGCAAGCTGCCCTTCCGACAGGCCGGGGTACATGGAAACCTCCCGCAGCAGATCAGCCGCCTCCTGCCCGTATATGTCCGCCCTTGTTTTCATGGCATCCTCCTTCCATTGCGTAATCCATGCGTATTTTATGCGTAATCAAAACCTGCTTTCCTACCGAATGCGTATTCCGTGCGTAAACTATACGCATTTGAATTTCCCTCACCCTTTCCGCATCCGCTCCACGATGTCCTTCAGCTCCCGCCTGTCCGTGGTGATCAGATCCTTTTCCAGGGGGCTTGCCTTAAACTCCACCATGATGTTATTGTTGTTGGTGCTGATCAGCCCGTTGCCCCGCTCAAAGTGCGTGACCTCCAACACCTCCGCATCCGACAGGTGGAGTGCATCCTGGACGCGCTGGGCCTCATCGTCCTCCAGGTTCAGGATGATCTTCGTCTTGGAATTGTTGATGATTCCTTTCCCGAAACGCCCCTCATCCAGGTTGAAGAAGTCATTCAAGTCCTGGCTGGCGCAGATGGCGGAGCCGCCGTAGCCCCGTATGGTCTTAAAAATCTCCAGCACAAAATCCCCTGCCATGCGGGTTCCCGCCGCCCCTGCCCCGGATAAGAGCTGCCAGCACTCGTCAATGAAGATCGCCTTTTCTTCCGTCCGATCCTCCTTTGCCCGGTCCCAGACGAAATCCAGCGCCACGAACATCCCCACCGTAAGCAGGTCCCCCGTCAGGGAGGATATGTCCAGCACCGTGTAACGGTTATCCAGCGATACGTTGGTCTGCTGGTTAAAGGTGCTGGCAGAGCCGTTCACAAGGCGATTTAAGATCACTGCCATACGCTTGGTCTGTGTATATTTCTTCAGGATGGCGTACAAATCGCCCAGCACCGGCATTTTCCGGTACTGCCCAGGATGTTCCGGGTCTTCCAGGGAAGCATTGTCGTGGGTGATGCCCTTCTGCCCGTAGGCCAGCACCAGGGCCTCGTCCAAAAGCTGCCGTTCCTCGTTTGTCATGTCCGGGATCAGCAAACTGAAAAAGATGTGCAGCCGCTGGATCTTCTCCGCCAGCTCCGAGAGCCGGATGCCGGGGCCGTCCAGCAGCTCGTTCACCGTATGGTCCACCCGGCGTATCTCCATCACATTGATACAGTGTGGGCTTGCCGGGGAGATCTGGATGAACTCGCCGCCCACGTTGGCGCAGGCCCGGTGGAACTCATGCCCTTTCAAGGGGGCAATGATGTAGATGGGGATGCCCTTCCGGCGCATCCGCAGCGCCATGAGCTGCATGGTAAAGGTCTTTCCTGCGCCGCTGGTGCCCAGGATCGCCATGTTGGCATTCTTATAGACGGCGCTGTTGAAAATGTCCACGATGATGAGGGAATTGTTATATTTATTCACGCCTAACAGGATGCCGTTGTCGTCACACATCTCATAGCTGGTAAAGGGATAGCAGCTTGCCGCACCGCCGGTCAGCAGGTTGCGCCTGCTCTTTTCATACAGCCCCCGCTCCATGGCCGCCAGGGGGAGGCTTGCCAGGAATGCCTGTTCCTCCCGGAAATGGCAGGTACTGAGCCGCATATCCTGGGATGCCAGCAGTTTCTTCATCTCGTTCACCTTCCACTCCAGATCCTCTTCACTGGAAGCGGTGACGGTAATAAGCAGGTTCAGAAAATAAAAATCCTCATTGTTCGCCAGTCCCTCTTTCAGGAAATAACCGCCCCGGATGGCGCTATCTATGTCGTCAAAGTCCGTGTTGGTATCGCTGGCATCCTTGATCCTGGAGCGGTTGATGCGCAGCTGCTGCCCCACCTTCTGGACGATCTGTTCCTTTGGCTGCCTGGAAAGGAACATATCCAAGTCGATCCCGTCCCCTGCGTTGACGATCAGGCTCAGCCACCCTGCGGGCACCTGCACCCTGTAACCGTCCGAGGGAACCAGGAGATAGGCATAATAAAGCCCGTCAATGCAGATATGCCTGCCGTGGGTAAAATCAATGCTGCCCGGCGAAAAGAACTCCCCCGCAGGGATCTCATCCACCTCGCCCTGCCTGCCGTTCTCCCTGTATTTGTCAATCACCTCCCTGACCCGTTCCGGCAGGGGCTTTTCTGCGCTCTCATTCCGGCAGAGCAGGTTATAGAGCACGTCCACGGCGAACTCATCCTCATTTTCCGGCACAATGACCTCATTCCCGCACTGGCGCAGGTAATTGGCCGCCGTATGGACTGCCCCCTGCAAAAATGCGGCAGCCTCCCCCTCATCATCGGAGCGTCTGGCATTCCCCCAGGGCTCATATTCAAAGATCAGGAAAAACCGGCGCGTGACCGCCTCATGAGAGCTGATCTGCTGCACAAACCGCAGGTAATCCTCCTGCATGAGCCGGCACTGTTCGTTAGTCTCCCGTGCCATTTCCTTCTGCACCGTGTCCATGTGCCTCCCAATGTCCGCCTTGCGGGTCAGGACCTTGAACTGCAGCCTGACAGGGCTCACCTTCAGGTAGGACACAAAGGAATAAATGATGTTCCTCTGTTCCCTTGCGCTCCGCAGGAGGAAGTTGATGGGCACGACCTCCACGATCTTGACATAGTGGTGGTCTTTTGTATAAATGATGCCGTTTGCAATCCTGGAGACCGGCAGGTAATCCGCTACCGGATTCAGGCAGGCCGGCTGCTGCTCCCGCAGGGGTAACGGATGCAGACTGCGCCGCTCTGCTTTTGCTGCATAACCACGACTCTTTTTCCTCGTTGTCTCCGTCGTTGCTTCCGCCGCTTTGCCCGAAACATCCCTGGCTCCTGCTTTCCCCGTTTTCCCCGCCGGGCGGAGTTTCTGGCGCAACTCATATCCCTTTACCTGGTCAAATTCAGCAGGGAAGTCTTCCTTCGGGCGATTTCGGCTCTTTTTTTCCGCAGCCTGTCTGGCTGATTGTCCCGCCTGTGTTTCTGCCCGAGCACCCGACACCTTCGTTCCCGCCCACTTTTCCGGTTTTGCCTTCTGCACCGTCTTTGCAGCTCTTTCCTGTCCTGCGAAATCCTCCGCCTGAGTACAGGCGTCCCCGCCCACAACACGGCGGTTTTTCAAGTATTTTATAAAAATCACCAGAAAGGAAGACAGGCTCTCCCCAGAAATGCCGATCAAGGCAAACAAGGCAATGGGCAGCACCGTCAGGCACAGCACAATAATCTTCGCCGTCAGCCCCAAGGGCAGGAATACACAGACCGGTATCCCCACAGCCGCAGACAGGATGCCCGCCTCTATCACATTCCTTGCCTTGAACATCCCGCCGAAAAAAGTGCCCGTGTCTACAAAATTCGGCGGGATGATGTATGTATCATTTTCGTTTTGATTGCTCATATTACCTCTCATTCTGTCCAGAAACCTTAGGTTTCTGAAACCTATAGTTTTGGAACAATGTGTCCATTCCCTTTTAACCGATGATCCAAAAAGGCCCTCCGGCAGCGGCGCCCCGGCTGGCCTCCCGCAGGATCACGGACAAATCCCACATCTGCCCGCTCCTGTTGTAACTGGCCGGGTCAGCCACCAGAATCTTCCCGTCCTGCACGCCCCTCAGCACAATAAAATGTCCCGACTTTGTAAAGTGTCCCTGGGACATGATCGCAACCACCAGCTTCCCCTCCGCCAGCGCATCCAGTATCCTCTGGGGCTCTGCCGCCGTACAGCCGTACACATTCAATCCCCAGCTCCTTGCGGCGGCGGGGATCAGCGCATGGTAGGAGCCGCTGTCCTTGCACCAGTAACCGTTTAGATAGGACCATTCTGCCATAGCCGCAGGGTCAACCGTCCGGTCTGTGAGGGAGGACACCACGATTGCCATGGCAGTAGGGCCGCAGCCATGACTGCCGACATAATCGGTGCCGTAGGGCTTACCTGCATAACGCTCATCCAGCTGATTATAATAGACCACCTCTGTCACGCCATCCGTAAAGCGCACATCCCCCAGGGAGGGAATGGATTTCCCGTCCCATTGCGTGATCCCCTGCATCATGCCGTCACCCAAGAAAAGACTCAGGTTCTGGGCATAGGAATTGGCAAGGGCCATCTGTTCCCCGTCCAGCCTAAAGACTTGTTCGGAGAAATAGGCTTCCCCGTTATAAGCAATGGTATAGACCCGCCAGTCTTCCGTAACAGAAACCTCTTTCCCGGTAGCCGGGTCCGTTTCCGTCCTTGTCCGCGATTCTTCTGCCAGCGTGTAAGAGTATAGATGGCTTTGGCCGGCACGCAGCGTCCTTTCCATGTCTGGAATGGAAATACCGGCATAGTCCCCGCTCTTATAGGCGCAATACATACCGATGAACTGGTTGGCATTATAGAGGGGGCTGCCAGCATAAGAGGTAATGACCTCCATTTCATCTGCCCCGGAGGATGCAAAGTCTGCCTCGATCTGTTCCATGGTATCCTCCAGGCCCCCGGACATGATCCCGTCTATGGCGGCGGTGATCTCTGCCACATTTTCCATGATGGCCGCATTGTTGTTCAGGATCGGCGCATCGGAAAAAGCCGTGGAAGAAAAAGCGTCCGCCAGGCCGCCAAAGATCACGGCAGGAAGTGACACCACAAATACCACCGGGATCAGCAGTAACGCAATGACAGCGATGATGACCTTTCCCACCAGCCTGCGGTTTTCCCAGAGCGCACCGGCAACGGCACCATAAGGCCCTGCGGCTGCGGCGCCTTTGGCGGCTCCCGATACTGCCTTACCTGCCTTCATGGCACCCCGTACCATGTGTGCGGCGGCGCGTCCTGTTTCCAGGGTCTCCTGCAGACCGCTTTTCTTTTCGTTTTCCATGACTACATCCGCTCCCTTCTTTTGGGCGGCTGGGGCAGTTTCTTCACAATGGACTCCTTATAGGCAATGGAGCCGTCCGGCGCCATATACGGGGACTTGTCCACCGCATCCTGCGCATACTGCTTGTACCAGGAGCTGCCATCCGCCGCCTGTATGGTGGTATAGTTTCCCTCCGGAGCCGCATACTGGGCCGCATGGTACATCCCAAAGGCAATCCCCTGGGGATGTTCCTCTGAGGTCTCCGTCCCTGTGATACGCCCGCCGCCGATCTCCACATCCGAAAAGACGGGCACCTGCCCGGCATTCTCCCCCAGGGCGGTATAGCCAAGATAGGACTGGAGCGCCCGGGACGCCTCCGGACCGCTCATAAAGCCAAGCTCGGCAATGTTTCCTGCAGCCACGGTCCCTATGACGTTGTTGGCAAAGCTGCCGCCCTTGCTGACGGAGGAAGCGTAAATATGGCTGCCAATCCCCCCGCCAGACTTCCCTGAGAAACGGCTAACGCTTGTTTTGGATGAGGCAGTCGCCGACTTGACAGCGCTGTTGGTAATGCGGCTGCCCACGATCCCGGCAAGCCCTCCGGACATAAACCCTTTGGAGCCGGCATTCGTGTGGGAGGAAACCTTGCTGTGGCCTCCGCCGAAGTACTGGCTGGAGAAATTCTTCAGCCCTCCTATCCCCCTTGCCGCGATCATCGCCTCCGCCAGCATAGAGCCGCCCGTGTGTCCCACATTGATCCCAAGGCTGGACATGAAGGAATCT
The DNA here is from genome assembly GCA_910577035.1 of uncultured Acetatifactor sp. Lineage (GTDB taxonomy): Bacteria > Bacillota > Clostridia > Lachnospirales > Lachnospiraceae > Acetatifactor. Next base: position 20,902 of record CAJTKW010000063.1, read on the forward strand.
ATCTTCTGAGACACCTTCAAAAAGGCAATGGCACAAAGAAACCAGATCAGCACATTTCCGGATGCGGTCGCCTTGCCCATAGCGTTCACCTGGGCCTGTATCTCGCTTTCCGTCATAGCAAAGACAGGCTGGCAGAACGAAAAGCAGAGGACAGCCGCTGAGCAGACCGCAAGCATGATCCGCCTGAATTTTTTCATTTTTTGCATTATGATCTCCTTTCCTGCCGCAGCCCGGAAAAATGGGCGCAGGCACAGATTTCTGTAAAAAAATTTTTTCCCATCAGTCTAAAGCGAAAGCGGGTTAGCAAGAAAGGCCCCCACCATGGATGTAAACAGCCGCAGGCACCAGGCATTCATGATCAGCAGGAACACCTGCCCGCCGAACATCCGGCACCACGACTTAAAGATATTGGATGTGCTCTGGGACGCCCCCATGGAAAAGGCCACAGGCGCCGTATAGACCAGCACCCCCAGCAGCACATACCGCTCCGCCGCCTCAAAAAGCAGCTTGATATAATTCCACGCAAGGATCAGCACCAGTATCAGCGAGATCAGCGCCACCGCCCCATTTGCACACACGCCTACCACCGCCAGGATGACGGAATTAAAGCTTGCAAAGTCAAGCGCCGGGATGGCAGAGGTCAGTATCCAGTCGTAAGGCGTTCCGCCTATCTTTAAGACCGTCCCTATGATGTCATCCGAAAAATAGGCCAGCAGGATAAACAGGACTGAGCGGACGCTCAGCTTTACGGGATCCTCCGCCTCTATCCCCGCGCCCAGCCCGTAGTTCTTGAACAGCTGCCATACCCAGTTCAATAAAATAATCCCGATGGAGAGCGCCACAAAGACCTCATACAGGGTTCCCGCCGCCGGAAAGTAGCGCAGGAACACGGACATATCACACCCCAGCGCACCCAGAACCGAGGTTGATACCAGATCCAGGCCGTGCATCACCTGCTCTGCGATCCACTCCACAATACCGTCTAAGATACCCACACAATCACCCCTTTCTTAGCCTATGGCGTAGGCGTCCATTTTCCGCCGGTAAAGAACGGAGTGACATAAGCCATGATGAATCCCAGGCCATTCAGCACCACCCAGGTGACGCAGATCCTCTTTAACCATGCACGGCTTTCATCCACCGTGCGCCCTGAACGGGAGAAATTCATCAGCAGCAGCGCCACGGACGCCGTCACAATGGCCGCCACCGTGGAAATAATGACGATCTGGTTATACACGTCCTGCATGATCTCGCTTGCCTTTGTCCACACATCCGTGGCGGCATATACCGGCTGTGTAAAGGCCAGGAAACCCATACCCGCAAGAAACCCGCAATAGGCTACATGCGCTATGGGTATCCTGCGGTGCCTCCCCCTGTCTGTTTCTTTCTGAAACTTGTCTGCTCTTTTCTTCAATTTACCAACCTCCTTATGATTTTTGGGCAATCTAGCAGAGCACCCGCCAGCTTCAGCTGACATTCTTCCTTGGGGTGCCCGTGTGCATAAAGAAAGGCCATGCCCTTTTATGTGACATGACCTTTCCCCGGGCAGAAAAACAGCACCCTGTAAAAGGTGCCGGATTCTGCCCTGATTTGTTTTGGGTACAATTTTCAACATACACAGTTTAACACACCGGTATTTGCGGTTAAAGAGCAAACCCGTGCCAATTTCATGCCTTTATGTGCCATTTATGTGCCAGACCCCGTTTCCGGCACAAATTTCTCCAGAATCTCCATGCTCTCCTTGGAGGTATACCCCCACAGAATGGAGCTTAATGCCTCTATCGCCTCCTGCCTCCTGCGGTAATAGGTGCGGAAGCTGATGTCCCGGATATGGGGGCGCAGCTGCTCCACAATCTCCTCCACGTTCTTCATCTGCTGTGGGGAAAGGAATGTATAGTACAGGAGCCAGTAGTAGGTCTCCCCGTTCTTATGCTTGTTCCTGAGCAGTTCCACGGAGCTGTCCAGCAGCTTTATCATCCGGTTGCTGCGCTCTATGCACTTGGCATGGTGTTCAATGTCCCCGCCGGCAATGTCCGCCCCCGCCAGGTACACCGATTCCAGGAAATCCTCTATGGAACTGCCATACTCAATCTCAAACCTGTTCCTCACCTGCTGCACCGAAAGCTCCAGGCTCCAGACCACATCCCTGTATTTCTTCAGCAGTTTCCATGTATCGTGATACAGCGGATTCTCCGCAATGTTCATCTCCCTCTGTTTCTTCGTCATTCCTCATCCCTCCATTTCCTTCCCGCCAGCAGACGAGAGCGTCAGTTCAAATGTATAAACCTGCCTGCCATTTCCGCAGCAGACCTCCATCACAATATGCCTGTCCGATGCTCCGCGCGAGCGGCATAAATACTTTCCCTCCCAGTCGTCAGATAAAGGATATAACTTGTACTTAGCCTTGGGGCACCGGAAACAGGAAACCCCTTGTGAATCAAGGATTTCCGCCACCTTCCTTACCAGGGCCTCCATGTGTGATTTTGATACGCTGGACAATCCTTCTGAAACGCACACCTTCGGCTCCGGGATGGCATTCTCTTCCACGGCATTGCCACCACTCTTGTCCGGCAGACTGATCTTAATATTCAAACTCATTGCGACCTCCTCCTTATCAATCAGGACATCCGAAATCTGGAACATAGTGGACAGGTAATTCTGCAGATAAATGACGCTGCCCTTCGTGCCTGGAAACGCCATCAGCGATATATAGCCCTGCCTTTCTAATTTTTTCAGCACCCGGCCCACGGTAGATTTTGAGATTCCCCAGCGCCCGGCCAGCTCACTGTAATTCACCAGCGGGCTACCAGTGCCGTTGCGCAGGTAGACCACCGGGCCTGCCTCCGATCCTTGCACCTGCCCATCGTTATAGACGGTAGACAGCCACAGGTCCAGCAGGATGTCCATCTCGGAACACCGTCCGGCGCCCACCATCTCCATCGCCACCGTAAACGGCATAAAGAAAAAGCCCGTGTCCTTCTGGCATGGGCAGTTGTAATCCAGCACCGTGTTATGCTTTTTCCAGTCCCGGATCTTATACTTGACCACCTTTCCCCGCCCCAGGGGCAGGTACGAGATCAGGTTCCTTTTCTGCAGCTCGTCCAATATGTCAAGCGCCTGGTGCTGGA
>CAJTKW010000064.1:0-21472 GCA_910577035.1 uncultured Acetatifactor sp.
ACTACGCCCCTTGTGGACTTTCACCACAGACTGACGGCGTGCCCGTCATACAGTAAAAGGAGTGGTAATCACCTCTCCTTTTAAATCCAGAGCCTGCAACGACAGCTCCAACGCCATATGTCCGTTTACCATAAGATCAATGTTATCAACCTCCAGGTACTCCTTCAGCCTTTCCTGAAGCGCCCTGTGCTTTTGTCCCATGTTTGTCAGCCAGTGCGTATCCCATATTTCCCGGATCTCATCAATGTATTCTTCCATTTCAGGAAGCACTGCCCTGGTAACCAATATTCGATCACGCATACAGATTATCCCTTTTCAACAATTTATTTTTTATCATTCTTCCGATCAGCAGAATTGCTTTTGTATTAGTGTCCCTGTCACCAAAAGCAGCTAATTGTCTCCACCGTTTTAATGTATACCCGGATTTGTGCCTCAGCATTTCTATGATAAATCCGGCTTTTATCTCTGCTATTTTCCTGTTAAAATCCTTTTCATTTTGAAGAAACTTCCTTAACATATGGAGCTGCCTTACCGATTTAAGGTTCGACAACGCCGGATCCCTGAATGCAATGGAACGGGCATTCGATGCCGAATTACTGATTACTTCCCGATATGCGGACATAACATCCGGCATTACATAAATGTTGCTTCTGTTCAACAAAATCGTTAGAATGGTCATGTCACCTACAATATCATGTGACTTATACAATATGCTATAGTCTCGATCTTCCAAATAAAAATTATGATATATCAGTGTCGCCGATTGGAACAGAAATGATTTCTCCAGAAAATCCCTCCAGGTAAAAGCACAGTTTGTTTCCTCATCACTGATACATTTTTCTTTCGTCACTCGATCGTTTTGATCTATTCGGCGAAAATTGTGCGCCACGCCTATGTATTCCGGATGTGCATCCAGAAAACTTATTTGCCGTTCTATCTTATATTCATCACACCAATAATCATCTCCCTCCAGCAAAGCGATATACCTTCCCCTTGCTGCCATATACAGTGCATATCCGTTCTTTGTTGCACCTGTATTCCTTGCTCTATAAAATGCCCTGATGATCTTCGGATGTTCTTTCTCATATTTCCTGATTATTTCCCTTGATCTATCAACAGAACAATCCTCACCAATCAGGATCTCATACTTATATTTAGTCTTCTGTACTAATATGCTGTCTAAGGCCTTTGCAACATATTTTTCATGATTATATACAGGAACAATCACCGAAACGTCTATTTGTTTTTCTTCAATCATTGGGACTCTCCGCTCTTTCTTTTCTTCCATATCGCTAATAAGTACATCATTGCATCATTTTTCATCAAATAACATATCCCGGCATATACCCCTGCTCCCACTATAACTTCCAAAATCATTTTTGCGAGCACAGCCACCTGAATAAATCCCACCATCTTTACAGCTCCATACATTAACAAACTGGCAATAATCGTTGGAAGCAGATCCCTGATCTGTTCAACCATTCCATACCCTATCAGTTTCTTGGCCGGCCATATATTAATTGGCATCCCGACAAAAGAAAGAACAATCTGCCCCATGACCATTGCAATTAGTCCGGATCTTACCGTGATAACCACCATCACGATTTCCAGTACTTTTTTTATTATCTCAAGCTTCAAAAACAAATCGCTGCGCCCTAATGCTTTCATGCACTGGATATTCATCGTATGGATTGGATACATACTGTACACCAGACTAAGAAGTATCATATAGGGCACTGCAGCCAGCCACTTTTCTCCAAGTACCACATAGATAAACTCATAACTGATTGCGGAAAGCCCCAGCATAGAGGGGACGACAATAAACGCATTCAGCGTAAGAGCCCGTTTCATCCTGGCCTTCATGCCGGCGGGATTATCCTGCATTTGGGAGAGAATCGGAAGTGTAATGCTTTGAACGGTCTCGTTCAGGTTCTCTGTAACAAGAAGAGGAAACTGCTGTCCCTTACTGTACAGACCCAATAGCTCCTGGGTATATACTTTGCCGATAATCAGGTTATACATACTGGAATATAGTGAGTTTATTAGACTACTGGCTAATATTTTCCAGCCGTACCCAAACAATGCTTTCAGCCTTTTAACTGAAAAAAGCAGCTCTACCCGCCATTCCACCAATATGTACAACGTGACTACTGCCAGATAATTTGCTGTCAATTGCTGAAATATTAGTGCCCATACCCCAAAGCCATTCATGGCAAACAAAATCCCGGCAACGCCTGACAGGGAACTGGCAATCAGTGTTGCTATAGTATACGCACGAAAATTCAACGTTCTTGACACATAAGCATATTGAACACTGTTAAAGGAACCTGCAAACAACACCAGAGACTGAACACGAATATACTCTGCCAGATGTTCCATCTTATAAAATGATTCGATAAAGGGCGCCGCAGCAAATAACATCATATAAAGCACTAACGCAATGCCCAGCGAACTGAACAATGCGGTACAGAAGTCTTCCTGTGTTGCTTCTTTCTTCTGAATCAATGATGTCGAAAACCCGTTTTGTATAAATACATTGGACAATGAAATAAACACTGCCAGTATAGCCACGACACCGTAATCATCCGGCATTAAAATTCTTGCCAGAATGATCTGAATGACAAACTGTATCCCTTTCGTCCCAAACTTTTCAAGTATCTTCCACGAGGTGGCCCTAAACACAGAAATGGTTTTCATGATTTTACCTTTTTACCCGGATTCATTACCGTTTAACTATAGACAGGCTGTCCCGCCTTGTCTCCAGCATCAGCATACACGACATAACCATTGTCAGCGGAGTTTTCGCCATGAACGGCTCTTTCATCTCAAGAATGACAATAGCCAACAGGGAAAAAAAGTATATTCTCCTGTTCTGTCCTGGCTTGACTTTATTAATCATCTGCAGATAAAACGCGTAGATCAGACCATAATAGAAAATTCCTCCAATAAGTCCAATAGATGTATATGCCCTGATATATCCTGCATCGTGATTAAACGAAACTCCTGTTCTTGTTATGCCGCTGTACAACCCGGTTCCAAATAAAGTTTCCATTGTCAAAGGCGGAATATTCATATCCAAAATTGCACGCACGGTCTGTGCTTCACCAAACAAATCTCCGATTTCCGTAACCCAGTTTATCCACGTTTTCAGCCCCCCTGTATCCGGCACACAATATACATATATAAGGCATCCTGCAAAAATCACAATCCCGCCAATTGTAATCCATATAACTGCCCTGCCAGACCTGCGGATTTGGTCAATAAATACCATCAACAGGGCAATTGCACCAAAATACAGTCCCGTCCTTCCCATGAAAAGATTGGCCGCCATAATTAGCATCCAACCGAAAATAATCCTTTTCCTCTTCTCCTTTTCCTTTGTTTGATAGAAAAGGTAAATTCCGCAAAGCAAACCCGCAAAAAGCATCACTGAGCCTGCAGCACCAGCCAAATCTATCCCTGCCGATCTCCATCCTTTTAAAATACCTTCCTCCAGTCGTCCGTCTTCATATGCAAAATGTTTAAAAACAAACATGCGGACAGGGAGAAACACTTTTCCTGTAATGACTATAACAGCCTGAAGCAGGATAACCTTCCACTGACAAAATATAAAGCCTTTTGCATCACTGAATATTCCAATCAGCAGAATCGGAAATATAATCATATTCAGCATCAGCAAAATCGGTTCCTTTAATTGATACGCTTCAAGCGGCATCTGCACATATCCGCCAAATCGTATTCTGAGTACGCACCACCCATATACAAGCAGCAGCATAATTGCGCCTGTTGCCAGAAACACATTCTTTCTGACATATCTCTGTATACTTCCGCTTCTGAAAAAATATATAAACAACATTACAAATAATATTTTTCTGAATGAAATAAAACCTATATGGGGAATGTCAAACTCCATTCCAAAAAGTATTATAAACTGTTTTATTATTTTATTTTTATCCTGGTCAATTTTTACCCGCATTTTCCATCCCTAGTCTCCGGTCACAACCTTATTAAAATAAGCCTTATATCTCAAACATATCTTTTCAATACTGTTTGTCTCCCGTATCTTCCCTGCATTTCGCCCACACTTTTCTGCAAATTTCCGATCGTCTACCATCTTACTGATCGCCTTGCTGATTGCCTCCACATCTCCAACAGGCACCAACAATCCATTCTCCCCATCCTTGATGAGCTCAGCCGGTCCATATTCGCAATCTGTCGATATACATGGCATTCCTATAGCCATTGCCTCCATAAGAGTATTCGGCATTCCTTCACAAACAGATGTCATCAGATAACATCTGGCATCCGAGATTTCCTTGATTGCATCCTGTCGTACACCTTGCATCATAACTTTATTTTCCAGGCCATACTCAGATATGCACCTTTCGATTATTTCTTTCTCCCTGCCAACCCCATATATTTCAAGCGTAAATCCCGGATGCGTAGACAAAAAATGGCGAAACGCTTTTATCATAACCGGATAATCCTTTTCCCTGCTCAATCGTCCGATTGCGGCAACCGTTTTTCTGCCGTCTGCTTTCCATTCAGCCTCCGTCACATATTCATTCCCCACCGCATTGGGAATTACCGTACTTTTTCCCTCTGTCAATCCCCTGAAGTTTTCCTTTACCCGCTCCGTTTGAAATATGATTCCGTCAGCCTTTTTAAATATCTTTTTTTCCAGTTCAAACTGCCATGACGGAAGATATTTGGGATTTGTTCTTTCCGATACAATCAATTTGTATTTTCTGCATTTATCCACCATCAAGTACTTTGCCATACTAGCCATAATGCAAAAAACCAGTTCCGGCCTTTCTTTCCTGATGGCATGGTTAATTGCAATTGTACGCTGCGCAATATTAACATATCTCCTCAGGCAGCTGTTATGTTCCGTCGGCAAATTCCCATATACAATTTTAACCTTGGGATTTAACATATAATTAACAGAATTTGTCATCGCATATACCGTGACTTCATCACCATGCTCCGCAAGGTACGAGGATAGGTATAGCACTGTGCGTTCCGCGCCGCCAAACTCCAGGCTTCCTATCAAAAAAACTACCTTCATCCGTTTATCCTCATATATTTCGTATGGGCCTGCCTTGTAATATATGCTCTTCTTTTACTTCCACCTCAGATCTCAGAATAGCATTCCCATTCACTTCTGGGGCAGCGTTATCATATCTCCCAGCTTCCTGTCCCACTCCTTGGGATTGAAGTGCATAAACCCCCCCCAAGTATAAAATGTGAACTCGCCAAAGAAGACCTTTCCGTCAATTACATAAAAATCAACTCTGACCTCCGGTATCCCTTTGGAAAGTGTCTCCGCCAATGCAACCAGTTCCTCCCATTGCTCCGGCTTTTCAGGTCTCACTTTAGCATGCTTATAATTCACCCACCATGGCAGCCACTCAAAATCAGGAGTAAAATGGTCGTTCGTCCTTTTCCAATATTCCACATGTGCAGGCCCCTGGCATATTGTGATAAAACCGACTCTGCCATCAAAGCAGGTCGCCTTATACTCCACACTATCCGAATTGCCAAGAGAATCGATATACTTTTCTGCAATAATTCTGCGCTTAACATTCTTATAAGGCCATTCCCGCGATGATTGAAAGAAATCTCTTCTCAACATTTTCTCAAACTTCTTTTTCTCACCCGCGACATCAAAATCGGCTTTATTTTTACATACAGCAAAACCACCGCTGTTATGTGTACATTTTAAGATAAACTGATTCGGAAGTTTATTAAAATCAATCTCATCATAACTGTCATACACCCCCAATAACGGTATAACATGTTCTTCGCCGATTAAATCAGAGACATACTTCTTAACTTCGTATTTATCTACCATCGTCGTATACTTTGGATTCCTGTCATATAATTTGAGCCACTGCAGTTTCTCACAGTACGTTTTGGGATTATCCAAATTTAACTCATCTCCCACTAAATCACGAAACCGCATCTTTAAATACTTTTCATCTGAAAGATGCCTGTAAAATCCACGACTTGCAAGCACGTCTCTACGAAAACTTTTATTCACAATAGCCTTACATATTTTTTTAATCATTTCATCCCTCCAAGCAGTATCAAACTAATTGCACATCATCCATTCCTGAAACATCAACAGCCACCAGATCCTTGCCCCATTCTCTTCACCTCTTTTAAAATTTCCCCACATAGTTCTCACAGTTTCAGGATCCAATATTCCCTGCCGGCGGATGCAGCTGTCATCCAACAGATTCTCCGCCCACTCCGTCAGCTGTCCGTTCCGTATCCATTGATCAACAGGAATACCAAAACCCTTTTTGGGCCTGTCCATCATCACCTTCGGCACATAGCGATACAGAACATTGCGAAGTACTTTTTTCCCAGTCTTCCTATCCGCCTTATATTCATGCGGCAGAGAAAAAGCAAACTCTACAATGTCCTTGTCCAGAAACGGAATTCTTGATTCTAACGATACAGCCATCGCCGACCGATCTACCTTGACTAAAATATCATCCGGATGGTAAACAAGCATATCCATCAGCATTACATTCTCAATATCCTCTCCCTTAAGATAACCCAACGGGTATTCTGCAAATTTATATCCTGGAACATTTCCCCCCAGCACAAGCCTTTGGGAAACAAAATAAGCATTCGTCTGCCGTACATAAATGTCCTCAACCCCCTCCGCATCCAGATATTTGCCTATCAGCTTCAGTTTGGGAATTTTTTTCGTCAGGCTGTTATTCAGCACTGTGCTTCCCATTTTGCGAAATGGCATCGGGATATATTTGATACAGTCCCAGATTTTCCGAAATGCAAGATAGCTGTTATAACCACAAAACAACTCGTCCCCGGCATCACCGCTCAGGGATACCGTAACCTTATTCCTTGCAAGCTTACTGACAAGGTATGTGGGAAGCTGTGACGAATCCGCAAATGGTTCCCCATATATATATGGCATCCTGGGAATAAGGTCTGTCACGTCTTTTGATGTAACATAGAGCTCCGTATGATCCGTCCCCAGGTATTCTGCTGTGTTCTTAGCAAAACACGCTTCATTGTATTCATTTTCCTCGAAACCGATGGAAAAGGTTTTAACTTTTCCATCCGAAAGGGACTGCATAACAGCTGCAACAGCCGAACTGTCTATTCCCCCGGACAGAAAGGCTCCCACTGGAACATCTGCCGCCATCTGCCTTCCGACAGATTGTTTTAACAGCCGTTCCAGTTCGTCCGAAGCTTCTTCCTCCGATCCCCTGAATCGATGCGAAAGCCCATATTTTGCCACCTCCATAATATCCCAATATTTATAAGCCTTGATTTCTGTATACGGCGTCGCAATTTCTATGATACTCCCTGCTTCCATTTTACGTATGCCTTTATAAATAGTATATGGCGCAGGTATATAGCCATGTCGGAAATACAATGCCAACGCATCTCTGTCTATTTCCAATTGCCGTCCTGCAAATTCATAAATACAGCCGATTTCCGATGCAAAAACGAAAGAGTTTCCCGAAAACCCATAATATAAAGGCTTCTCCCCGATACGGTCACGCCCGAGAAAAAACTTTTTTTCCTGTCTGTCATATACTCCGACCGCAAACATCCCTATGCTTGCAGTCAGTGCCGTTTCAAATCCATAAGCGGAAGCATATTCCAGAAGCACTTCTGTATCCGAATGTCCTCTAAAACTGCGTACCTTTCCCTCTGAAATTAATTTTTTGCAAAGATCTTTATGATTATAAATCTCTCCGTTTAATACCATGACATACCGTCCGTCATGTGACACCATCGGCTGACTTCCCGCCTCCGAAAGATCCAAAATAGATAATCTGACATGCCCCAATACCACATTGCAGTCACCTTCTGACCAATACTCCTGTGCATCTGGTCCTCTGTGTATCATACGACGATTCATTCGTATAATATTTTCTTTCCAATTCTTCGGTCTGTTAAAAAATCCTGCTATACCGCACATACCATTGCCCTCCACCCGACGTCATCCGGAGTACACTCGTCTTATTCGCTGATTACCTCAGCCACATACTCTTCCCATTGTCTGTAAATCTCGTCTGATGAGAACATTTTTGCTCTTTTCTTTGCTTCTTCGCCCATGGCTTCTCTCTTTTGCCTGTCTTCGAGTAATCTCAAAATACTGTCCTTAAGTCCGATTGTATCCCCTGGCTTACATAACATCCCGTTATACCCGTCATCTATCAGCATGGCTGGTCCTCCACAAGGACAATCCGTAGAAATGCAGGGTACTCCTGCGGCAAGTGCTTCCTGTAAGGCATTAGGCATTCCCTCCACGTCTGATGACAAAACAAATAATTCCGCTTGAGATAGCACTTCTTCCACATTTGATGTCTGGCCCTTCAGAAAAACCTTGTCGGACATACCTAAACTGTCAATGAAAGCTTGCAGTTCCAGCTTAAGCTCTCCTTCCCCATATATCTCCAATGATGTTTCATGAAATCTTTTTTGTACCTCATAGAATGCTTCTATCAACATTTTATGATTTTTTATTGCTACAAGCCGACCACAAGTAACTATCTTTCCCCTCACCGGATTTCTATTTATGTGATAAAAGCTGTCACCTGTCGGATTGCAAATAATCCTGGACCTCTTCTGCATCCTGCGGGGGAACCAGTCCCTGGCCTCCGCTGTCTGGAATACACACGCTTGCGCCATTGGAAGCACCAATTTCCCTATTAACCACCTCAGTCCGGATTTATAATCTGTTTTGGGATCAGATCTGACAGAAATCATTCGTTTCACACTCATCCCTGCCGTAGCAGCAAACATCCTGACAATTGGTTCCGTCATAAACGAAACCACTATGCTTGGACGGTATCTTTTTATAGTGTTTCTAAGATATGCTGTCCTCCTGAAATTTTTTTTAAATTTTCCGTCTTTCCTTTCTTCTTCCTCAACAGATATTCTGTTTACTTTTGGGGACAGTATATATTCCCCCTTCTCTCGAAATGATGTAAGCAAAATTGACTGATACCCGGATTCGGCAAAATGATTAGCCAGATTAACCATTACTCTTTCTGCTCCACCGTCATAAATTTGATTGATATAAAATAAAATAACCTTTTGCATCAGCAATTAATTCTCCATATCTCGGTTGCTCCATATTTCAATATACTTATCACCCAGGAACGGTCCCATTTTCTGTTTCTTCTCATAGTTTGGCGGCAATATTTTAGAAAAATCCAGCTTATACTGTCCCTTTTCTAATGCTTCCGGAAAAACATCCACAACAATATGATGTATCTTGTTTTGTTTCAGCAATATATCGAACTGCTGTTTCCATTTTTCTTCTGGACTTCCGTGCATAAAGTTCAAGGCAGTCAGATAGTCTATACTCTTTTCGAAATGAATCGACGCAAAGGATCCCTTCTGGAAATTAAGCTTTTCCGATTTAGATAACTTTCTGGCCACTTTGATGGCGCTTTCACTCAAATCATATCCAAATCCCTTTCCCGTGTGCGCCAATTTCGTATGCCTTAATAAATCTCCTAAACCACAGCCTATATCTACCATCAGTTCCGGTCGAAACCGGCTGATATATTTTCCCGTCTCAATAGCATATTTCCTGTGCTCATAAGGCGATACATGCCATTTATCAAAACCATATTTGTGGAATAGCACAGTATACTCCACACGTTTTATACAGCCCACAAGAAAATTTACGAATCCAACTTCAAAAATCTTTCTGAATACACGCATGGTAATTGTCCTTACTTCCTTCTTTCTGTCATAGCCATCAACTTAATGATGAATTTTTCTCCGCATAAAATATGCGACACTCAAAAGCCTGTCCAGCATACTATACTTCCTCTTGATACCGGATATTTCTTCTATTTGGCAAAACAGCCTGCTGTATTTCTTAAGAAAGCACTCCAAATCAAAAAAAGAATCTTCATCCATAGTATTCGGGTGATAGCAATAGGTGATCGTTGCGCAGGGCAGTTTCCTGACTTTTCCACTCTGTTGCGGTATAAAGGTAAAACCACCCTTCTGGTACACATCCCAGGCAAATGTGTCTGATATAATCCTTATAGCACTCTTTAATTCAAGCGCTTTCAATGTATTTTCATCAAAGGTATGTCCCGGTGCAAAGAAAACTTTTGGCTCAATTCCTTTAGACTTCAATATTTTGAGACCTTTGCTGATTCGGTCTGCCTGAAGCTCACAGGAATGCCCGGCAAATTCCGAATACTGATTAACCGGATTTATTCCTCCGTCTCGAGAATCATATACATGTCTGTAACCATGAAGTGCTATACTCCATCCCTTTTCGATCCAGACATGAACTTTATCCCAAAAGAATTCATCCTCGGGATATTTCTCCATCAGGGGATCCTGACAATCCGGAATAACCCCGACCAACGGTTTGATATGATACTTATCCAGCAGGTCTTCCATACACTTCCATTTATCTGTATCCATTCTCTGCGCAGCATCATCCAGACGTAAAACCAATCGCTTTTTTCTCATTATAGAAATGATTCCTCTTTTTTCTGCAATATCAAACAAAAGGCGCAAAATCTTTTGTTTTTTCCAGATACGACTCTACTTTTTTAACTGATTCATTTACATCATACCCGGCTGCAATGACATTTTTATGCCCTTCTTTTCTATCTGTGCTCTCCGTCTTCAGAATTTCATCTGCCCAGTAAGCCGCCCCTCTATCTAAAGGCAGTCTTTTAACATTTGACGCCACAACTACCTCCTGCGTAATGGAATCAGATATTACACAGGGCAGTCCCGAAGCTTCCGCTTCCAACACAGCACCCGGAAATCCCTCGTATAAGGAAGGGAAAACAAATACATCACCTGCCTGCAATATGTCTGACACATCCTCCCGGTATCCCAGGAAACTCACCTTACCGGATATGCCCAGTTTCTCCGCAGTACACTTTAACTGCTCTAAACTGCCCTCACCGACGCTTTCCTTTCCTACTGATAGAAAGTGCACATTTTTCCCTCTGTCGGCTAATTCAGCAACTACCCTTAAGATAAATTCCTGATTTTTTACCTTTCGAATATTTCCAACATGTACAAGGACAAATTTCGCTGTCAATCCTAACGATTTTCTCACAGCTCTTCTGATTTCTTCCGAATACACGAACATCCTGCTGTCAATTGCATTCGGAAGAATTTTGACATGTCCACTGTCATACTCTTTGTTTCCGAACAGCCACCTTGCAGACAATTCGGATACTGCCATACGACAGTTTGCATATCTGTTGCTATTTTTTTTGACTATATTTTTTACTACGTTTTTTACACTGCTGTTTGTCAGTGAAGTTACAGAGCCTGCAATTCGATACGGGATTTTCTTTTTATAGGCTTCTCTTAAATACCAACCGCTCCATTGATTATAAGCACATATATATTTATATTCACATACAGCAATAAATGTCGAAAATGCACGAAAATCCGGAATATTCCTTATGTGATTTCCAGTTCCATAATAAATAACAGCTCCTCGTTGTTTTGCTTCATCATCAAATTCCCCATGTTCACCGGATTCAATATAAAAATCAAATTGATATTTAGAGATATTCAGTTTCCTGTACAAATCCATAATCCGGCTTTCCAGTCCACCTCTATCAAATCTATTCAGCACATGCAGAATACGTAATACAGTGTCATTTGACATCACAAATACTCCCTGTACCATTCTATCGCCGCTTTAATCCCCCGTTCAAAAGACCACTCGGGATCATAGCCCAGTTTCTTTCTTGCTTTTGAAATATCAGCGTTGGAATGCTTTATATCCCCGGCTCTGTCCGGGCCAAAATTTGGTTCAGGGCATTTACCGTTATTGTCTCTGAGCCCAAGAGCATCTACTAACCCGTAATAAATGTCCAGCAGATACTCTCTGCCGCCATAGGCTATGTTGTAGGCTTCTCCTGCCGCGCTGCTGTCCGCCTGGCATGCTTTCAGGTTTGCCTCGATTACATTTTCTATATAAGTGAAATCTCTGCTTTGTTTTCCGTCTCCGTTAATGGTTGGTATCTCACCGTTTAAGAGCTGTTTAATAAACTTAGGTATTACCGCTGCGTATGCCCCATCAGGATCCTGCCTGCGTCCAAAAACATTAAAATATCTGAGACCGTAAGTATCCAGACCGTAATGCCTTGTGTACTGTTTCGCCCATTCTTCATCTGCACGCTTTGAAACCGCATAAGGTGAAAGTAAATTGCCTTCTTTGCCTTCACTTTTCGGTAGGTTAGGCTCATCACCATATACGCTGGAGCTGGACGCATAGACAAACTTTTTTACCCCATTCTGCCTTGCTGCTTCCAGCATATTCAAGGTTCCGGTGATGTTATTCGCGCAATAAAAAAGGGGCATTTCTATGCTCCTCGGCACGCTGCCCCATGCCGCCTGATGCAGAACATAATCTACATCCCTGCAGGCATCCATACATATCCGGGGATCCTTAATATCCCCTTTGATAAATTCGAAATTCGCATTATCTGCGAATATGTCAATATTCTCCTGCTTCCCTGTGGACAGATCGTCCAGGCATCTGACTTTATGTCCCTGATTTAAGATTGCTTCACAGAGATTGCTGCCTATAAATCCTGCTCCGCCCGTCACCAGAAAAGTACTGTTTTCTGAAAAAACCAGATTTTCGTATCCCACTTCTACAACCTCCAATAACTGTATCCTGCAGCCTCATAATCCCTGCGGCAGAAGATGCCTTTAATATCCAGCAATACCCTTTTTCCCGAGCCGAACAGGCCGTCCATGTCTTTCTGACCCAGCTTCTTAAATTCTTCATGAGCCACCGCCAGAATCACAGCATCCATCTCTTTAATGTCCTGCCATTTTGTGAATCTGACCCCATATAACTTTTCCGCTTCCGCAGCATCTGCCTCGGGGTCGGCAATGACCGGCTCAATACCGTACTCCCGCAGTTCCTTCACTATATCAATTACCTTTGTATTCCTTGTATCCGGACAATTCTCTTTAAAAGTAAAGCCAAGAATCGCCACCTTCGCCTCTTTCACCGCTTTGCCGGCTGCTATCAGGCTCTTCACGCAATTCTCAGCTACATACTTTCCCATATCGTCATTGATCCGCCGCCCCGAAAGGATAATTTGACTGTGATACCCCAGCATCTCCGCCTTATAAGTCAGATAATATGGATCCACACCGATGCAGTGGCCTCCCACAAGCCCCGGCGAAAAATTCAGGAAATTCCATTTCGTCCCCGCTGCCTGCAGCACAGCCTGGGTATCTATCCCCATCTTGTTAAAAATAATAGACAACTCGTTCATAAATGCAATATTTATGTCACGCTGGCTGTTCTCGATCACTTTCGCCGCTTCCGCAACCTTTATACTTTCCGCCCGGTGTACGCCTGCCTCCACCACCAGCTCATATACCTTCGCTATCGTATCCAGCGTCTCCTCGTCCATACCGGATACAATCTTTTTTATGGTCTCGAGCCGGTGCACTTTGTCTCCCGGGTTAATTCTCTCCGGGCTGTAGCCTATTTTAAAATCTACCCCGCATTTTAAGCCTGATTCCTTTTCCAGAATCGGGACACACACCTCTTCCGTCACCCCTGGATAGACTGTGCTTTCAAACACCACCACAGAACCGGCACTTAGATTTCTGCCCAGTATTGTTGAGGCTCCTTCTACAGGGGAAAGGTCAGGAGTATGATCCTCGTTGACAGGAGTGGGAACCGCCACAATATGGAATCTGGCCTTTTTCAATTCCGTCTCATCCGCGGTAAATTGAACGGTTGTAGCCTTGATTCCTTCACTTCCCACCTCATTCGTAGGATCAACGCCGGATTGATACAGCGCAATCTTCTGCGCGTTGACATCAAACCCGATCACCTCCACTTTCTTTGCAAATGCTACTGCAATGGGCATTCCCACATAGCCAAGCCCTACAAGTGAAAGCTTTTCCTCGCGCTTTAGAATTTTTTCATATAAATCCATATCCCGATTCCTCCGTTTTCTCTATTAGATGCAACAATAATGCGTATGAAGAGAGGTGATGCGGTGGCATCATTGATCGAACACAACGCAATAAAAGGGAACTCCGCCAAGCAAAAAGTGTAGTTGATTGAGAAATGGTACACTAAGTATTTCCATGTGATGCTTTTATTTCCTGCATATATGCACTGACAACGACCCTGCGGTCAAATTCTCTCTCAACTTTCTTCCGCCCGCAAATACCCATCTGTCTTCTTTGGTTATATGGCAGACCCAGAAATTTTTCTACCGCACCGACCAGTGCAGCGCTGTCTTTAGGCTGAAAACCCAGCCCGGAAACCCCTTCCTCGAACGTCTCCCGACACCCTGGGACATTTGTCGTCAATACGGGCCTGCCACAAGCTGCTGCTTCCAAGAGTACATTAGATAATCCCTCATGATATGAAGGCAAAATAATAGCGTGATCTGCTTTCATAAGAGAATGGATGTCGGTTTGCTCTCCCAGATACTTTACAATTCCTCTTTTTTCTAATTCTTCTATTCTGTCTCGAAAACTTTCCTCATCGTATCCACCTGCCAGCTCAAAGAAAACACCGGAATGATTCTTTTTTAATTGCTCCGCACCGTCCAGTAACTCTCCTATCCCCTTATCCTTCATAATCCGCCCCACATACAGAAACCGGACTAAGCCTGTTTCTTTTGGATATTCCTCATAGCAGTGCTCTTCCAGATTTACCCCTGAACCAGGGATAATCCGATCTTTTGTTACAACCCGCTTCTCACGGAAAAACATTCTGTTTGCTTCATTCTGAAAAAAAACCTGCGAAGCATTTCTCAAACTGATATGATAGAAAAATAAAAGGATTCCTGACAGAACCCCTTTCCTTTCAATGGCTGTGCCCAGCCCCGTAATGTTTGCTATATATTTCACATGACATATCTGGCAAATGATACCTCCATAAATATTAGGCTTAATCGTATAAGTCAGAACTACATCTGGCTTTATTCTGCGAATAAGCCTGAAATACTTTAATAAAAGCTGTATTTCCTTAAATAAGTTCATTCCCCGCCTGTCCATTGAGATCTCACAAAAATTGCATCCCATTTTCTCCAGCAGTGGAATATACCGTCCTTGCGGCAGAGCCAGAAACACCTCTTTTCGATCCTCAATCAACGCTTGAATCAGTTCTTTTCGAAATTTATATAATCCCGTGTCGCTGTTACCCAATATCAGGACCTTCATCACAATGCACTCTCCACCCTGTTCCATATTCCGCTGTCTTTACTTCTTTCTTGCCGGAACCCCCATATACGTCCCTCTTTCCTCTATATCCCTTACCACGGCCGCACCGGCTCCAATGATACAGCCGCCGCAGATCCTCAGATTATTACTCACCGTGGCTCCGGCCCCAATCCAGGTTCCGCTGCCTATCTCCACCTGTCCGGCGACATGGGCTCCCACTGCCACATGGACATACTCCCCCAGCCTGCAGTCATGATCCACCGAGGCACAGGTATTTATAATACATCCCTTTCCTATCCTGCTCCCAGGGTTGACCACTGCCCCGGCCATGATTATCGTCCCTTTTTCAACCAGCACATCTTCCCCGATTACCGCATCCGGGTGGATCAGGATGGCCAGACGGTCGTCCCCTATGCTTTCCTGTATGGCCTTCCGTACGGCAGGATTTCCGATTGCGGTAAATACATCCCCTTCTGTTTCTCCAATCATTTCCCTTTTCCCGATGACAGGGTATCTGCCGCACGCCTTTACGGCCTCGTCATCGTCCAGAAAAAGTATTTCTTCATACCCGGTTTTCATGGCTATATCCGCAGCTACCTTACCATGGCCTCCTGCACCGATAATCAATAGTTTCTTCACTCGCTGCAAGTCTCCTCTGACTCCATTGTTTTCCTGCTGTTTTCTGCTCCCCTTTTGTTTACCGGAATATCTCAATTTCCGATATTTTCTCATCCAGAGGGCCGATCCTCCTTACGGTTTCCACTTCCCATAAATGCTTCCATCGTAGCGGAAGAATCACTGTGAATTCCTTTCCTCCCCACGACTGCCCCTACTGTACCCAAAAGAATCTTCATGTCCATAAGAAATGACACATGGTCCACATATTTTATATCTTCCTCAAACCTTTCTTCCCATGACAGCTTGTTTCTGCCCCTGACCTGCGCAAGCCCCGTAAGGCCCGGCCTCACCTCATGCCGCCTCGCCTGCCTTTGATTATATCTGGGCAGGTATTCCACCAGCAGCGGCCTGGGCCCCACCAGGGACATTTCCCCCCTCAGGATATTGAACAGCTCCGGCAGCTCGTCCAGGCTGGTCTCCCGCAGCTTTTTCCCAAACTTTGTCAGCCTTGTTTCATCCGGCAGGGGCTTCCCGTTTCCGTCCCTCGCCTCCGTCATTGTGCGGAACTTATATAGCTTAAATACCTTCTCTTTACCCGTTTTCAGGTCTGTCCTGCCGGGCCGCTCCTGGATAAATATAACCGGCCGGCCAAGCTTCACCCTTACCAGCAGGGCCACGACCACCAGCACCGGCGATAAAAAAAGAAGCCCCAGGGATGCTGCCGCAAAATCCAGGGGACGCTTCAGGTATGCTTCATAGGGGCCATATGGGTGGTGTGTCTCCTTCATGCAAAACACCTTCCTACGATTTCCATAACCTTCCCCTGCTCCTCCTCCGTCATCTTGATGTCACTGGGCAGGCACAGCCCCCTGTTAAAAATGTCCATCCCTATATCCAGGGGCCTGCCGTCACTCCCCGCCGATCCCCCTTCAATATACGCGTTGCTCTCTGCCCGGCCGTTCCCTTCCCTGGTGATAAACCCGTTCATCCGGTAGACCGGCTGCATGTGCATGGGCTTCCAGATGGGGCGGCCCTCCGCATTCAGGCCCTTTAATGCCTCCAGGATCTCATCCGGGCAGGTCTTGCCGCTTTCACTCCTGTAGGCAAACCCTTTCTCCGACCTTACGCTCCCGCACAGGGCTTCCTTGTCCACCAGCAGGCAGCTCAGCCAGAAATTAGGCATGCTGTCCTCCCCGTCATAGGGGTTCATCCTTACCGGGAGCCCCTTGAAGCCCTCCCGGTACCTTTCATAGATTTCCCTCTTCCTGCAAATGTGCTCCCCCAGGTGTCCCCACTGCCCCCGGACGATCCCCGCTGTCACATTGCTCATCCGGTAATTGTACCCCAGCTCCTCATGCTGGTACCACGGCGCGTCCTCCCTGCTCTGGGTGCTCCATTTCCTGGCCTTGTCCGCTTCCTCTTTCTCCCGGCAAAGCAGCATCCCCCCGCAGGAACCGGTGATAATTTTATTGCCGTTAAAGCTGATAATGCTGTAATCTCCGAAGGTGCCTGTCTGTTTCCCTTTATAGGCCGCCCCCAGGGATTCCGCCGCATCTTCAATGAGCAGCGCCTTGTGGGCGTCACAGATCCTGCGGATCTCCTCCGTCTTTCCCGGTGTCCCGTACAAGTGCGCCATTACCACCAGCCTGACCTCCGGATAGATGGCAAATGCCTTTTCCAGGGCCTCCGGCGACATGTTCCAGGTATCATACTCCGTATCAATGAAGACAGGCTCACCCCCCTCGTATACCACCGGGTTTACCGTGGCATCGAAGGTCATGTCCGAGCAGAACACCCGCCTGCCGTACAGGCTGCCCCCCCTGCCCAGGCCCTCCGGCGTGGAAATGCCGGAGCTGCTGCCGTATAATTTCAGGGCCGCCAGCTTCACCGCCAGGTGCAGCGCTGCCGTACCGCTGCTCAGCGCCACCCCATGCCTGCCTTCCATATGGGTTCCCGCCAGCCTTTCCAGCTCGTTTAAGTTTTCCCCCACCGTGCTCATCCAGTTGGTGTCATAGGCCTTTTTCATATATTCCAGCTCTTCCCCGTGCATGGTGGGAGAAGAGAGCCAGATTTTCTTTTCAAAGGGCTGTATGCCCGTGCTGTTTTGAAACAATTCCTCACCCCATCCTGTCCAGGTCCGCCCTGTCATAGCAGGCACAGACGACCTCCATGACCTTGTCCTGCTCCTCCCGGGTCATCCCCACATCACAGGGCAGGCAGATCCCGCTCTCATAATACTGCTTCGCCATGTCACACCTCTGCCAGAACATGTCGTTCCGGAAGCCCTCGTACATCCTCCAGGGCCCGTCCAGCGTGAAATGCTCATAATTCCGGAACACCGGCTGCATGCTCATGGGCTTGTATACCGGACTGCTTTCCACATTGAACGCCTCCAGCGCCTCCCACACCTCCATCGGCGCCGCCGGGCCATGGATGTCCTCATAGGTATAGCCCCTGTCATCCCGGGTCTCCCGGAACCGGATATTGCTCTCACAGGTCATGGCCGTGATGCAGCAGCTTGGCCTCGTCCCCTCCAAAACCGGGATCACACAGGCCATGGCCCCGTCCAGCTTTTCACAGTACCTGCCATAGATCCTCCTTTTCCCTGCCATGAACTCGTCCAAATGCAGGAGCTGCCCCCGGAGCGCGGCGGCCACCAGCCCGTCCATGGCACAGCCGCACCCAAGCTCCTCATGCTGCTCCCACAGGGTGGCTGCCCTGGCGCCGGACGCCCAGTACCTTGCCTTTTCGGAGGAATAATAGTCCCCCGTAAGCAGGGCGCCGCCGGTATGCCCCAGCATCTTCCCCCTGCCAAAGCCCAGCACACAGTAGTCGCCCAGGGTTCCGGCCTTTGCCCAGGCACTGCCCGGCACCCTGTCTGCCCCGGCATCTTCCGACGGGCACGCGACGTCCGACTCGGCGCTTCCTTCCGGGCATCCGGCATCCCCGGTCCCGGCACGGCACGTCCGGCATCCGCCAGCTGCCTCCCCGGCACGGGCATCCCCGCCCCTGCCGTCCGGCCCGCCGCATCCGGTCCGGTACTCCGCGCCCAGCGCCTCCCCGGCACACTCGACCAGCAGCGCTCCATGCCCCCTGCAGATCCGCCTTATCTCCGCCGCCTCCCCCGGGAAGCCATACACATGGCCCATGACGACGACCCCTGTATCCGGGTACTTTGCAAACGCCAGCTCCAGCACCTCCGGGTCCATGGACCAGCCGCCGTCAGCAGAATCTATGAAGACCGGCTCGCCCCCTTCGAATACCACCGGGTTTACCATATCCGCCCCCGTAAGGTCAGGGCAGAACACCCTTTTCCCCTCCAGGGCGCCCCCCCTGCCCAGGCCCCCGGGGGCCGCAACCCCCGAAGAGCTGCCGTAAAGCCGCTCCCCCGCAAGCTTCAATGCCAGGTGCAGCGCCGCCTGCCCGGAGCTTACCGCCACCGCGTACTTTATCCCCATATATTCCGCCAGTTCTTCTTCAAACCGCTCCCCCTGCCTGCCCCCGGGCCCCGCTTCCAGCGCCTCTTCTGCAAACGCCTTCCCTTCCCCATATACGGGGAACGATGACAAAGGGATCCTCCTCCCAAACATGCCCTGGGGGTAAGCCCCCCCGGCAAAGATGCCCCTGAACCTGGCCTGTTCCCTGATCCATTTCTTCCTGGCTTCCGTCATACTATAATTCTTTTCCCTCCTGACGGCGGTTCCCGCTTTTTCCGAAACCCCGCCGGCTCCGGGCTGCAAGCCCGCAGCACCCGCGGCCTCCCTCGGACGCCCTGCTGCAATGCCCCTGCCCCACTGCCCTTATAATACAAAAAGCGCGGCAGCACCGCGCACTTTCCGTAACCCGCAACCCCGCGGCAGCCGCAGCGCGCCCGATGGACGCTCCCGGTATGCCCCCTGCGGGGTTACAATCGAAACAGTAAACGGCCTGCCTTCCGGCAGCCTTCTCCGGGCATAGCTCCGCCATCCGTGGGAAAGGCCCTTTTCATAACTCCCCTGCCTTATCCCACGCCCCCGACGCACGCTATGCCCGGAATCCGGCGCAGGCCCGCGCATACCGCGCCTGGCCCCCCTTCAGCCGTTTGTCTGCATTTTACCCGCTAACCCATAACATCTACCTCAGCCGGCCCCCCTGGGCCCTTTCATCATCGCTTCCGCAACCTCCCGGCAGTCCACCACCGTCCCGTCACCCAGCACGTCAGGCGATGCCTTGTCCCCCGGGTACCAGTATTTCTTCCCCCTGACCGTCAGGCCCACACGGGCACGGCGCCCCCCTACCTCCAAATCCAGGTATGCCCTCCGGTCCCTGGGGTTTACATCCGCAATCCGGTCCTCATGCCCCTTCAGCGGCCCTTCCATCACCACATACCTGCCGTCCCGGTCTTTATAACCATAGGACATGCCCAGCACCCCGCAGGACGGCAGCTTCCTGCTCCGGACCTTCTTCCCCGGGGTCCCTGCGGCTTTTATGCCATCCGGCCCGCTGCTCCCGGCCCCTGCGTTTTCCGTCCCGCTGCTCCCGGCCCCGGTGCTTTCCGTTCCGCCGCTCCCGGTTTCCTTTTCCCCGCCTGCCTGCGGCACCGCTTTCCCTTCCATCCTGAATCCCAGCATAAAGTCCAGCAGCTCCGCCTCCTCTTCCTTCAGGTCCGCCACTGCCCCGTCCCCTTCCACCGCCGCCGTTTCTCCCGCCGTCTTCCTTTCACTGATGCGCAGCTCCTTGATAAAGGAAAGCACCTCCCTCCGGCGGCCCCTGATGAAATCGTGCATCTCATACTGGTCCAGGTCCGAGCGTATGAACACATAGCCCGGGAAAAGCGGCTCCACCACCGTCTGTCCCAGGCTTCCCATCCAAAGCTCGGCACAGGGGTAAAAAACCGTCCCCCGCCCCTCCGGAAGCGTCCTGCGTATCGCCTCTGTCACATCCCACTGCTTCAATGTCTGTGTAAAAAGCACATAATAGCGTGTCTTACCACCGTTTCCCATCAGCCCGTCATCCCTTCCACAACCACACCTTCCATCAGGTATGCCGGCATAAACAGCCCGTGATGCCATTCCCTGTACATCTCCAACCAGATGGTCCCGGGATGTTTCCCTGTACGAATCTTCAATTACGGTTTTCGCAGAATATATAAGTCTGCGAAAAAGCCGTTCCGGCCCTGTTTCCAGACGCCTTCGCGGATGACGCATCGGCGAAAAAAATCAGCCAATCAGCTAATTTATCAGCTCATTGTGAAAACGATTTTTCTATTTTCGTTTTGAACCCAGGCAGCGAATTTATGTTTTTGCGTTTCTGCCAATCAGAAGGATGCACATACCGGTCAAGAGTAAGCTTGACACTGGCATGTCCGAGAAGCTCGCTTAAAACCTTGGCGTCAACGCCGTTTTCAATACTCCGTGTGGCAAAGGTGTGGCGCAAGGCATGAAAATTTATGTCTGCAATCCCTACCGTTTTAATGATTGCCTTAAAGCGATTCTCCATCGTCCGAGGCTCTATGTAAGCATCCTTCCTGCCTGTCAGAAAGAAGGTCCCTTTCTCCCCGGCTCTTTCCCCCAGAAGTCCCAGAATGTCCTCATGGAGCGGAATTTTGCGGACTG
Organism: uncultured Acetatifactor sp.; assembly: GCA_910577035.1. GTDB lineage: Bacteria > Bacillota > Clostridia > Lachnospirales > Lachnospiraceae > Acetatifactor. The sequence goes on from CAJTKW010000064.1 coordinate 21,423, forward strand.
ACTTTTTGCTCTTCGGCGGCGTAATGGATACCTTCGTCCTGCGCTCCGGA
>CAJTKW010000064.1:21492-23101 GCA_910577035.1 uncultured Acetatifactor sp.
GGTATCTGGATACGCTCCATTGTAGTACGAACGGAAACCGTACCTTCCTGGAAATCAATGTCTTCCCAGCGCAGGGAGCAGAGCTCACCCAGGCGCAGCCCTGTGTAAAGTACAAGCAGGATACCCAATCCGTCATCCGTAAGAGAGGAAAGGATATGCTCCAGCAGCATTCCTTCTTCACTCTCGGTGAGGACGCGAAGAGGGGGATTTTCCGTATCGCTGACGGAAACCCTGGTAAGGTTTGCAACGGAGAGATGATATTGCCGTTCGCCGTACTCCAGCACTGAGCGGAGGACGGACAGAATACCCTTTACTGTATTGGCAGACATTCCGTTCCCGCCGCCGTCACCCTTAACCTGCAGCTCGGTGAGGTATTCCACCACTTCCTCCCGCGTAATTTCCGTGAATCTTCTGTCCCGGAATCTTGGATTGAGATGGAGTTTGAGATTATTGCGATACCTGCAGATAGTAGAGGCTTTCTTTGTCCTGCCCTCTGAGGCAAGCCAACGCGATGCCACCGCCGTGAAAAGGAGCCTGTCTCCCATCCCGGCCTGTTTCCGTTCATCCTCATAGTTTTTAGCCGCAAGCTCCCGTTTCTTCGTACATTCCGCCTCGGTGGCTCCGGATACATAACCGTACCAGAGTCTCCCGTTGCTTTTTCGGCCTTTTACAAATCTGCCTTCCCACTTTCCCGTTGACTGACGAAAGTAAACATTCTTGCCAATTCTAGCCATAATTTTATCCTCCTGTATTTTCCCCGCAGACAAACATTACTCGCGGAAATCATAAGCTCCGCGGTCTGCCGGTGGGCTTTGATTGATATAGCTGCAAGCGCTATTTCGTTAATAGGTTACGTCTGCCCGAAAAAAAAGAACAGCACAAGAATATGTGCCATTCCCATGCGTTCTTCCTGATAAAGGGCAGCCAATCCGCTTTCCCGGGAGCTTAAATTTAGTATTGACAAGTTTGTAAAACTTGTGTAACATGTCATTTGTATTTATATGTCACAAATTTCTTTTCGCAGACTTATATATTCTGCGAAAAAATATCTTTTAAATAGACCGCAAAAACCGCTCCTCCGGATAACCGGAAAGCGGTTTTTAAATATTGACTTCCTATAAAATTAACTGATCGGGAAAATCATCCCCTGCCAATGAGCACCTCCTTGCCACAGAAGGCAAAGCCGTACTTTCTGACACGCTCCTTCGGTATTTCTCTTGCGATAAGCCCCGCCTCATAGTTTCTATCCTCAATCTGATGCAGAGCTCTCTCCACTGTTGCGGAAAGCTCCTTTTCGTCTTCCTCCTGCACCTTAAATTCTATGATAATGGCATTGTTCTCAGATGTCTTTGGCTCCAGCATCACATCATAGCGTCCATACCCGCTTTCCCGGTTGGAAGTAATCACATATCTGTCTGTAAGCTCTACCATCAGCCCCAGCACAAAGCCATGATAAAACCTCTCCGACTCCTCACCGGATTGACTGCCTCCCGTATCGAAATAGCTGAAAATCTCCCGGGTCACTTTGTTCATATAGACATTCATGATCTTTATATCATCCTCCAGCATCGCCCGCAGGAACCCGTTGCTCGCTCCCCTGCAGGTGCCG
>CAJTKW010000065.1 GCA_910577035.1 uncultured Acetatifactor sp.
AAAGTAACATAATCTTTCAACTTTTTTTGTCCAAAGTATTGACATAGGTCCATCTTTCTGTAATCTTCATGATCTTTCCTCCCAAATTGTTTTGTACGCTTTCTTCTAAAACTTATTAATTACCCCATCGGACTCACCCCTTTCACCAAATGTTATTACTCTGCAAAGGCATCTCGATTTGTCCAAATCAATTCGCCATTAACAGCATTTACAGCAAAAATATGCTCGCACATTATGCACCTCTCCTTCTCATTATTTCCTATCCAGAATCTCCAAATCGGCATAATCTTTGGCATCTCTTCCGAAGAAGCAGCAGCCAGATACTCCAAACTGATTTTTGTGATACATATCTGTGTTTCCTGTATCTGCATGGAATCAATTTGTTCCTGTATGGCTGCAACAGCTTCCATTGGTGTCAGTATTGCTCTATCCAATCCAATATCCTCCATCGAATATAAAGTTCCCCATACTTTCACTGGAAAAGGACTTCCTTTCGATGTTGCTGTACTAAAATTATGCCAAACCGTTACAGGCATTCCGTCAACTGTCTGTTTAAAGACAGCCTTGACATAAGGATGTTCGCTGTCTTCTCCACAAATATGGATGTAGTTACACAAATAATTTGCATCTGTTACTGAATCAATAATTCCCTGTCCTATCTGTTCTATTTCTCTAGGAGTGCTATCCGTAACTTCTACAAACAACATCACATCTTCCTCATTCAGAATCTGTATGGGAGATATTTTACTTGTTCGCATATAATCTAATGCAATATCTACCCGTTCAATATTCACAATTTGTTCACTGGGAATTTGTGAATCCTTGATCTGATACATCCAACTTTCCTTACGTGGGGTCTCAAATTCCCATGAATTCTTTTGTTCATTGTACATTGCAGCCCCATTTACATCCCAACTTTCCGCAGGAAACATCTTCTCAAGTACTGTTCTTCTAATTTCCTCAGTAAATTCCATCGGTATATACTTATAACAACTCACACGGCTGATACCTTCCAAATCAACCTGTGCATTAATAGAAATAATTCCTCCGCCAGAAATTTCTATTATTTGCGTTACCATAGTTCCGGCACTGGCAGCAAGAATATCTTGGTTCAAGCCCTCTACGGTGTCGTTTTGTGGCATATCAGAACCATTTCCCACCTTTTCAACATCAGTATTGCTTTCTACTATATCTGCGGAAATATTTTGTTCCTCACTGTCCGCTTGTTGTGTACACGCTGTTAATGAAAACAGCAGCACCAGAAATAATACTATCCTATGTAACTTTAGCCTTTTATACATTTTCCTTTATACAGCAATGATACCGTATTTCCCTTTCTGTGAGATTACCTGCTTATATCTGCAACTGCCGCTTCACCTTGCCCGCCAGCAAAGATATGCCTACAATAAAGAAGACTATTGTCAGCACAACCATTAACTCTTTCCACCCCAAAAATGAGGCCAGCATAAAAAGAATTCCTTCCAATAGCAAAACCAACCTTGTCCGTTTTCGGTAGATCCTGTACTCCGTCTGATCCAAAAGTTTATTGTCATTCTCAACTGGTGCCATTACAAAAATGACGAAAAAAGATAAAAAGAAAACCAAACTATAAACTAGCTCTGAACACCCAAGCTGCACAAAACAGATAATGGATACCAGCAGTATTGCTGATGAAAACAGCAGGCATCCTGCTTTTGTCTTTGCATGGAATCCTCCTGCATTCTTCCTTAATGGGAATATCAGCAACCACAGCAGGAAACTACCTGACAGGAAGTCAAAGCAATATCCAATCACCAAAGTGATCAGCATACCAAGCAAACTGCTCCCAAGGTTTTCCAGACCATATTCTACAATCTCTACATCGTCCGGCGAGATAATCCCATCCCTCAGGAGCATTCCTGCCAAGACCTTTTCTGCCCTCAAAACTTACGCAACTTTTTTACTGCCTGCGGCTCTTTGGGCTGAAAACCGACACAAGGACATGCCGTATTTGCTTCCACGCTGGCAGATTTCTTTGCCAGATATGCAATGGTTTTCTTTACAGTAACTGTAATTTTCTGCATTGCTTCATCCCTCCCTTCCGAAAATGAATTTACCACAAAATTACAAATTGTGCCGTTTCTTGGAATAATTGGTCTATAAATTTGCCAAAATTGGACGCAAAAAAACACGGTGGAGATTTCTCACCATGCTTTTTTATATCTATATCATATTGCCAACCATTGACATATATAAGATTAATTTAACACTGAAAATGTTCCCTCTCGTCTGTATATCTATATTTCCATTATATAACTCCACAATTTTCTTGACGTTTTTTAATCCAATACCATGCTGTTCTTTTTTCTTTTTTGTTGTCAGGAAAATTCTACTGCCATCTCTTTTATTTACTTCCGAAATAGTTTCTGTCACATAACTGTTTTCTATCTGAATCTTCAGTACACCTTTTTGTAATGCGATATAAACATTCAGATATTTTCTTTCCGTCTTCCTTGCTGCTTCTATTGCATTTTCCAGCAAATTTCCAATCAGCACATTAAGATCAAAGGAGTGCATGATTTCTTCAGGAAGTATTACCTTTACATCAACCGTCTCTAATTCCGCCTTTGCCTTCTGCAGCATATAGTTCAAGACGCTGTCAATCTCCACATTACCCGAAGAAACAATCTCTTTAGGATTATGGATAAAATATTCCATACGGTCTATATAATCCTGAATTTCTACTACATTGTACTTGTTTGCCAGCAGTTTCAATTCATTCATATGGTGTTTCATGTCATGCCGCATTGCTTTCACCTTCTCTTCACTCTGAAAGACCGCATCAAGCTGATTTGAATAGATCTGCACTTGATTTTTCAGCATCTCCGTCTCATATTTTTGCGAGATAGAGTGGAGCAATTGATTATATAAATAAAGCATAAAAAAGTTAACAATAAGCAATCCCAAAGCCACAGCAGCTATCCCTACTTCCTCGCAGACCTCCGAATATGCCAGGAACCAAATGATAATTATGCTGCATAGAGGCACCACTATCAGTGAAACATTCTGTGTCTGCTCTACATTTCTATGTATTGTAATGATTTTTTCCGCCAAAAGCAGGCACACCAAAATCATAAATACCGATACCATTTCATAAATCTGGTCAAACCTCTGCCCGTCCTCATACTGTATAAACAGCATAGTGCCAGCAATATCGCACCCCATGTTAATCAAGTATATCGATCCTGTTACAAATAGATTTGTTTTAACCGACTTTGTATACAATCGCACAATTCCGCTGATTCCTATCAGGTTGCACACAATATTAATCCACATCGTATGAAATGCCCAAAACAGTGTCATATTGAGAACATAAAAACAAGCGCATATAAACAAAATCTGTTCTTTCTTTCGCACTGCTTTACCAAAAAAGATATTTACAAATCGGTAAATCAAATAGATTCGCAATAAATTAGTTGTGGCACTAATCATAAAATCAAACATAACTATTCGTCCCTCAATATCCTTTCCCTGACCTGTTTACGATTTATTTTGCTGATTGTTAATATTGTTCCATTTACCAATTCTACCATTTCATAGGTATACCGCAAAACATATTCTTTATTGATTACATATGACTGATGAATCATGATGAAATCATCTGTCAACCCTTTCATAATATCTTTTAACTTACCATACATCTCATATACATCATGCGGTGTTACGATTTTTATCTTTTTTGCCCCGCTTTCAAAATACATAATATCCCCCATGGCAATGTAGTAATAGTCTTTCCCCTGTCTAAATTCAAATCTTTCATTTCGCTTTTTAATGATTTTGATTGCCGTATCCATCGCATGATTAATATGATCCTGTAAAATTGGTTTTACTAAAAAATCCATAGGCTGCGTTTTAAATAACTGCAGGGCATAAGACGCTTTTCCTGAAATATAGATGATCTGCAATCCCATATTATCCAACACGCTTCTGATGTAACTTCCAACCTCTATCCCTGTCATTTCAAATAATTCAATATCAAGAAATAGAATATCCAAGTGATTACCCTGCGCCAGATAATCTCTTAACCCTTCTCCAGTGTACCAAATCTGCACCTCAACCTGAACTGTCTTTTCTTCTGCATACCGCAGCAGCATATTTTCAATAGCTGTGCAAATATTTTCTCCGTCATCACATATTCCTATATTATACATACCACACCTCGTAATATTTGTTTTGCAAAATGATACATCTTTCATGTTTATATTTCAACCCTTTCTCCTGTGCCTGTTTTGGTACTAATCTTTTTAAAATTGCAAACTAACTACTCTAAGTATGAACCATTTCCTTATTTTTGTAAATATAAATATTTTAAATATATTATGGGTATTTGAAATAGTATAAACTTATTTTGTGGAGGTGTGGAATGGACGAAAAATTTATCCAGGAAAGAATCAATGAATTACGCATGAAAAAGAATATCTCCGAATATCAGCTTAGTCTGGAACTGGGACACAGCCAGGGATATATTCAGGCGATAACCTCCGGCCGTAATCTTCCCTCTATGAGCGCCTTTCTTGACATCTGCGCTTATTTTGACATTACACCCTCTGAATTTTTTAATCCTTCTGTCAATAATCCAAGCCTGCTCAGAGGCATAATGGAAGATGTGGAAAAATTGTCAGAAAATGATTTACTGCTTCTCTCCACCGTACTCAAACGCTTTTTAGAACTATATCCCAAACCACAGAGTTGATATAGTATGGTTCTTAAAATACTTCTTTTTCCGCTTTTAATCTTTCTGTTAAACTGGGAGTTCAAGGAGGTATCAAACTGACCCCCTCCCCCGGCCACTGGCAGGCAAATATGATTTGTTGCCTGTCACGGAAAAAATCTCCTGTAATGCAAGTATTTTCACCCTTTGACAAATGTCCTTGTACTTTATTCCCAGTTACGCTGGCAATACCCCTTGTCTTTCCGGCATTGTTATTATCTGCGCAACATTTTAACCAGATCAACAAACTGCGCCTGTTTACTTCATCAGAACCCCCTGTATTCCCCTTTTCTCTCTGTTCCGCTACACTTTCGCTTTCCAGTATGCCTGCAAATTGTTCTCTGCACAAAATGTCTGTATTTTTCTGTGCAATAACTACAGGTTCTTCACCTGTCTGTTCCAATTTCTCTGTCTGCATATTTTTCTCCGGCTCAACAATCAGTTCTGAAACATTTGCTTTCTCTGCGAAATGCAACGTATATAGATTTGAGGTCTGCCCCTTGTTTCCCTCTCGAAACCGGCTCTCCTTTGTAACATATCCGGCCTCCACCAATTCCCGCATGGCACGCTTGACTGTGGATATACTGATATGCAGATCACGGCTGATGGTGGGTACAGCCGGAAAGCAGGTCTGCTCCTTGTCAGAACGGTCAATTAAATATATAAGAACCTGCAATGCCCTGCTCTTTAATTGTGACTGATATGCTGACTGTTTCATCTCAAACTGGTTCATAATCGTTTCCTTGCCTCTCTTATTTTTTCGCTTAATTTATCCTGTTTCTCTGGCGGAGTTAAAATTAGGCGGTCTACCCACCATAAACTGTGTATACCGCCCGCTCATTATCCGCCAAAATTCTGCAATCATACGATCCATATAATACGCAAATCAGTTCCCAACAATATATCTCCCTATGACATTCTTGAAAACTTTTGCATTAGGGCCGCCGTCCATGCAGTCCGGCTGGTATTCCAAAAAGAATACCTTATGGTAATCGGTCTGGAATGCCTCTGCGTAGGTATCACGCAATGACTTTTCCACAAACGGGCACAGTATGAAAGCTGTTCTCGTCTCGTACTGCTCCAGGAGCCTCATGGTATGCTCCATTTCATAAGGTTTCATGCCACAGACCAGCAGCAGAATATCCGCATCCGGCTCCGGCCTGCCCGTTCCGTAATCTTCTATCAGGAAATGGAACCCTGCCCCCGGGGCCTGTGTCCCATACCACATTTTCTCCAGACGGCATCCGCCCGCCTCTTCCTCCATCTCATAGGCATCCCGCAGGAAAGGGATGATGCCGCTGCTATTCTTCTCCACATAGGCCACACTTGCCCCCACGCTGCCCAGCCATGCGGCAAACCCCAGCGCCGTGGTGGTGGTTCCGATACGGCTTTGGGAACTTACCATGGCAATCCTGACACGATCCGCATGGAAATGGTAATGTTCCCCCTGCTTTTCAGAACTTTCCCTCTCCCTGGGGCAGAACCTTGTCATGCCCCGGCTGCTTAGGGACTGCCTGATCTCCTCCTGCATCTCCCATATCTCTGTGCTGGTGACGATATTACCCACCCCGGCATCCAGCAATGCCCGGCACAGCGGGTCATTCTCCCGCAGCCCCTCGCAGATCACGGTGATCCTGGCATTATACATTGTCAGAAATTCCTCAATGGCATGGGCAAAGTCCCCGTCCTCATCCCCGAAAGCGATACGGTCTAACACCAGTTCCGTACAATGGGAGAAATTCCGCATATCATAAACCACAAACTGCTTTAGCATGAAATTCCCCGTCATCTTCTTAACCGGCAGGGCATCCTCCTGCTCTGCCAGAAAGTCCAGCAGATTGGTATGCTGCTGGGATGATAAATATAAAATCATAGCCTGATTTCCTTTCTCTCACTTTGATATAGCCCAGAACGGGCCTCCTGCCCCCACCCTCTGCTTTGCCTCACTCAGGATAAGGGATAATTCCCATTCCTGATTACTCCGTTTCAGGCTGGCGGGATCCGCCACAAGGACTCTGCCCTCCGGTGTGATCCCCCGCAGCACAATGAAATGTCCGCTCTTTGTGAAATGCCCCTTTGACATAAGGGCAACCACCAGCTTTCCCTCTGCGAGGGCATCCGCCACATCCTCCGCCTCAAGGCTCATATCCACCGAGAGCCCCCAGTGTTCCGCCGCCTTTGGTATCAGGCTGTGGTAGGAGCCGCCGCCCGGACAGTAATATCCGTTCTCATAGGACCATTCTGCCATTTCCACCGGATCCACATTTGTGCCTGTGAACGTGGATACCACCATGCTCATGCTTGTGGGGCCGCACCCGTGGGTGCCGATCTTGTCCTGTCCGTATGGTTCCTCTTTCCAGCGCTCGTCAAGCTGGTTATAATAAACCATCTGTATCTCCCCGTCCCTGCCCAGCAGGATGTCCTCGTCATATTCCTGCCCGTCCGCCTCCCGGAAGTCCCTGTCAAAGATGCCGGAGTCATTGTTGTAACCGTAATCTTTCTGAAACACATCCACGGCGGCGGCTTCTCCCCCGGAAAGCCAGTCAGCCAGGGCGGAGAAAGGGCTTGTGACAATGTACAGTACCAACGCAATCAAAAGCAGCAGAAAGATGACCGGCCCCAGGATAAGTGCAAACAGCCTTTTCCTGCCCTCCTTATCCTTTGCGGCCTGCAAAGCTGCCTCCGCCAGCAGTTTCACAATAACCGGATCTGCCATGTTATCACCTCCGTTTTCTGTAAAGCAGGCAAGCGCCTAACGCCCCCCTGCTTTGCCCATATAGTCGAATTTATACTCCGGTATGTCAAACTGGATATGGAGCCGTTTCGCACCCGCCATGAACAGGGCGTGCCCCCGCTTTCTTGCCAAAAGCAGTTCCTGCTCCGCCTCCGTCAAATCATAAAGGTCCGCCGTTTCTTTCAGGTTCTTCCCGTCCGTCCCCATGAGGATCTTGTAACAGGGGATGTCAAGCAGCGCCTGCCCGTACTGCTTGATGCTCTCATGCAGGAAATCCACCAGGCTGTGGGAGATGATGCCCAGCGCCGCCTCATACTTCCTGGCCCGTTTCATCACATTCCTGAGATAGACAAGGGACTGGGGCACTTTCTGGTCGATCATCAGATATGCCTCATCACAGATGAGCAGCACACGCTCCTCCCTGTCACGGCTCATCTGCTCCCAGTCATAGGTCAGGATATTAAAATACTGGGTGCGCTTGACATTATCGCCTGTTTCCTGCAGGGCATGGGTGTCCATGACCGTAAAACGGGAACCGCCTGACACCGTGGTATGCCCGTTCCAGATAAAGCTGTCTGCGCCCTCGGCAATGTCATATAAAAGCATTGCAAGGTCGGTATAGACAGAGTTTTCTTTTTCCGCCTCCGTCTTTTCCCGCACCAAGGCATAAAGGTCTGAGAAAACCGGGAAGTCCTGGGGCCTTAACCCGGCCACATCCGTTTCCCATGTGATGTGAAACCTCTGGTAAAGCTCCACCAGGCACTTTTTGAGAACCGCTTTCTGCATATCCGTCAGGGACGGGATATAAAGGCTGAAGAAGATTTCCAGATTTTTCATATGCATGGCCAGCTCACTGAGCTGGCCATTGACAAGGTCATTCATGCCGTACCCCTCATCCCTGTACAGCCGCAGTTCCTCTTTTTCGTCCTCGTCATCCCTGGGCGACGGCCTGACCTGGAGAGGGTTGATCATCCCCCTGGAGCCGCCTGCCGCATTGATCCAGTCACCGCCCAGATTCTGGCACAAATCCTTATACTCTGATTCCGGATCAATCACAATGATGCGTGTGCCTTTCATGTATTCCGCCAGCAGGATATGCTTGATGGCCGTGGACTTCCCCACCCCGGAATTGCCCATGACACAGAAATTGCTGTTGGTCCTGTCCCCTCCCCGTTTCCACACATCCACGATCACCAGGCCGCCGCTGGTGTCCTTGGCAAAATAGTACCCCTCCCCATCGTTAAAACCGCTGCTGGCAAAGGGAAACCCGCCCACAAAAGTGGAAAAGGGGACTACCCTCTGCAGGATGCCCTCCATCTTCACATGATTGGGGAATGTGGGGGAAAGGTGCATGAATGCCTCCTTCTGCAGGTTGGGGATTGCCCTGATCTTGCACTTCATGACACTGGCAGCGCTCTCCGCCCGGCGGCAGGCTCTTTTAAATTCCTTTTCATCACCGGCCACTGGCATAATTTCCACGCTCATCAGCCCTACGGTCTCCCCCTCCCTGTCAATCTGCATGATGACCTTTTCTCCGTCCTCGGCGGCCTTTTCCGCCCGCTGCCTTGACAGGGGATCCTTTGCCCCGTCCGCAAGCCCCCTCTGCTGTACCACGCTCCTTGAGATGGCATTGATAAGGGCTCCGTTATCCACCGGTGTAAAACCGATGGACACATAGGTGCCGGGGATATTCGTCAGCCTGGAGAGCCACTCCACCTCCACTTTCTGCGGATAACGTATAATGCCGTAAGCCTTTCCGATATTTTCCCCGATGGAAAGCCTGTTCTTTTCAAAAGACAGTCCCATGGGCGTCACTACATTTAACAGGGCATTGTTCACCGGCGCCTGTTCCGCCGCCTGCGCTGTACGCTTCATCATATCACTCCCTTCAGCATGGGCATACTTGCCGCCGTTTCCGCATCTTCCAGATGGGTGTAGGACGGGTTGTTTACAAGGTTGAGCAGCCGCACGATCTCCTTTTCTGCCAGAATACCGCAGGCCACGCCCCCTGCCGCAAATTTTTCGCAGAGCAGGGATGCCCTCCTTAACAGCTCCCTCTCGGTTCCCTCCTCCTGTTTCTCCCAAATCGCAATATAGAACTGCCGCTCCACGATCTCCCCTGACAGGGCAAACCCTCCCATCTGCAGGATTTCCTGCCGCAGCAGCTCTTTCCGCTTGTCCTCCGCCTCCTTTAACATCTCCCCCATTTCCGTGATCAGCGGGGATATGTCCACCGGCCGGGACAATGCCATGAATTTGAAAGGATACTGGATGTCGGAAAGCTCTGCCGTCAGCGTTTTTATCAGCGCATTCTTTTCCGCCCTGCTGTACAGGTCAATGCTGACGGCCTGGATCCGGAGATAGACAAACACCATCCCGTCACGGGTGTACAGGTACTTGTCCCGGATGTCCTTTACGTTGATAAACTGCTGTGCGGTCTGTATGGCCGCACTGTCCGCATCCGTCTGCGGACGTTTCCTGGCTGTTTTTATAAACAACAGCAAAATGCTGCCCCCTGTCAGGGTGACGGCAAGCATGATTATAGGAAATAAAAGACTGTCCATCTTATCCTCCGCTATTCTAATTTAATGGTCTGACGTGCCAGTCCGAAAACAGGTTGTCCTGCACCGTCACGGCGTCACTTAAATGGATGCGCAGCATCCCCGCAGGCGTCCAGGCATCCATGACCTGCGCATACACGGTATAATCCCCATCCGGGAACCAGACCGGCGTGAAATGCGTTCTTCTGCCATAAGTGCTGTATTCATTTTCCCAGAACTGGAACACTGCGGAATACCCCGGCGCTGTCCTCTCCAGCAGCCTCCAGTATTCGGCATAATGGAATTCCGGGAAATAGGCCACACAGGTCTGTACCTGTGTGATATGGCCTGAGGGCGCGCCGGAGCGCATTTGGGCTGATGCCGTCATGTTAATGCCATACCCCGATTTCATGGTGCTGCCGGATGCGGTTGGATTCTTTTCATCCGGCACAATCTGCATGGATGCAGATAAAGATGCGGAATAGCCGTCCCAGGCATAATCATACCAGCCCTTGTCCTTCCATTCCCCGTTATCCACCCACTCCCCATGATTGGAAGTACAGCCCACAGGACAACCTGCATCATGATCCCCGCTCTCCCAATCCCAGTCAGGCACCCACACCCAGTTTGCGTGCCACCAGCACCGCCAGACTCCCCAGCTTAAGCCTGCCACATCCTGCCCCGCCGGTAATGCCGGCCTGCTGTAACCGTCATAGCGGTCGTCCGCCATGGGGTCAGGCGGCGGGTTCTCATTTAAGTCCACCACGTTTGCCCTGATGGTAGTGGTAGCAAGGCTCCCCTTATCTGATGATATATGGATGGTGATCTCGCAGGGGACAGAGGGCGTATGCCATTTGACCCACACAAGCTGGCTCCCGTTTTTCGGCATCACCACCCCGGTCATCCGGTAACTCCTGCCTCCCATGGAAAAGGTCACTGTGGCCGTGGCATCATTGTTAATCTCGTCCGTTGTAGATAACGTGGTGGAAGTGATAACATCTGTGTCGATCCGATATACAGCGTCATATTCCGCCTCCGTGGGCGGCGCACCCTTATAACTGATAATGCCGATACCCAACATCCCGATCATTTCTTCCGTAGTCCTCGCCGTGGTCTTGGAACCGGTATAGGCTGAAAAACCAAGATCCGCTTTCTCAAGGAACAGGGCAAGGGCAAGGTTCTTCATAACCACCGTAGGGAAATGCGCCCCCAGACCGCCCCCCAGCATCCGGTTATAAAGCCCTGCCTCCGTGGTCGTCATGGCAAAATACAGGTTGTTGTAAATCAGGTAGATGACAGGCTCTATCACCAGCTTACAGGAGCCGTCCGTCAGCTCTGCCAGATTCATGCCTGTTTTCTCGGCCACCATGGATGCCGCCCCTTCCGAACAGAAATACCGCTTGATCTGCGTGATGCTTGCCTTGCTGCTGTTGCTTGATATGATCTTGGGCATAGCAGTAGTCGGCTTATAGCATACATACTGTGATGTCTGAGCGGTCAGCGCCGCACCGTCCCGATACTGCATCTTACTTACTTTTCCAAAATGTATCATTTTCCCTGATATTCCAGATAAATCTTTATTGGAAAAATCCACGGGTCCTGCCACAATCTCTCCTGATTGTGTATCCACCACGGTCACTCTCACTCCCTGATAGGAATTACCCGGCCAGTTATAGGACTTTGTGCCATGGTTCAGGCTGCCGCCTCCACCATCCACATTTCCGCTCCCTTCCGCATAGACGGTCAGGGTTCCGGCAAGCAGCATAATAAATATCAGAAATACTGCAATAAGTGATCTTTTCAATTTTCTTCCTCCCAATTTTAACCACAAAAATTCCCAGCGAGATAAACTCACTGGGAACCTATCAAAGTGCATATAATCATTTTTCAAACCGAACATGGGACTTTTAATGCTACATATGCCTATGCTCAATCTTATCGGAAATAGAACCATCTTTGTTTATTTTTCTGGTTGCTTTTACAACAGAACCATCCTTTTGCTTATAAATCTTGGTAACACGCGCTGTTTGCTTTCCACCATATGTTTCAACTTTATCCGGTTTAGCTGTCGGTATCATCGGCAAAGCATTCTCTTTTTTTACTGGCTTTCCCATTAATCCATCCTCCTTGTTTATCGCAGTTTAAAGATATGCTTGTTTATCCTGTTATACCATGTTGCATCACAGCGTGTCAAGACAGGTAAAAAGAGAGCATGGCCTGCACCATGCTCCCAAATATAATTCCTGTTCTGTTTAATTCATATCACCGATCTGTTTGTCCCAATCTCCATTTGACCCTGCCGGGTAGGATACCGGAGCATCCGGGGCATCCATATATCCAAACCCAGGCACATACACCTGTCCGTTCTCATTGACGGTTCCCCCTGCCGGTTCCTCCGGTTTCTGTTCCGGCTCCGTAACCTCCGGTTCATACTGGGGCGGCTGCTCCGGATTCCCTGCCGCATCCCCGCCTGCAGGTTCCGGCTTTTCTGTAGGCGCCTGCGCATCTTCCCTGGTCTTGGGCGGCTCGCTGCCCTCCCCTGCCGATTCCCCGTCCGCCTGACTGCCCGCAGATGACGGTTCCATGCTCTGTGAGGGTTCCGTTTCTGCTCCGCCATTTCCATTTTCCTCCGGAACAGCCGTTTCTTTCGGGGCTGCAGTTTCCTCTGGAGCAGTGCTTTCCTCCTGAGCCGCCGTTTCCTTTGAATCAGGAGTCTGCTCCGGACTGCTGATCTCAGGGACCGTTACCTCCGGCGGCTCTGTTGTCTCCTGCCGGCCTTTTGCATCAGCCTGCGCCGGAGTTCCCAGCTTTGCCAGATACAGGCACAGCCCTCCTGCAAGGCACACTGCCGCTACAGCAAGGATAATCACCACCAGCTTCTTATTCTTCTCATATTCTTTTTTCATCTCAAAGACCTCACTTTCCATAAAATCGCTTTTACGGCAAATGCTGTCCTACTTTTATCCAACTTCATCATACCCCAGACTTTCAAGTGCGTCCAGACATTTTCCGGCAGATTTAAAATCTTTTTCGTTGCTCTTTTTTGTTTCTCATCATAATCTACCACATATCCCGCACTCCTGTCCATTGTTTTCAGAACTTGGGCATATAGGCAGCTTTTGTCCTGACTGTCATACGGATGGGCGACAGAGCCTCCCACCCAAAGGATAAAGGTATCTCCAGCTGCACCGAAATGTCCGCCTCAAAATTCTGCCCGGCACTCCCCGGCGCAAAGGGCGCATTGCTGATTACTACACTTAAGCCGGTTATCCGGTACTCATATCCGTTTCCCTGCCATTTCACATGATAACTGCCGTCAGGGTTCGTCCCCAGTATCCGGTCAAGCTGGGTATACACATCCCCATAATCAAGAGTTTCTTCCCAGCAGTCCCCTGTCATAAAATAGCCTCCACTGTACCCCTCCCGCAGCCCGTCATAAACCTCGTCATAGTTTGTGACTGCAACGGATATGACGGATTCCTGCAGGGAATCCCTCACCCCGTAAGCAATGACGGAAAGCCGGAAAAACTCTGCCAGCACACACAATACAATAAGCAGCGCCAGCACCAATGCCACCGTAAGCGGATAGGACATACCTTTCTGATTTCCGACTGCTCTTTTCCATTTTTCCATGCCTGCATCCTCACTTATAATAAACTTCGCTCTTGCCGCTTGCCCTTGCTTTCAGTTCTATGGGAAAAGAGCCAAACCCAAAGAAACCAATATCAACCCGCTGAGTCAGTGTCACCTGTATATCTCCGTTTAACTGCACCCTGTTTCCGCTGTAATAATCGCAGTCCCACTGTATCTGCGGGTCAAGCCCTGTTTCCTGCTTTAACTGCGCAATCCTGCCGGACACGTCCGTACTGCCCACGATCTCCGCCTGCCTGACTATGTTCTCCGCAAAGGAATCAAGCTGCTGTTTCTTCATGAACACCGGGAACAGTACCATGGCAAGCGCCACCACGAGCATGAGGCACAATATCCCCACGGCAGTGTCAATATAGCCCTCTCCCCTGCGGTTTTTACATACATCCCTTATTCTCTTTTTCATGGCTCCTCCCTGTTAAAACATTCCCGACATGGTTCCCAATATCTGATACCCCATGACACCCATATACACCATCAGCATACAGGCAAGCAGCAGGAACGAATAGCGCCTGATCTTCGGCGGCCTTTCCATGGCCAGCTTTTTGAGCCTCTGCACTTCGATCTGCTTCATGTCATGGGACAGCATACGGAAAAAGGCCACGCCGTCATCCCCACGGATGCACCCGATCAGCCCCCTTATCACATCCGAGAGCATTGCGCTGGAAACCCTTGCCTCCAGCCTGGTAAGCGCCGCCTCGTAATTCCCCGTCCGCATATCCGCCGTGGTGATGGCAAGTTCGTTCTTAAGCGCTGCCCCGGCGTTCTTCTGGTACGTTTCCAGCATGGAAAGGATGTCACGGCTTGCCATCAGTTCCTCCGTGACGGTTGCCACAAACCTGGGAAGTTCAAATTCAATTTCCTCCCTCCGCTTTTTTACCAGCTTTTCCGCTTTCCCGCTCTCGGAAAAGAATACCCCTATCCCCAGCGCCAGGAACACCGGAAAAAGGATTGGCACAATCAGCAGACAGGGGATGATACACAGGAATATCAGCCCCGCTTTTACATATGCCTGCGCCATATAAAGCTCCGGCGTCAGCGGAATCTCTGCGGAACGGAGCGCTGCAGCCAGCTTCCTCTTTTTATACGCATCCATGGGCAGGAAACGGGCAATCCTGCCGGAAAGCTCCATAATAAAAGCATCCGCACTCCTTGCCTGTTTCTTCTGCCTTTTCCCCACTGCCAGGATTGCCCGGCTGGTGCGGTAGGTGGGTATCTGAAACACTTCCGCAAGGATAAAATAGCTCCCTGCCGTAAAAAACACGGCAAAGAGCAGTAAAATCATGTTCTGCAATTCATCATCACCTCTCTCACTAACTTTTCGCAAGAAGAACCGCCTGCGGTTCTTCCGGAAATGATATAGATTCTCTTGGGCACCGTATTCCGGTGCCTTAGAGAATCTTCATTTCCTGTATTCAATGGGCCTGGTATGCTTCGACACCGCCGCCACGGACACAAATACCACCGCCCCGCAGACAGCGAGCAGCACCTTCCCAAAGCCGGTAAACATCAGGGTTTCATACCATTCCTTATTTAAGAAATACAGCAGCGGTATACTCCCCAAGAGCAGGACCACCATGGTGATATACTCCTTTACCGGCTCATAAATCAACAGGTCAAGTTCCGCCGACACCACACGCATATCCGACAGCTTGGAAACAATGGGCGGCAGGGTATTTTTCAGGTTGTAATCATCCTGACAGGCAATGACGGCATCCACCCATTCATGGAACACCGCATTATCCATGCCGCTTTTCAGCCCCGCCAGAGCCTCCGCCGTGTTGGAATTGATCAGCTTTGCCTCCATGAGAAAGCTGCGGAACACCTCTGACACCGGCGGATTCAGATACGGCAGGTTTTCCTCAATCGCCCTGATGATGGTATTCTTGTTCCGCAGATAGCTGGTGGTTATCATGGATAAGGCCGTTTCCAGCTCCGTGTTGATCTGCTTTTTATGTCTGGACGCCGTAAATTTCACATAATAAAACGGCAGGAGTGCAAGGCCCGCTGCCAGCACCGGCACCATCAGTACATTGTCCATGGTGAGGGCTGCCATCACCCCCACCACAAACAGGATCATGGCAAGCACACACAGCATGGAGAACTGCCCGCTTTTCCCGGTCAGCCTTAAGATTTCCTTTACTTCCGCAAACAGCAGTTTTAACCCCTTGGGTTCCTTTTTCTTCCTGCTTTCCCTGATCCGTTTCTTCATGCTGTTGCTTTTCGGTTTCAGATACCCCGCCAATCCGTCCAGGAATGTAAACGGCGACAGCCCCAGCATGATAAAACACCCTGCCACAGCCATTAAAAAGGCAATGGTTACAAGCATTGTCATACGTCAAACCTCCATTTCTTCCAATAATTCTTCATAATCTGCAATCTCCATACACCGCATATCCGGCGCCTGTACCAGCCGCCCCATAAGATCCCGGCACTCATCCGGCAGGCACTCCGCCATATCCTCCCTGACTTCCTCAAACCCTCCAAGGAATCCCCAGCAGCTGTCCGTTTCCTCGCCGTCCTTATAAAGCTGGAAACCGTAGCACTCCCCCGAAAGGTATTTGTCGTACAGCTCCACCTCCGCCGTCAGAGCCCTGCCTGCCCGTTTCATTTCCTCCGGGCCGCACTTCCCATACTCCGCCAGGATTGCTTTTTTGTCCGCATATATCCAGCCCACCTGTCCGGCGTCCCACCGGCCGCCCGGCTGCTTTGTCAGATCCAGGGTGGAAATATGCAGGCCGGAATGGTCGAACAGATAGACCGGCAGGATGCAGCACTGCTTTTCCGCCAGTTTTAACAGCGCGTAATTGTCCATCTCGGAACGGACCGCCTCCGCCAGTTCCGCCCTGCACCGGGAAAACGGCCCATCAAAGCCATACCATCTGACCCACCTGTGCGACACCCCATCATAGCTTTCCACCGCCCATATCTTTTCCTTGCGGACATACCCCAGCCTCACTCCCTGTATGTCCCCTGCCTTTGCCTGCCTGATGACCTCATCATCACTTACATTCTTTTCCACCAGTTTCCGGAGAAATGCGCCGGGATCCTCATAGGGATGCGCATCCCCCAGCCTGTAGTGCCTGTGCCAGCATACCATGGTCCCCATATGGCCGTAATCCTCCCGTGGGTTGGGCGCATCCCCATCCAGCGATACTTTCAGAAGATACGGCGCTTTTGCTGCTACCAGACTCATAAACACCTCCTTACCTCTTT
Source organism: uncultured Acetatifactor sp. (assembly GCA_910577035.1). Lineage (GTDB taxonomy): Bacteria > Bacillota > Clostridia > Lachnospirales > Lachnospiraceae > Acetatifactor. The sequence goes on from CAJTKW010000065.1 coordinate 16,889, forward strand.
GCCATAAGCATCTCCTGCATCTTCAGCGGCAGCCCGTTCTCACGGAGCCGTTTCTGTAAGCCCTCCGACAGATTTTCCACTTTCTCATAATGCCCTATGATCTTGGGCTTTCCCTCCGACATGATATTGTCCGTGATATTAAACCGGTACAGGGTGCGCATCTTTTTCCTGCCGTCCTGCAGGGTTTCGCACTCCGTGATCTCCATGATCCTCCTGGAATTGTCCTCCAGCCTCTTGGCAAAAGCCACGATAGGGAATGCTTTCGTGGCAAGGTTCTGCAGCGTTGCATCGTCCATCCCCGGCTGTTCCTGCTTGCACAGCGTCACCATGCGGTAATAGGTATCCTCGCAGGAATTGGCATGGATGGTGGTAATCACGGAATGCCCCGTATTGGCGGCATTGATAGCCTGCATACTCTCCCCGCCTTTCATCTCCGCCACCGCAATGCAGTCCGGGTTGATGGTGAGGGTGGTTTCCAGCAGTTTTACCATGTCGATATTCTGCCTTGGGTCATCAGAAAACCTTGTCACCAGGTGGACCACGTTGTTTAGCACATTCCCCTTTTCATCCTCTGCGGTCAGGTCAAACTCCCGGCAGCCCTGCTCTATGGTGACAATGCGCTTGTTATAGGGAACCTGGCCCAATATCCAGCTCATCAGGGTTGTCTTTCCCGAAGAAGTGGCCCCGGTGATGCACATGGACACACCGTGGGTAAAGCACATGGAGAGCAGGTCCAGCATCTCCGCCGTGGCCGTCCCGAAACCCACGAACTGTTCTTTCGTCAGTTTCCTGGGATTGACGATACGGATGGAAACCGCCAGCCCCTTTTCCCGGTCAATCACGCCGTCCCCCATGACCGTGATGCGGATCTTGTTGTTCAGGTGCCCCACCACAATGGTCTGCGCATTGTCAAATATCATGCCCGACTTGTGCAAAAGTCTCCTGATCACGTCCACCGCATGGCCGGCGCTGTTGAAATGCTCCTTTGCCGGGATGATCTCCCCGGTGGAATAAGTGATCTTCACATCCCGCCACTGATTGATATTGATTTCCTCCACATCCTCCCGGTACAGGTAGCGTGTCAAAAAGGAAAAACCAGTCATCTCCCCATAAAGCAGCTCACAGAGTTCCTGCTGGTCCATCCCCTCCACGCCCACGCCGCCCTGCTCCAGATATTTCCCGATATAAGACTCGATCAGCTCCCTGTTCTCATCCGGGTTGTCACGGAGTACGGATGCAAAGTTTTTAGAGATATATTCCTGCACATCCTTTAACACTTCCGGGAACGTCCGGTATACCATGCCCCTGTTCAGCAGCCCGGCAGTTTCATGTATGTTCAATACTTCCTGCATAAATGCCCTCCTTAAAACTCACCCTTATTCTTCCAGACAAAAGGGCTGCGCACTGCCAGTTTCTTTTTCCCTGCGTTCCCGGCGCCCCGCTTTGCCTCATTAAGCCCGAAAACCTCCGCCAGGAGTTTCTTCACTTCTGCCCGGAACGGGACGGCCTCCCTGGAAGTCATGGCATCCCACAGGCACGCCCCGTCATACTGCTTTTCCAGTTCGGACACATAGGGGAATACAAATGCTGCGCCGCCGTACTGCCCCGCGGCGGCCTCCCACTCCTGCCCTGCCTTATAATTTCCGATGGCGCCCAGGTATTTCCCGGTATCTGCCCGCCCCTCAAGCATCCCCGCATGGGAACGGTAATAAGAGATTCCCCGCAGGTCTGCGGTCCCCAGCCGCAGCACCCGGTCTGCCATTTCCATGGCAAGGATGGAAAACACATCCGCCTCAAACACGGAAGTGCAGTCCAGGATCACATAGTCCGCCAGATGCCTTAAACAGACCAGAAACTCTACCGCCCGCTCCCTTGTGACTTTGGGATAGGACATCAGGTTTTCGCCCATTTTATACCCAAGCAGGCTGAGATACTCCCTGTCCGGCACAGGCACGCAGGCCTGCAGTATCTTCTCCTGTGTCAGCGCCGGGGCCGTCAAAAGCGCCCCCAGGGACACCTCCTGTTCCGTATCCATGGGGAGCAGGAAGGGTATGGACGGCACAAAGGGATCGCTGCACACCAGAACCACGTTCTTCCTTTTCCCTGCGATCTCTGCCGCCAGTTTCACCGCAAGGGAGGTCTTTCCGCTTCCGGGGCTCCCTGCAATGGCAAGCATATTTCCATGTTGTTCCATCCTACCGCCCTCCTGCATTCACTTCCCCGTCATCCACAATGGGTTCTTCCTCCGCTTCATCCCCGATTTCCGCCTCTTTCCCGCTCTCCGCATCTTCCTCCGCATTTTCTTCCGCATACAGTTCCTCCAGCACCCTCTGCTGTTCCTCCAGGAATCTGCCGGCCTGCGTGCTGTCGCCACGGAACACCAGGGCGGCATGGAGTTTCCCCGTCTGTTCCAGTTCCGCAAGGAGCCTGGCCTGTTCCGGCGTGGCAAGCACAGTGATGGTGGATGCCAGTTCCTGCTCGTCCCCGTCCTTTACATCTGCCTGCACATCATGGTCCGCCCCGCTGCTGGCCGTAGCCGCAATGATCTCCACATATTTCAGTTCCGGCAGCACAAGCGTTTCCCGCCTCTCGCCCACGTCCGATGCGATAAGGGTCACAATGTCACCCGCCTCCAGCTTGCCGGAAAGTCCGGCCGCAAAGGACTTGATGCTGACGGATATGGCAAGGTTCTCCCCGTTTAACTTACTCAGATAGGCATTTTTCAGCATAGGGGTGTCCGACAGCTTGCTCTCCAGGATATAATCGCCTTTATATAAATCAGCATTGGCGTACCTCCCCACCACGTCCTCCAGCCTGCAGACCACGTTTCCGGGCAGATTGTAACCGCCGGTTTCCACCATTGTCAGCATCTTCTCCGTGATCTGGTCGCCCTTGTGTATCTCCGTATTCACACGGACTAACTGCACCTTTGACTTCAGCGCATTGTTAAACATCGGGGTAAGCCCGAAACAGATCACCAGCGAAAGGATGATACAGACCAGCCCGATCACAATCCGGTTCTTCATTAATTTTTTCAATCTTCTTTCCTCCGTTTCCTTTACAGTTAAAATCTCTCAACATTCGTCAAATATCCATGCAGTTCTGCGCCCTGCCGCTTTGTTCCGCCTGTTTTCCCCGCCTCTGCAGGGCTGCCTTTTACACCAAAAGGGAAAGCAGACATCCCACTGCCAGATACGGCACCAGCGCAAAGCCTTTATCCTTTTTCCCTGCATAGGCCGTCTGGAAAACCACCGCCAGGAACAGCCCCAGCATCAATGCAGCATAGCCCCGCCTTACACCCAGCATGAAACCGCAGGCGCCCATCAGCTTGATGTCCCCTCCCCCTATGCTGCCCTCCTTTATCAGTGCCGCCGCCAGGAAAGGCAGCGGCACCAGGACAAGCCCCAAAAGCGCCGGGGCAAACTCCACTTCAATCATTCCGGCCAGCAGTATCAGCACCGGTACATAATCCGGTACGGTATGGGCCGCCATGTCGTACTCTGCCGCAAATAAAAGCACCTGCAGGAACAGGATGCAGGCAAATGTATGTAACCCTATCCCGTATGTTCCCATAACTATGGCGGTGGCGGCCGCAGCCAGCACCGCCACATACCTGACCTTTTCAGATCCGGTCAGTTTCTTCAGCAGCATATCCATCAGCATCCCTGACAGGAAACTGACAGAAACCGCCGCCATAAAACCATGCAGTTCAAGCAGCCATATCAAAATTTTCTCCTTTCTCACATTTCTTTCAGCATCCGCAGGCTGTCCCGTATGTCCCTGCCGTCTATCTCGTCACCCACGCATACCCATCCCGGATACGTCTGCCTTGCGAACAGTTCCGCCCTGGGCAGGTCTCCCACCAGTTCCACAATCCTTTCCCTGACAATATCCGGTTTCCGGCTGTGCGCCTCCACCGGCGTATCCACAACAAAATGGACGTCCTTCGACACACGTTTCGGCCTTCCCCTGGTGGCAATCAGACACAGCTCCGGGTTTGCCCTGGTCCAGAAACCAAGCCCCCAAAACCATTTTTCCTGCTGTTTCCTGCACCGTTTCACCCAGCAGAAACCAAGCGTCTTATAGGTAAACCCCCACCTTCTGATTGTTTCCAGCCCCTGCTCCAAACAGGGGAATGTCACCCACAAAAACAGGATGCAGTCCTCCGCCGCTATGGACGGAATATTCAGTCCGTAAATGTCCTCAATGTCCATGGTATGGTAATGGTTCTCGGCAGAACGCCCCTGCCCTTTTTTGCTGTATACCTTATATGCCCAGGGGGGATCCACATAGAGGATGTTAAATTTCAAGGATATATTCCTCCATTTCCGCAAGCCGCTTTCCAATCTCATAGACAATATTGACCGTCACGGAATTGCCTGCCTGCTTGTAGAGCTGTGCGTCGCTGATCCCTGCTGCCCTGGCCCTGTCAAACAGAAAATCCTCAAATGCCTGCAGCCTGAAACACTCCCTGGGCGTCAGCCTGCGGATGCGGCAGTAGACCAGCACACCCATGCCGCCCTCCGTCAAAAGTGTCTGGGAACACTGTTTTCCTACCCTCCCTCTTTTATAGGTACTGTTCAAATAAGACAGGTTGATTCCGTCCCCATGTCTTGCCATCACATAGCCCTGCTTTGTCCCTTCCCGGATAGGCATACCGTTGTAGTAAGGACACTGCAATAGCACCACGCCATGGCGGTCAGCAGCGGTCAGGGTAAAGCCCGGCTCCCCGTCCTTTTTGAACCGCCTCCCGTTCTGCCGCTTATTCTCCCTATCCGGCGTCAGGGCCGCCATTGCCTGTACGCACTTTCCGTCACAGGCTTTGCAATACATCACGCCGGAACTTTCCCCGAACCTTGTGACCCCTGCATTGTAATGGGACACCAGACACCGGGAGATTCCTGTCATATCCGGCTCTTTCTTCTGCGTCAGGAAACCGGCATAGTTAAGCGCACCGCATTCCTCCCTCCCGTTCTCTTTCAGGCACTCCATCCATTCCTCCGGTTTCTTTGTCCCGCAGAGGTACAGCCCGGTCTTTCCCCCGGCTCCGCCGCCCTGGGCCGTCAGGGTCACGGACAGGCCGCCGGAATCATAGACCCGGCTCCCCTGGTTTCCTCCTATAATTTCTTTAACAACCGCTGTGTTTGTTCCGCTGATAGGAAATACTTTTCGTCCACGGATCCCTCCAAAATATCCAACAAGGTACACCCGCTCCCTGTGCTGGGGGACCCCGAAGTCCTTACTGTTGACACACTGCCATTCGAGGTCATACCCAGCTTCCCATAGGTTAAGGAGAACGGCGGTAAAATCCCCGCCTCCCTTGCTTGACAGAAGATGCTTAACGTTCTCAACGATAAGGATGCGGGGTCTATCTTCGGCAGGCGTGCTTTTGAGCAGGCCAGCAACCGTAAAAAATAATCCGCTTCGCTCTCCGGCAAGACCTGCCCGCTTTCCTGACAGGGAAATGTCTGTGCAAG
>CAJTKW010000066.1 GCA_910577035.1 uncultured Acetatifactor sp.
ATTGGGACATTTTCATTTGTGGTTTAATGAGACATTATCATAAATGGCTTATATATTTAAATTTTTTTAAAAAAAATTCTTGCAAAAATCCGCAATACCCTTTATACTATCAAGTGCTGTGGCATGATAGCTGTGAAACGAGAGGTTGCTGTTTATCAGCAATGATAGGCAGGTTTTCCGTGGAGCGAATGTCAAGTTAGAAAACTGACGACAAGTCACTGTACAGGTAAAATGGTCTGCATTAGGCAGAAACAACGTGTGATAGGCCGGAGATCCGTAGAATGTTGCGTAAGGATTCAGGACACACACGGGAGAGTGTACAGTCACCGCTTGTCGTGCTTGAGACTGAAAGTGCGAAAAGGAGGCGACTTTTTTTATGGCAAGTCAAGTAATGAGAATAACCCTGAAGGCATATGAGCACCAGCTGGTGGATGCTTCTGCCAGGAAAATCATCGAAACTGTAAAGAAGACCGGATCTGAGGTAAGCGGCCCCGTGCCCCTTCCCACAAAGAAAGAGGTCGTTACGATCTTAAGAGCCGTACACAAGTACAAGGACTCCAGAGAGCAGTTCGAGCAGAGGACCCACAAGAGGCTGATCGACATTATTGCGCCCACCCAGAAGACGGTGGATGCGCTGCAGAGGCTGGAGATGCCTGCAGGCGTTTACATTGATATTAAGATGAAGACAAAGTAATCAAAACAAACCTCTACAGACGTAAGAACACTTCCCATGCCGAAATGGGAGAGGGGAGAAGTCCCTGTGGTTATGACGCAACGGTAACCGCGTGGTCCGCTATGTAGAAAGCCTTATCAGGCAGAAAGAGAGGAAAAATGAAGAAAGCAATTTTGGCAACCAAAGTCGGAATGACTCAAATCTTCGGCGAAGACGGCACGCTGCTGCCCGTAACCGTCCTTCAGGCAGGCCCCTGCGTAGTGACCCAGGTCAAGACAAAGGAAAACGACGGCTATGATGCGGTGCAGGTAGGCTTTGTGGACAAGAAGGAACGGATCGTGAATAAGGATGCCGGCGGTAAAAAGGAAGTTATCCACAGGCATGGTGTCAATAAGGCACAGGCAGGCCACTTTAAAAAGGCCGGCGTAAGCGCGAAGAGATATATCAGAGAGTTCAGATTTGAGAATGCGGATGAATATACCATGGGTGCAGAGATTAAGGCCGATATTTTTGCACAGGGAGATAAGGTCGATGCCTCCGCAATTTCCAAAGGTAAAGGATTTCAGGGTGCGATCAAGAGACTGGGACAGCACAGAGGCCCTATGAAGCACGGTTCCAAGTTCCATCGTCACCAGGGTTCCAATGGTGCCTGCTCCTCCCCCAGCCGTGTGTTCAAGGGCAAGGGAATGCCGGGACATATGGGCTGCGTGAAGGTGACCGTTCAGAATCTTGAGGTCGTAAGAGTAGACGCGGAGAAGAATCTGCTGCTGGTGAAGGGTTCCGTACCCGGACCCAGGAAGGCATTAGTAACCATCAAAGAGACCACAAGGGCCTTAGGCTAACGGGCACGTGCGAAAGGAGGACCAATTCAGATGGCAAACGTATCAGTTTTTAATATGGAAGGAAAAGAAGTTGGTACAATCGAATTGAATGATGCCGTATTTGGTGTAAAGGTCAACGAACACCTGGTACACATGGCGGTTGTACAGCAGCTTGCAAATAAGCGTCAGGGGACCCAGAAGGCAAAGACCCGTTCCGAGGTATCCGGCGGCGGAAGAAAGCCCTGGAGGCAGAAGGGAACCGGCCATGCCAGGCAGGGATCTACCAGATCGCCCCAGTGGAAGGGGGGCGGCGTTGTATTCGCACCTGTTCCCAGGGATTATTCCTTCAAGCTTAACAGGAAGGAAAAGAGAGCGGCGTTAAAGTCGGCGCTGACGGATAAGGTTCAGAACAACAATCTGATTGTGGTTGACGAGCTGAAGCTTGACGAGATCAAAACAAAGAGTTTTGTGAAGGTACTGGACAATTTAAAGGTGGAGAAGGGGTTGGTGGTTCTTGCCGAGAACGATCAGAATGTAATCTGTTCCGCAAGGAATATCTCAGATGTGGATACCACACTGGTGAACACCATCAATACCTATGACATTATGAAGGCTAATAAGCTGATCCTGACAAAGGATGCAGTTGCAAAGATCGAGGAGGTGTACGCATAATGGCAGACATTAAATATTATGATGTAATCCTCAAACCGGTTATTACCGAAAAGAGTATGGCTGGAATGGGCGAGAAAAAATATACGTTCCTGGTTCATACAGAGGCAAACAAAGCACAGATCAAGGAAGCTGTGGAGAAGATGTTCGAGGGTACCAAGGTTAAGAACGTCAATACCATGAATTACAAGGGAAAGGTTACGAACAAGAGCAGAAGGCGCGGCCCGGTGCTGGGCAGGACGCCTAAGACCAAGAAGGCGATTGTCACCCTGACCCAGGACAGCAAGGACATTGAGATCTTTGCGGGCTTATAAATTGATTAGGATAAGGAGATAAAACGATGGGTATCAAGACATATAATGCTTATACACCCTCCAGAAGAAATATGACCGGTTCCGACTTTTCCGAGATCACCAAGACCACCCCGGAAAAGAGCCTGTGCACTTCTCTGAAGAAGAATGCCGGTCGTAATAATCAGGGTAAGATCACTGTGAGACACCATGGCGGCGGCTCCAGAAGAAAATACAGGATCATCGATTTCAAGAGAAACAAGGACGGCATTCCTGCCACCGTAATCGGAATCGAATATGATCCCAACAGAAGTGCAAACATCGCGCTGATCTGTTATGCAGACGGCGAGAAGGCATATATCCTGGCGCCGGCGGGGCTGACCGACGGAATGAAGGTCATGAACGGTCCCGAGGCGGAGGTGAGAGTAGGCAACTGCCTGCCCTTGTCCGAAATTCCTGTAGGTACTCAGGTACACAATATTGAATTGCATCCCGGAAAGGGAGGACAGATGGTTCGTGCAGCAGGAAACAGCGCTCAGCTTATGGCTAAGGAAGGAAAGTATGCAACGCTTCGTCTTCCTTCCGGTGAAATGAGAATGGTTCCTCTGGTATGTCGAGCAACGATAGGAATCGTCGGTAACGGCGACCACAATCTGATCAACCTCGGCAAGGCCGGACGTAAGCGCCATATGGGTATTCGTCCTACGGTGCGCGGCTCTGTCATGAACCCCAACGATCACCCTCACGGCGGCGGTGAAGGAAAGGCCGGTATCGGTCGTCCCGGTCCCAGCACCCCCTGGGGCAAGCCTGCACTTGGATTGAAGACGCGTAAGGCAAAGAAGGCTTCCAACAAGTTGATCGTCAGAAGACGTGACGGCAGAGCAATGAAGTAGAAAACAGGAGGATAGACAATGGCTAGATCACTGAAAAAAGGACCTTTCGCAGACGCAAGCCTGTTAAAGAAAGTTGACGCTATGAACGCATCAGGGCAGAAGCAGGTTATTAAGACCTGGTCTCGCCGTTCTACAATTTTCCCTTCCTTTGTAGGGCTTACAATTGCGGTTCATGACGGCAGGAAGCACGTTCCTGTATATGTGACCGAGGACATGGTGGGCCATAAGCTGGGTGAGTTCGTGGCAACAAGAACTTACAGGGGCCATGGCAAGGATGAAAAGAAATCCAAGGTGAAGTAAGTCAGTGGCCCTTTGGACACGGCAAGGACGAGAAAAAGAGCAAGGTTAAGTAAGCGCGTTGCTTTGATTCTGAGAAGGAGGATATAGATCTATGGCTAAAGGACATAGAAGTCAAATTAAAAGAGAGAGAAACGCCAATAAGGACACAAGACCCTCAGCAAAGCTTTCTTATGCCAGGGTTTCCGTCCAGAAGGCATGTTTCGTTTTAGATGCTATCCGAGGCAAGAACGTTGAGACTGCCTTAGGGATCCTGGAGTACAATCCCAGATATGCTTCCGGCCTGATCAAGAAGCTGCTTGAGTCGGCTATCGCAAACGCAGAAAACAATAACGGAATGAACAGAGAGAACCTGTATGTGGCGGAGTGCTATGCCAACAAGGGCCCCACTATGAAGCGCATTCAGCCCAGAGCAAGGGGAACCGCTTACAGGATCGAGAAGAGAATGAGCCACATTACCGTTGTGTTGGATGAGAAGAAGTAGTGAAAGGAGCAAATAAATGGGACAGAAAGTTAATCCTCACGGATTAAGAGTGGGAGTAATTAAGGAATGGGATTCCAAGTGGTATGCCGAGAGTGAGTTTTCCGAGTATCTGGTGGAAGATTACGAGATCAGGAAATTCCTGAAGAAAAAGTTATACAGCGCCGGCGTCTCTAAGATTGAGGTAGAGAGGACGTCTGACAGGGTGAGGGTCATCATTCACACCGCAAAACCCGGTGTTATCATCGGCAAGGGCGGCGCTGAAATCGAAGTTACCAAGAACGAGCTTTCCAAGATGACCGGCAAGAAGGTGCTGATTGACATTAAGGAGATTAAGAGGCCTGACAGAGATGCGCAGCTGGTCGCTGAAAATATTGCTCAGCAGCTTGAGAACCGTGTGTCCTACAGACGTGCCATGAAGTCCTGCATGGGAAGAACCATGAAGGCCGGTGCCTTGGGTATTAAGGCTGCATGCGCAGGTCGTTTGGGCGGAGCCGATATTGCCCGCAGTGAGTTTTACAGCGAGGGAACCATTCCCCTGCAGACTCTGAGGGCAGATATTGACTACGGCTTTGCAGAGGCAGACACCACGTATGGCAAGGTTGGAGTTAAAGTGTGGATCTACAAGGGTGAGATCCTTCCCACAAAGGGAAATCAGGTGGAAGGGAGCGATAAATAATCATGTTAATGCCGAAGAGAGTGAAATACCGTAAACAGTTTCGTGGCTCCATGAAGGGCCGGGCAACAAGAGGCAATACCCTGGCTTATGGCGAATATGGTCTGGTATCGCTGGAGCCCTGCTGGATCAAGTCGAATCAGATTGAGGCAGCCCGTATCGCGCTGACTCGTTATACCAAGCGTGCAGGTCAGGTTTGGATCAAGATCTTCCCTGACAAGCCTGTTACCTTAAAGCCTATCGGTACCCGTATGGGATCCGGTAAGGGAGCTGTGGACAGCTGGGTTGCAGTAGTAAAGCCCGGACGTGTTATGTTTGAAATTGCAGGCGTTCCGGAGGATCAGGCAAAGGAGGCACTGCGTCTTGCAATGCATAAGCTTCCCTGCAAGTGTAAAGTCGTTTCTAAGGCAGATTTGGAAGGCGGTGTAGAATAATGAAATCCAGTAAGTTTGTAGAAGAATTAAAGAACAAGTCCGTTGAGGAACTTCAGTCAGAGCTTGTCGCTGCAAAAAAAGAGCTTTTCAATTTAAGATTCCAGAACGCAACCAATCAGCTGGATAATACGGCGAGGATCAAGGATGTCAGGAAAAATATTGCCCGTATTAACACAGTGATCACCGAGAAGGCAAGGGCGTAAAGGCGGACATATGCCTTGGGCGGACATATGCCTTAGGCGAATTGCCTGGCGGAAAGGAAAGGAGTAAAGTCGTGGAAGAAAGAAATTTGAGAAAAGTGCGTACCGGTAAGGTAACCAGCAATAAGATGGATAAGACGATCGTTGTGGCGATAGAAGAGCATGTAAAGCATCCCCTTTATAAGAAGGTCGTTAAGAGGACCTATAAGCTGAAGGCGCATGACGAGGAGAATACGTGTAATATCGGCGACACCGTTAAGGTCATGGAGACCAGGCCTCTGTCCAAGGATAAGAGATGGAGACTCGTAGAGGTCGTGGAAAGTAATGAAAGCCGTAGGTGCGGCAAAGGAGGAAAATCATGGTTCAGCAGGAAACAAGACTGAAGGTTGCTGATAACACCGGTGCAAAAGAACTGCTCTGCATCCGCGTTATGGGCGGCTCTACAAGAAGATATGCGCATATTGGCGATGTGATTGTTGCTTCCGTTAAAGATGCAACACCCGGCGGAGTTGTAAAGAAGGGTGACGTTGTTAAAGCTGTTGTAGTGCGTACCGTACAGGGGGCGCGCCGCAAGGATGGATCTTATATCAAGTTCGATGAGAATGCAGCAGTGATTATCAAGGATGACAAGACGCCCAGAGGAACCCGTATTTTTGGGCCGGTGGCAAGAGAGCTTCGTGAAAAACAGTTCATGAAGATTGTATCTCTGGCTCCCGAAGTATTATAAGGAGGTGCCGTTATGTCAATGATGAAGATTAAAAAGGGTGATACCGTAAAGGTGATTGCCGGTAAGGACAGTAAGGCAAAGGAAGGCGCAAACGGCGCATTAACCGGCCTGGAGGGGAAAGTACTCTCCGTAGATGCAAAGAAGCATAGGGTGGTTGTTGAAGGTGTAAACATGGTCACCAGGCATACAAAGCCTTCCCAGGCGAATCCTGAAGGCGGTATTGTTAAGAAGGAAGCTCCTATTGATATTTCAAATGTTATGCTGGTCCATAAGGGCAAGGCGACCAGAGTCGGCTTCAGGACAGAGGGCGGCAAGAAGGTTCGTTTCGCTAAGGCAACCGGCGAAGTGATTGACTGATCAAAAACCGTGGGTCCACGGTTGGGAAGGAGAAGCACAAAGTGGCTAGATTAAAAGATTTGTACTACGACGAAATCGTAGATGCTATGACGAAGAAGTTTGGATATAAGAACAGTATGGAAGTTCCCAAGCTTGTAAAGATCGTTGTCAATATGGGTGTCGGCGAGGCGAAGGATAATGCCAAGATCCTGGAGAATGCAGTATCCGATATGGAGACCATTACCGGACAGAAGGCGGTTCTGACCAAGGCGAAGAATTCTATTGCCAACTTCAAGATCCGTGAAGGCATGGACATTGGCTGTAAGACCACGCTGCGCGGCGAGAAAATGTATGAGTTCCTGGATCGGCTTGTGAACCTTGCGCTGCCCCGCGTGCGTGACTTCAGGGGTGTCAATCCCAATGCTTTTGACGGCAGAGGGAACTATGCGCTTGGTATCAAGGAACAGTACATTTTCCCTGAGATTGAGTATGATAAGATAGACAAGACCAGAGGTATGGACGTCATTTTTGTCACCACGGCAAAGACGGACGAGGAAGCCAGAGAGCTGTTGACGCTGTTCAATATGCCTTTCGCAAAACAATAAGGAGGTAAATTTTCATGGCTAAAACATCATTAAAGATTAAGCAGCAGCGTAAGCCTAAGTTTTCCACACAGGCTTATACACGTTGCAAGATTTGTGGCCGTCCCCACGCTTACTTGAGAAAGTACGGCATTTGCAGAGTTTGCTTCCGCGAACTGGCATATAAGGGTGAGATTCCCGGCGTGAAGAAAGCAAGCTGGTAAGTGTGAGAAGAATTTCTAAGACGCCCAAAAAGTCGTCTAAGAAATTCTACGGTTCGCAAAGCGGATCTTTCTCACACTGAAAAACCCAAGCGGGCAAGCCCGCTGTGGACAGCGTTTTTCTTACCGATTGTTTGTGCCGCCAACAGCGGCACTGTCGCCGGAGGCGGATTCTTCCGGCAGATTCCAAACGAGAAACCGGGAGCAGCGGAAGCTGCGCAAATGCGAAGCGTTTGAGTGTGCGGGAGGATCTTGCAGAAAAATCAGGCGCGAGTGAAAAGAGAATAGGAGTATAAGGAGGAAGTCACAAAATGACAATGAGTGATCCTATCGCAGATATGCTTACAAGAATCCGTAATGCAAATACTGCAAAGCACGATACAGTTGACGTGCCCGCTTCCAAAATGAAGATGTCCATTGCACAGATACTTCTGGATGAGGGATATATAAGCAAATATAATGTTACCGAAGACGGCAGCTTTAAGACAATTCATATCACTTTAAAGTATGGCGCGGATAAGAATGAAAAGATTATCTCCGGTATTAAGAGAATTTCAAAGCCCGGCCTTCGTGTATACGCGAACAAGGATGAGCTTCCCAAGGTTCTGGGCGGCCTGGGTATTGCGATTCTTTCCACCAATCAGGGTGTTATCACCGATAAGAAGGCAAGGGAGCTGAAGGTCGGCGGAGAAGTGCTTGCATTTGTATGGTAATACTATGTTTACGTTTTGTCCCTGAAGAAATCTGCAGGCAGATTTTTCGAATAATAATGGTTCTAATAATATAATAGGAGGTACGGGCATGTCACGTATAGGTAGAATGCCAATCGCGATCCCCGCAGGCGTTACTGTGGAGGTTGCAGAAAATAACAAGGTGACCGTGAAAGGTCCCAAGGGTACTCTGGAGAGAGTATTACCTGCCGAGATGGAGATTAAGGTTGAGGGTGCTGAGGTATCGGTAAGCAGACCCAATGATTTGAAGAGGATGAAATCCCTTCACGGCCTGACCAGAACGCTGATCCACAACATGGTAGTCGGTGTTACCGACGGATTTGAGAAGAAGCTGGAGGTAAACGGCGTCGGCTACAGGGCAGCCAAGAGCGGCAAGAAGCTGACCCTGAACCTGGGGTATTCTCATCCGGTGGAGATGGAGGATCCCGACGGGATCGAGACTGTTGTACAGGATCAGAATGTCATTATCGTCAAGGGTATCGATAAAGAAAAGGTTGGTCAATTTGCGGCTGACATCAGAGACAAGAGGAGACCTGAGCCTTACAAGGGCAAGGGCATAAAGTATGCTGATGAGACGATCAGGCGTAAAGTTGGTAAGACCGGTAAGAAATAACAGATAAGGAGAGTATGAAGATGGTTAACAAGAAATCAAGAAAAGAAGTACGTGTGAAAAAGCACATGAGAATTCGTAACCGCTTCAGTGGCACTGCGGAGAGACCTCGTCTGGCGGTGTTCCGGAGCAATAATCATATGTATGCTCAAATTATCGATGATACAGTTGGGAATACATTAGCATCTGCTTCCACGGTGGAGAAAGCCGTCAGGGACGAGCTGGAAAAGACCAATAACGTTGACGCGGCAGCATACCTGGGAACCGTCATTGCCAAGAGGGCAATTGAGAAGGGGATCAAGGAGGTTGTTTTTGACAGAGGCGGCTTTATATATCATGGCAAGGTCGCGGCATTAGCCGATGCAGCCAGAGAAGCTGGTCTGGAATTCTAGGAAAGGAAGAGGAAGGAATACATCATGAAACACACAGTCATAGATGCAAGCCAGTTAGAGTTGAATGATAAGGTCGTTACCATCAAGCGTGTGGCAAAAACCGTCAAGGGCGGACGTAACATGCGTTTTACAGCCCTGGTCGTAGTCGGCGACGGCAATGGCCACGTAGGCGCGGGTCTGGGAAAAGCGGTTGAAATTCCGGAGGCAATCCGTAAAGGGAAGGAAGATGCGATGAAGCATATCGTTACGGTTGCGCTGGATCAGAACAATTCCATCACCCATGACTTTGTCGGCAAATACGGTTCTGCAAATGTTTTGCTGAAGAAGGCTCCCGATGGTACAGGTATCATCGCCGGCGGTCCTGCCCGTGTGGTCTGTGAGCTTGCAGGCATCAAGAATATCCGTACCAAGTCCCTTGGCTCTAACAACAAGCAGAATGTTGTCCTTGCGACGATCACGGGATTAAGTCAGCTGAAGAGCCCTGAAGAGGTGGCGAAGAGCCGTGGTAAGTCTGTTGAAGAGATCATGGCGTAAAGAAATGGAGGCTAATTATGGCAGATAAGAAGTTGAAGATCACTTTGGTGAAGTCCACTATTGGCGCTGTGCCTAAGAACAGGGAAATCGTCAAATCCATGGGTCTGCGCAAGATCGGCAGTTCCGTTGTACTGCCTGACAATGACGCGACAAAGGGACAGATTCGCCTGGTTGGTCATTTACTGAAAGTAGAAGAAGTATAAGTCGAAGGAGGTGTTAGAAATGGAATTATCCAATTTGAGACCCGCTGAAGGTTCCAAGCACAACGATTTCAGAAGGGGCCGTGGGCACGGTTCAGGAAACGGTAAGACCGCAGGCAAGGGGCATAAAGGGCAGAAGGCACGTTCCGGAGCCCCCAGGATCGGTTTTGAAGGCGGACAGATGCCGCTGTACAGACGTATCCCCAAGAGAGGCTTTACCAACAGGAACACAAAGGAGATCGTAGCGATCAACCTGAATGCCCTTGAGCGTTTTGAGGATGGCGCAACGGTAGATGTAAGTACATTGGTTGAGGCCGGCGTAATTAAGAATCCCAGAGATGGCATTAAGATACTCGGAAACGGAGAACTTACCAAAAAGCTCAATGTCAGGGTAAACGCATATAGTGAATCCGCAAAAGCAAAGATTGAGGCTCTTGGTGGAACGGCAGAGGTGATTTAATGTTTACAACGCTGAAAAACGCATTCAAAATTAAGGAGCTCAGACAAAAGATCCTGTTCACCTTCGCCATGCTGGTTGTGATCCGTTTCGGATCACAGCTGCCTGTGCCGGGGGTAGACGGGAATGTTTTCCGTCAGTGGTTCTCTGACCAGTCCAACGGTGCGTTCAGTTTCTTTGATGCGATTACGGGTGGTTCCTTCAGCAGCATGTCCATTCTTGCGTTGAACATTACCCCGTATATTACATCTTCCATCATTATGCAGCTGCTTACCATTGCTATCCCCAAGCTGGAGGAGATGCAGCGTGACGGCGAAGACGGAAGAAAGAAAATCGTGTCCATTACAAGGTATGTCACGGTAGCGCTGGCAATTATCCAGTCTACAGCCATGGCGATCGGCTTTGGGCATCAGGGTTATCTGGAAGGCTACAGCACCATGAGCGGCGGGCTCAAGGCATTGAGCATTATCTGTTCTGTGACTGCGCTTACCGCGGGCAGTGCGTTCCTGATGTGGGTCGGTGAGAGAATCACCGAAAAGGGAATCGGAAACGGTATTTCCATTGTCCTGGTCATCAATATCATATCCAGGCTGCCGGAGGACCTGAAGACATTGTTCGATCAGTTTGTTTTCGGAAAAGCACCGGCGACTGCGATTTTGGCGGCAGCAATTATCATTGCCATTATTGTGGCCATGGTGGTCCTGGTTATCATCCTCAATGACGGTACACGGAAGATTCCCGTGCAGTATGCAAACAAGGTGCAGGGCAGGAAGATGGTGGGAGGGCAGACCTCCAACATCCCGCTGAAGGTAAATACGGCAGGTGTTATCCCCGTCATTTTTGCCCAGTCTCTTCTGCAGCTTCCCCTTATTATCTCTTCTTTTGCGGGATATAACGGAACGGGTGTGTGGAGTGAAATCCTGAAGTACCTGAATTCAACTTACTGGTGCAATCCCAAGCAGCTGAAGTATTCCATCGGCCTGCTGGTGTATATCGTCTTGATTGTTTTCTTTGCATATTTCTATACGTCCATCACGTTTAACCCGCTGATGGTTGCCGACAATATGAAAAAGCAGGGCGGCTTTATCCCGGGCATCAGACCCGGAAAGCCCACCAGCGATTACCTGAACAGGGTATTGAATTATATTGTGTTTATCGGCGCGATCGGTCTGACTGTTGTGGCAGTCCTTCCTTATATCTTCAGCGGCGTGTTTAACGCGAATGTATCCTTTGGCGGCACCAGCCTGATTATTATTGTCAGCGTTGTGCTGGAAACCATGAAGCAGGTGGAATCACAGATGCTGGTACGCAATTACAAGGGATTTTTGGAGAAGTAGGTTTGGGGAAGCGGCGCTTCCTGGAGTCGCGCAGGGTTACCCCTGCGCGATTTTTGCAACGGTCCGGAAGGGATCGAACTAAACGGAGGTAAATATGAAGATTATTATGTTAGGTGCACCCGGCGCGGGAAAAGGCACGCAGGCAAAAATGATTGCTGAGAAGTACGGGATTCCCCACATTTCCACAGGCGACATTTTCAGGGCAAATATCAAGAACGGCACGGAGCTTGGAACGGAAGCAAAGAAGTACATGGACCAGGGGCTTTTGGTTCCCGATGAGCTGACGGTGAAAATTCTGCTGGACCGGGTGTCCCGGGAGGACTGCGGGAAGGGATATGTGCTGGACGGTTTTCCCAGAACCATTCCTCAGGCAGAGGTTCTGGATGAGGCTTTGAACAAGCTGGGTGAGAAAATTGATTTTGCTGTCAATGTAGACGTGCCGGATGAAAATATTGTCAGGAGAATGTCGGGCAGGCGTGCATGCTTAAAGTGCGGCGCAACTTATCATGTAGAACATATTCCGCCGAAAAAAGAAGGTGTCTGTGATACCTGCGGAAGTGAGCTGGTGCTTCGTGACGATGATAAGCCGGAGACGGTTTCAAACCGCCTGAAGGTGTACCATGAACAGACCCAGCCCCTGATCGATTTTTATACGGCAAAGGGTATCCTGAAGACCGTAGACGGAACGATGGATATGAAGGATGTATTTGCTTCCATAACGGATATACTGGGGTAAGTTCCATGGCTATCATTATTAAGAAAGAAGAACAGATAAAATTGATCCGGGAATCCTGCAGACGGCTGGCCCTGGTACATCAGGAGCTGGAGGGGTTTATCAGGCCCGGAATTTCCACAAAGGATATTGACATTTTCGGAGATCAGTTGATTCGAAAGCTGGAAGGGATACCGAATTTTCTTCATTATCATGGCTATCCGGCAAGTATCTGTGTGTCGGTCAACGACGAGGTGGTACATGGTATTCCAAACAAGCACCGTATCCTGCAGGAAGGCGACATTGTCAGTCTGGATGCAGGTATGATCTATAAGGGATACCATTCCGACGCTGCAAGAACCCACGGGGTGGGCAAGATCAGTGCCGAAGCCAGGCAGCTGATTGAAGTGACGAAGCAGAGCTTTTTCGAGGGTATAAAGGAGGCAAAAGCCGGAAACCATCTGTACAGTATTTCCAACGCGATTGCTGCCTATGTGAAGCCGTATGGCTATGGCATTGTCAGGGATCTGGTAGGTCACGGTGTGGGGACGGAGCTTCATGAGGATCCGCAGATACCTAACTTTGCGCAGATCAAGAAAGGCCCCAGAATCCGTCCGGGAATGACGCTTGCCGTTGAGCCCATGATAAACATGGGACGGGGAGACGTGGAGTGGCTGGACGATGATTGGACGGTAGTGACGGAGGACGGTTCGCTTTCCGCTCACTATGAGAACACTATCCTGATCACGGAAGACGGTGAGCCGGAGATTTTGACTCTCTATTAAAGGAGGGAACATGACAGGACGATTTGCAGTTTCCCTGGCCGGACATGACAGGGGAGTCCTCTATGTGATCGTGGCGGAGGAAGGGGACTTCGTATATTTATCGGA
Source organism: uncultured Acetatifactor sp. (assembly GCA_910577035.1). Taxonomy (GTDB): domain Bacteria; phylum Bacillota; class Clostridia; order Lachnospirales; family Lachnospiraceae; genus Acetatifactor. Next base: position 13,163 of record CAJTKW010000066.1, read on the forward strand.
CGGCAGGTTAAGACCGCCGGACAGACCCAAGAAAAAGCGTAAAAAGCACATTCAGCCCATGAAAGCGGAAGTGGACAGGGAACTGAGGACGAAGCTTTCAACAGGCGGGACAGTCAGACCGGAAGAGATCAGATACGCTATAAAGCAAACAAAAATAGTGGAGGAAATATATGTCAAAGAGTGATGTAATCGAGATTGAGGGAACTGTGGTGGAAAAGCTGCCCAATACCATGTTTCAGGTTGAGCTGGAGAACGGACACCGGGTGCTGGCGCATATCAGCGGCAAGCTGCGCCAGAATTTCATCCGTATCCTCCCCGGCGACAAGGTGACGCTGGAGCTGTCGCCTTACGATCTGAGCAAGGGGCGTATTATCTGGAGGGATAAATAACAAGTCTCGCAAAAGCGCATGGAAGCGCGATTTTGACTTCGCGGGGTGTCTGAACTGTTCCTTCGGTTACAATAATATCCAGAAAAAATTGAAATGGGGGTTGTCAAGGGGCAACCCTCATGGTATAATAGAAAACGGTCTTTTTTGAAAGGAGGGTTTGAGATGAAGGTTAGATCATCAGTAAAACCGATTTGCGAAAAGTGCAAAGTCATCAAGAGAAAAGGACGCATCAGAATTATCTGTGAGAATCCGAAACACAAGCAGAGGCAGGGATAATCACCACCTGTTGCAGATCCCCAGGGATCCGGAACAGGTTAAGTGAGTTCTTGTCTGGTTCATATGTGCGGCTGAACCGCTGTTTATGCGTAAGTGCAGGCAGCGGTTATCATAGATCCGGAACGGAGCTTGCGGGAGATTACTTCTTGATACCACGACGAAGGTGCAAGGTTTATGTGTTGTGGAAAGATCGGATAGTGGGAATGCGTCCGATTGGGTGAAAGCCCCAATCAATTAGTAACGAAAAATGGAGGAAATGTAAATGGCTCGTATCGCAGGTGTAGACTTACCCAGAGAAAAACGAATTGAGATCGGACTGACCTATGTATATGGAATCGGTAGAGCTACTTCCAACAAGATTCTGGCGGAAGCAGGCGTAAATCCTGATACCAGGGTCAGGGACGTGACCGATGACGAAGTAAAGAAGATCAGTGAAGTTCTTGAAAAGCTGAATGTGATGGTGGAAGGTGACTTGAGACGTGAGGTCGCCCTGAACATCAAGCGGCTTCAGGAGATCGGATGCTACCGTGGTATCCGTCATCGTAAGGGCCTGCCTGTCCGCGGACAGAATACCAAGAACAACGCAAGAACCCGTAAGGGACCTAAGCGTACAGTGGCAAATAAGAAAAAGTAAGTAAGGGGTTCACAAGTAACTATTCATTTATAGGAGAAAGTAGGTTAGTTTAAAATGGCGAAACAGGTTGCAAAAAAGGTAACTAAAAAGCGCGTAAAGAAAAACGTTGAACGCGGACAGGCACATATTCAGTCTTCTTTTAACAATACGATTGTTACACTGACTGACAGCGAAGGCAATGCACTGAGCTGGGCGAGTGCCGGTGGTCTGGGCTTCAGAGGTTCAAGGAAATCTACTCCATATGCTGCACAGATGGCAGCAGAAACAGCTACGAAGGCTGCTTTGGTACATGGACTGAAATCCGTAGACGTATTTGTAAAGGGGCCCGGTTCAGGGCGTGAGGCTGCGATCAGGGCACTTTCCGCATGCGGTCTTGAGGTAATCAGTATCCGTGACGTGACCCCCGTTCCTCATAATGGCTGCCGCCCGCCTAAGCGGCGCCGTGTCTAAGGCGAACAGAAAATTCGGGCTTGCACAAACAGGTATCTTGGAAAAGTTGTAAAAGTAAGTCGGAAGAAGGTGCCGGCAGGGCATTGTAAACGATAAGAAAAGGAGAAAATATAATGGCAGTAAATCGCACACCAGTATTAAAAAGATGTCGTTCCCTCGGTCTGGAGCCTTCTTATCTGGGTTATGACAAGAAGTCCAACAGACAGAACACAAGAGCAGGCAAGAAGGTCAGTGAATACGGCATGCAGCTTCGCGAGAAGCAGAAGGCGAAGTTCATCTACGGCGTTCTGGAGAAGCCTTTCAGAAATTATTACGAGAAGGCTGACAGTATGCAGGGAATGACCGGTGAGAACCTGATGATTATGCTGGAGCGCAGGCTTGACAGCGTAGTATTCAGGATGTGCTTTGCGAGAACCAGAAGAGAAGCGAGACAGATCGTTGGCCATAAGCACGTACTTGTCAACGGCAAGGTAGTGAACATTCCTTCCTACCTGATTAAGGCCGGTGACGTTATTGAAATCAAAGAGAGTGCAAGGACAATGCAGAGATATAAGGATATTGCCGAGGTGACCGGCGGCAGGCTTGTTCCCGAGTGGATGGACGTCGATCTTGACAATTTCAAGGGAACCATTAAGAACCTTCCTACCAGGGAAATGATCGATGTGCCTGTAGATGAAATGCTTATTGTCGAGTTGTACTCCAAGTAAGCCCTGCTCACAAACAATCCCAAAGGAGGGTATTTGCAGTGTTTGATTTTGAGAGACCAAATATTGAGGTTGCTGAGATTTCAGAAGACAAGAAGTACGGCAAATTCATTGTTGAGCCTTTGGAGAGGGGCTATGGGATCACTCTTGGCAACTCTTTAAGAAGGATCATGCTTTCCTCCCTGCCCGGAGCTGCAGTCAGCCAGATAAAAATTGAAGGAGTGCTGCATGAGTTCAGTTCTATTTCCGGTGTAAAGGAAGACGTGACGGAAATCATCATGAACATAAAGAGCCTTGCCATCAAGAATAACAGCGAGACAAACGAAGCCAAGACTGCTTACATTGAGTTTGAGGGCGAGGGAGTGGTACACGCTTCCGATATTCAGGTGGATCAGGATATTGAGATCTTAAATCCCGATCTGGTGATCGCAACCTTAAGCGGCAAGGATACCAAGCTGTACATGGAACTGACAATTACCAGAGGGCGTGGTTATGTGAGCGCCGACAAAAACAAGCACGAGGATCTGCCTATAGGTGTCATTGCGATTGATTCTATCTATACACCTGTGGAACGGGTAAATATGTCCGTTACCAATACCCGTGTCGGCCAGATTACCGATTATGATAAGCTGACGCTGGACGTATATACCAACGGCACGCTGGCGCCCGATGAGGCGGTCAGTCTGGCGGCAAAGGTTTTAAGCGAGCATTTGAGCCTTTTTATTGATCTTTCCGAAAATGCCAAAACAGCAGAAGTTATGGTGGAGAAGGAAGACGATGAAAAGGAAAAGGTTCTCGAAATGAGCATTGACGAGCTGGAGCTTTCCGTTCGTTCCTATAACTGCCTGAAGAGAGCCGGCATTAATACAGTGGAAGAACTGTGCAACAAGACCTCGGAGGATATGATGAAGGTTCGGAACCTGGGCCGGAAATCCCTGGAAGAGGTGCTTGCAAAGCTGAAGGAGCTGGGACTCCAGCTGAATCCTTCGGAGGAGTAAGGTATGCTGCGGGCAGTAAAGCCAAAGGGTGTGTCTGCGGTAAACTCTGAATGGCAGAGCCAGACATCCGGTAAGTAAGACCAAAGGGCGTGGCCGGATGTACCATGAATAGAGAAAGGAAAAGGAAATCATGGCAAAGTATAGAAAGCTGGGCAGAACATCTTCCCAGAGAAAAGCATTACTGAGGAATCAGGTGACAGCGCTGCTGAACCACGGCAGGATTATTACTACCGAGGCAAGGGCCAAGGAAGTAAGAAAGATTGCGGAAGGGCTTGTGGCTCTGGCAGTGAAGGAAAAGGACAACTATGAGATGGTAAAGGTTTCCGTTAAGGTTCCCGAGAAGGACAAGGACGGAAAGCGCGTGAAGGAAGTAGTGGACGGCAAGAAGGTAACGAAGTATGAGACCGTGGAGAAGGAGATCAAGAAGGATCTCCCCGGCCGTGTCCATGCAAGACGCCAGATCCTGAAGGTGCTTAACCCTGTAGTATCTGTTCCCAAGGAAGCGGCAGGAAGAAAGAGAAACACAAAGAAGGTTGATCTGGCTGCAAAGCTGTTTGACGAGTATGCACCTAAGTATGCCGACCGTAAAGGCGGTTATACCAGAATCGTTAAGATCGGGCCTCGTAAGGGTGATGCTGCAATGGAAGTTGTTCTGGAAATGGTATAAGGTCATTTCCTGTCATTAAATGCTTGAATAATAAGGGGCTTTCGCCTTCATGAGATAATCATGGTGCGAAGCCCCTTACTTTGTCATTTGCGGCCGGCGGCAGACAGTTTTCATCCCGGAGGGATGATGGCAGCGAAGATTCTATGGCTTTGCCTTCTGGAAATGCTGGTAATCCTTGGAATGGTTCCAGCTGCCTCCCCAGGTGAAGCCGTGCTGGATAAACAGTTTGTAGCACAGATCGTCTTCGTCAATCTTGTAGGGGAAGCTCAGGGAGCGGTCCGCGTAGTCTGCGCCGGAGGCAGGGGACACATTCATGGTGCCATCTTTGCTGTAGGTAATATACGGGTTGTAAAGAGGATTGATGTCAATGGCAAGTCCGTAGGCATGCCTGGAGAGACTGGAGCTGCCGGCTACCGGGCGGTAGTTAAAGCAGGAGGTATTGTTATCCTCCATGGAGGAAACGTCGTCACCGTCGTATTCGTCAATCAAAAGAACCTTTTCCAGCCGGTATTCATTGCAGTATAGCTCATAAAATATTTCCACCAGGTCCCGGGCGATAGATTCGTTGCAGATCAATTCGCCCTCTGCAGGACTGCCGTCAAAATCGTAGTGCAGGATATGAACGTATCGAAGCTCTTCCAGAGAGATCTTCGGTGCAGAGGCGGATTCAGTGCCGCCTTCCCCGGCATTTCCCGCCGTCTGATCGCCGGGGTAGGAAATGCCGGTCATGTACCGGCGGAGATTGTGGGAAATGGGCTCGTAATAAAAGCCATCCTCATAGGTGACCCTCTCCTCTGCCTGAGAGTCCCCATTCAGGGAGGCGCCGGTGAGCCGGGAAGGAGGAGAAGCCTGGGAACCGCCGGAGCCGTCGCCGTCAGAGCTATCGGAAGCCTGGGAGCCTTCGCTGCCGTCGGTATCGTCGGAAGCCTGGGAACCGTCGTCGTCAGAGGCATGGGATGGCTCCGGATCCCCGCTGCCTTTGGAGCTGTCAGAACCTGGAGCGTCCTTATCCTCCCCAAGGAACAGGGATTCCTGTTCCGCCAGATTCAAAGATTCATATTCGGCCAGGCTCATGGAATTTTTCCGGAGCATTCTCAGAAGCCCGGCGGCTGCCAGGGTGATGACTGCGAGAAGCACTACCATTTTAATGATTTTTGACCTATCCATTTGCAGATTCCTTTCCGACGGTGTAAGTTCGGTAATAATTCATATTTAGTGTACCATGAGTGCGGACTTTTGTAAACTTGGCCGCCGGGTATGAATCTTTATGCCTTTCAAATTCGTAAGGCTTGTAATTCCCGGTGGATTTTACTATAATAATATTCTGATAACGGTAACAGAAACTGACGTGATGAAAACGGATGTTTGACATCGGAGGTCATTTACGGGAAGAGCGGTGGGCTATGGGAATTGTCAGGGCAGAAGACGTGACATTTGAATATATCCGGCGGGACGAGGACGGAAATGTGGAGGGGCTTACCACGGCAGTGGATCACGTGAGCCTTGACGTTAAGCAGGGAGAGTTTATTGCTGTCCTGGGGCATAACGGTTCCGGGAAGTCCACGCTTGCCAAGCATATCAACGCCATTTTATACCCTACGGAGGGCACGGTGTGGGTGGACGGTATGGACACCTCCGAGGAAGACAGTCTCTGGAAGATCCGGCAGACTGCCGGTATGGTGTTCCAGAATCCCGATAATCAGATTATCGGCCAGGTAGTGGAGGAGGATGTGGGTTTTGGCCCTGAAAACATGGGAGTTCCTACCGGGGAGATCTGGGAGCGGGTGGAGGAGAGCCTGAAGATCGTGGGCATGTATGAGTTTCGTAAGCATTCCCCCAATAAACTCTCAGGAGGACAGAAGCAGAGGGTGTCCATTGCCGGTGTGCTGGCCATGCACCCGAAATGTATTGTGCTGGATGAGCCCACGGCAATGCTGGATCCCAGGGGCCGTAAGGAGGTTATCCGGGCGGTACGGGCACTCAATGACGTGGAGGGTATGACCGTTATTCTGATTACTCATTATATGGAAGAGATTATTCACGCGGACAGAGTCTTCGTGATGGACCAGGGCAGGATTGCCATGGAAGGAACACCCAGAGAGATTTTCTCCAGGGTGGAGGAGCTGAAGGAGCTGAGGCTGGACGTGCCGCAGGTGACACTCTTAGCTTATGAGCTGCAAAAAAGGGGGGTCAGGCTGCCTGACGGAATCCTGACGGCAAAGGAGCTGGCGGAAGCGCTGCCCTGTCCGGAGAACACATAGCAGGGCACAGACGGAGAAAGCATCATGTCAATTATTTTAGATCATGTGAATTATATATATGGCGGCGATACCCCTCTGGCGGTGAAAGCGCTGGACGATGTCTGCCTGCAGATCCCTGACGGGCAGTTTATCGGCATCATAGGACATACCGGGTCAGGAAAGTCCACGCTGGTACAGCACCTGAACGGGTTGTTAAAGGCATCCTCCGGCAGCATCTTTTTTAACGGCGAGGATATTTATGACAAAGACTTTGACAGGAAGAAGCTGCGGAGCAGGGTGGGCCTGGTTTTCCAATACCCGGAGCATCAGTTGTTTGAGACAGACGTGTTTACGGACGTTTGCTTCGGGCCGAAGAATTTAGGGCTGGATAAGAAGGAAGTGGAGCTTCGCGCCTATGACGCCTTGCGGAAGGTAGGACTGCCTGACGAGCTGTTTTATCAGTCGCCCTTTGATCTTTCCGGGGGTCAGAAAAGGCGGGCAGCCATTGCAGGCGTACTGGCCATGAAGCCGGAGGTGCTGGTACTGGATGAGCCCACGGCGGGCCTTGACCCGAGAGGGAGGGAGGAAATTCTGCAGCAGATCCGGGAGCTTAAAAAGAAGACGGGCATGACTGTGATCCTGGTGTCTCACAGCATGGAAGATGTGGCGGAGTACGTAGACCGGATCATTGTTATGAACCGGGGAAGGGTCATGTACGACGATGTACCGAAAGAGGTTTTCAGGCACGGAAAGGAGTTGGAGGAGGTAGGCCTTGCGCCTCCCCAGGTGATATATATTCTGCAGGAGCTGAAAAGAAGGGGACTTAAGGTGGATACGGACGCCACTACCGTAGGGGAGGCGGCGGACATGGTTATGAGGGCACTTCAAGATGTTACGTGATATTACGTTAGGACAATATTATCAGGCGGAGTCAGTGATTCACAGACTGGATCCGAGAGTTAAGCTGGCGGGTACCCTGCTGTTTATCATTTCTCTGTTTTTTTTCAAAAACTTTATAGGCTATCTGATTGCGGCGATGTTCCTGCTGCTGGTGATCAGGCTGTCCCATGTTCCCTTTCGCTTCATGGTGAGAGGAATGCGTGCGGTTCTTTTCCTGCTGCTGCTCACCGTAGTGTTCAATCTGTTTCTGACTCCGGGAGAGCCCCTGTTTACCCTGTGGAAGCTGACGATCACCAAAGAAGGCTTGAGGATGGCTGTTAATATGGCTGTGCGCCTGAGCCTGCTGGTGGTGGGATCCTCCGTCATGACCCTGACGACCACGCCCAATAATCTGACGGACGGCATGGAGAAGGGGCTTCGTCCTTTGAAGGTGTTTCGCATCCCGGTGCATGAGGTGGCAATGATGATGTCCATTGCCCTGCGCTTTATTCCGATCTTAATGGAAGAGACGGATAAGATCATGAAGGCCCAGATTGCCAGAGGCGCCGATTTTGAGAGCGGAAATATCATCAAGCGGGCCAGGGCGCTGGTGCCGCTGCTGGTGCCGCTGTTTATCTCTGCCTTCCGCAGGGCCAATGACCTGGCCATGGCCATGGAGGCGCGCTGTTACCGGGGAGGAGACGGCAGGACAAAGATGAAGCCCCTGATCTATAAAAAGAGGGACAGGATTGCTTATGTGTGCATTCTGATTTATCTGACAGCCGGTATCTGGCTGGGGCGCCTGCAGCTGCCGGCAATAGGTTAAAGCAGGGTGATTGGAAGCCAATGAGGAGGATATTCAGGAAGTATGAAGCGAGTACGTTTGACTGTGGCTTATGACGGAACGAATTATCATGGCTGGCAGATTCAGGACAACGGGAATACCATCGAAGCCGAGCTGAACAGGGCTTTGTCGGAGCTGTTTGAAGAAAAGATTGAGGTCATCGGAGCCAGCCGTACCGATGCGGGAGTTCATGCACTGGGAAACGTGGCTGTCTTTGATACGGAGAGTCCGATGGCTGTTCCGAAGATTTCCTATGCCCTGAACCAGAGGCTGCCGGAGGATATTCGGATCCAGAAATCCGAAGAGGTCCCGGCAGACTGGCATCCGAGGCACTGTGAAAGCCGAAAGACCTATGAGTACCGGATCTACAGGGGAGCGTTTCCCATGCCGGTGAAGAGATTGTATTCCCATTTCGTCTATCATCCTCTGGACGTGGAGAAAATGCGGGAGGCAGCGGCTTATCTGGAGGGGAAACATGATTTTAAGAGCTTCTGCCAGTCCGGAGCCCAGGTGGAAAGCACGGTGCGGATTCTGTATCTGCTGCTCGTGGAGGAGCAGGGTGCCGATCTGGTGATACGGGTCTGCGGCAGCGGTTTCCTTTATAATATGGTGCGGATCATCGTGGGGACACTGTTGGAGGTGGGACAGGGCAAGCGGGATCCGGAAACCATGGCGGAGCTTCTGGCGGCCTGTGACCGTTCGGCGGCGGGGCCTACCGCCCCGGCCAGGGGATTGACATTGGTTAAATATGAATTTTTCTAGGCGGTTGATTGACAAAGTAAACGCCACTTTGTCAGAGTAAAAGCAACCCCGAAGCA
>CAJTKW010000067.1:0-19321 GCA_910577035.1 uncultured Acetatifactor sp.
AAAAGCCCCTTATAGGGGCAATGCAAGCCACCGGCTAAGCCGGTGGTCTTGACTTCCGGCTTACATCTGAATAACCCTGTCTGCAAATACTGCTTCTTCCTCGCGGTGAGTGGTGTAAATAACGGCAGCTCTGCTGCTTCTTATATAGTTCATCAGCTTTTCGGCGTGTTCCCTGTCCAGGGACGCTGTAGGCTCGTCGAGAAGAAGCAGTTCCGCATCACTGTTGGAAAAGGCTCTGGCGGCATTCACTCTCTGCTGTTCCCCCCCTGAAAGCTGGGATATGGAAGAAATTTCACGGCTTGAAAAAGCAGATACCCCTACAGCATTTTTTATTTCCTCCGGGCGTATGTCACTGAAACTGCCCATTAAAATATTATCGTCAATGGTGGTTTCGTAAAGCTGAGATGCGGCGGGCATATAGGAGAAAATATGGTTTTCCCTAAAATATTCAGGATCATTTGCCGGAGATTTGCCAAATAGTGTTATACTGCCGGATGTGGCCGCATACATCCCCATAATACAGCGGAGCAATGTGGATTTTCCACTGCCGTTTTCCCCCATGATCGCAATATGCTCCCCTTCTTTTACACATAAATTGATATCCGACAGTATTTTTCTGCCCTCTGCTTCAAAACATAACCCGTTAATGACCAAGGCACAGCTACTGTCAGAGCTTTGAGATTTTTTTTCTCTTTTCAGGCTGAAAAGCTCCTTACCATTGTCAATTGGTACGGTATTATATGGGATATATGCCGCCATTTCCTGAATATTTTGAGTTTGAGTTCCTGATTCTTCAATAATGCTTCTAACAGAAGCAAGATTCCCTCCTGATATTTTCACCCTGCCGGGCAAAAATCCCAAAACAGGATAGATGAATCCGCTTACCAGTTCGCTGATGACTCTTTGCAGGGAAATATAAAGATTATTTTTATATAATTGTTCAGCCTCAACATGGAATATATCCCTTCTGGTTTGGTCAAAACGGCTTTTTATTATGCTCTGCAGGCTGTTCATAGTAATGAAATCTGCTTTATACATGAGCTCCTCAATGTTTTTATTCTTTTCTGCTTCAAAGCCCTGGAGCTGGGAGGCATATTTTTCAGAGATGCCTCCTATCTTTTTGCCTGCAAAAATTGTGATACCTATATGAGCCATAATAAAAAATGAAACGGTATCATGAACGTTGACCGATAAAAGCAGCAGAACGCCTATTACGATCACACTGATTACCGACCGGATAATCATCACCCATAATGAGAGGGCGGAATCGGTAAAAGCGGTGATATTCTGGAGCAAATCCTCATCGTTATAGTTTGCCTCCCTTTGATCGTAGGGCAGCGCAAACAGATCCTTATACAATTCTGCCGAGCCTCTGTAAATAAGGTTTGCACACATTACATTTCCATATACATTTACGATGTAGTCCAATGCCAGCATGAAGACCGTTGCCAGAATTAATAAAATAATCATCAATGGGGTTACACCCATGCCGCTTTCTATTTTGCCGATAACATATTGTATCATGATGGGCGCGGTCAAAGGCAGTGCAAAAGACGTGAAAGAAAACACCATCAGCAAAGCCGCAAATTTCAGCTTATGATTTTTTAAAATGATGGCGGTGGATTTAAGTCTGTTTAACAGTTTCATTGTCCTTTTCCCATTCCTTTCATATATCCCATATCGAGAATCTTTACACCCCCCAGGGAACTATCCTCAAAATCCGTATGCGAGGACATAATAAGTATTTGTTCTTTTTCTCTGATTTGTGTAAGGATTTTTCCGAATATCTCCCTTCGTGAGCCGGGGTCAATTGCAGAGAAACTTTCATCGGAAATGATTACGTCATAATCTCCGTAAAAGGCTCTGGCAAGACATATTCTCTGCTGTTCTCCCGAAGATAGATTAAGCATGGAAACTGGAGTGTCTATACCCCCTTGAAATTTGGGGACAAGGTTTTTTAATCCCGTTTGCTCCAAGGCATAATCAAGCTTAATTTCATCTGCATCCTGAAACATTGTGATATTTTCTTTCACTGTACCTGAAATAAGCTGAGGTTCCTGATTTAAATACAAAATTCTTTTCCAAAAGGAGCTTTCCTTAATGCTTTTCAGATTTTTACCGTTACAGATGATATTTCCTTCATAGCCTTTAATCAGATCTGCAAAAATTTTCAGCAGGGTGGATTTACCGCAGCCTGACACTCCATTTAAAATCAAACATTCACCTGATTTTATGTCTATATTTAAGTTTTCAAAGAGACTTTTTCCCTGTAAGGCTTCTTTTCCCTGTAAAGCCTTTTTTTCATAGAATGTTTCTTCCTCTCGTCCATCTTCATAGGCAAAGCTTAGATTTTGCGCCGAAATGGAAGTAATCTTTTCTATATCTTCAATTCCGTCAGAAGTTTCAACCTGTGAGGTCAGCAAAGCATTTATTCTGCTGTTCATGCCCTTAAGCTGCTGATAATCAGAAATACAGGCGGGAATTTGATATAGAGCAGTGGTCAAAAAACCCACTGCCGCCAAAAGTACAATCAAGTCGCTGGTTTCAATGCTGCCCCTGGAAACACCATATCCCCCGATTAGCAGTATGACACAGGTATTCAGGATTGTGTTTGCGGAACCTAAAATTCTCTGCATTGTCATTGTGCCTAAGATTTTTCCCTGGTCAATCTTGTAGTCAGCAATTTCTTTTTGATAGGGTTCAATAACTCTTTCACCGTTGAGAACATAGGCAGCTTCACGATTTCGCACCAGCTCCGCATTGTGATTGTAAATGGCACCCATATGAAAATAGAGCCTTTCATTCTGTTCCGGCAGTTTTCTTCCCCTGTAGGCGCTTATTGAGATTGCTGCCAGGGATATGAAAAGGGTCAAGGCCAGAAGCCAGGGCTCAATCATAATGACATATATACTTGTTAAAATTACCGAGACAGCAGTTCCTGAAATTTTTAGTATAAATCCTGAAAGCTGCTCAGAATAGGTAAAAATATCATTTCGAATAATGGGCAGCATTTTTTCGGCATTTTCGTTGTTTTTATAATTTGCGCCAAGCCAAATGTCTAAAGCATTTTGCTCCAATGCTTCTATCAGTCTTTGCTTAATTGCCAAAGCCTTATTATTTTGAACGCAGAGAAGCAATGCTGATATAATTACGCTGACTGAAAATACTGCAAGTATGCCCCATAGCTTGTTTGGATTTTTTGTTAAAACACTGTCCGCCAAAAGCCCTATGCACTCCAAATAAACGATACTCAGACCTGAACTCAAACAGACGGCAAGTCCCGCCGCAAACAAGCTGCCGGCAGATTTTTTTAGAATATCTTTTGATTGGGTATTCATTTTTATTTTTCCCTCATAGCAAAGTAAAATGTAACCTGTCTTTATAAAAAATCTTATCATAAGCTTCAATAGATTTCAATGAAAAACCATCAGCGGCCCGATGTGGTATATCGTCCGGACCTGCGCGGCCGGTTAATAAAGTAGAAACTATTTCCAATCGTGATAAAAAAATAATACACTTATATATAGCATAAACGACAATTTTATGATAAAGTATTCATGTTAAGCATATAGAGATAAAAGCGCAAAGTAAAGCAGACTTCAAAGCGACAGATGAAGTTGGAAGCGCGCGTGAAGGAGATACGAATGAGCTATGAGGAATTAAATTTAAAAGGCTTTATATACGAAATGAAAGAAGTATCAAGTGGTCCTCACCCACGAAAATTTTGTTTTGTACTGGGGGCAGGTGCTTCGATCTCTTCCGGAATAAAATCAGGCCAGGAGCTGGTTACATAATGTATAAAAATTGAGGATTAACAAAAACGCCATTGCCTGATTTTATAATAAACATATGAGAACAAATGCAGGCCGCAATATTATGAAAGGAATCAGGGTAATTGCCCTAAGTCTTCAGAGAGGTGAGCAAATGGAAATGGAAGTACGCAATTTAGTAAAAACATATGTCAAGAAAAAGAATAGGATTGAAGTATTAAAGAATTTTAATTATACCTTTACAGGCCGAAATATCTACCTGGTCAAGGGCAGGTCGGGGGTTGGTAAATCAACGCTGCTGTCCATACTGGCATTGATGGATGACTGCGACTCGGGAGAAATTATTTATAACGGAAAGGACATTACGAAGCTGCAAAAAGGCGAGAAGGCCGATTTCCGCTATCATAATATAGGGTATGTCTTTCAGGAGTATAATCTGTTTTCCGCATTGACGGTGGAAGAAAATGTTATGATGGCATTTGCGGAAGATAAAGTAAAGCAAAAGGAGTTGGATCATATAGATGAGATTCTTCGGAAAATAGGGCTGCATGAAAGGAAGCATCATAAGGCCAGCGAGCTTTCGGGGGGAGAGATGCAGCGGGCCGCCATTGCCAGAGCATTTGTGAAAAAACCTTCCATTTTAATATGTGATGAGCCTGTATCGAATTTGGACGAAGACAACACCAATGAAATCAAGAAAATATTATCCTCGTATGTGCAGCAAAATGATGTGATTTGTATTATTTCCTGCCATGGAAATGTTATGGATGAGATTGCATCAAATATTATAACCTTGAAATAGCATGGCTGGTTTTGGAGGGAGGAAAAAGGATGAGTCATATTATTTGGAAGGAATTGTTACGATCAAAAAAGTATATGACATTGCTTTATATTATAGTTACATTTATGTTTTTCATAGTAGGTGTTTTGGTTATAAACCACAACAGGGATATGGCCGGGTTTGTTGGCCCTGACATAGAAATTTACGGGACGTTAGTAATGGATGAAAATCCGTATGCGTATTGCTCGACGCTGAATGTGGAACAATGGGAAGTTTTAAATCATGAACAAGTGGATGTTTATTATATGATTATTCGGAATCTTGTGGAGCTGACGGATAATACTACTCTTGCACGCGTAGGATTTTATCTTTTAGGGTGTCCGGTAGACTTTATAAATAACAGGCTTTCAGAATATATCGTGGAAGGAAGGGTGCCGGAGCTGGGCCGTCATGAAGTAATGATGGGAGAAAATATGGCCCGGCTGTACGGATTGTCAGTGGGGTCTGTGTTTGATCATTCGCTGGTTTCCACATCGGCATATCAAGATGATGGAATTGTCGGCATTGCAATCAGCGTGGAAGAAGATGCACGGGAAGATGAGGCGCAATGGACTGTGACCGGGATTATCAGTAGCCATCAGAAGCAACTGGATTGTAGCTTATTCCTGCCGGTAGAAGAGGAAAAGATTTCGGATTTGAGTAATAAAGTCAATATATACTTAAACGGAAAGGTTACGGGGAAAGAATATCTGCAGATAAAAAATGAGATATTGGAAGGCATGGGTGAAGTGCGGGGATACCTGTATCAATATTACTATGAAAGGATAAAAAAGCAGAACGAGGCAAGGTTTATCATTTTTTCCGTAGCGGTCAGTATGTTGGTGATTACTTATATACTGATGATTTATATCTTCAAAAGCGATGCCAGAAAAATAGGAATATTGAATGCTTTGGGATTAAAAAACGGCACCATTACAAAGTATTATTTGTCCCTGTTTTCTATCATATGTCTGCTGGGCTTTGTGACATCGATTATATTGATTTCTTTATATAATATTTATAAAAACAGCAGTTTGGTGGTTATACTGGGGGTATCGGAAACAGCTTATGCGTTGGATTTGAAGACATGCCTGATCTTAATTTCAGGTGGTATCCTTTTCCTGCTGTTACTGGGAGTCATTGTCAGTGTGAAGGTTTACCGCTGCAGGATCATGTATTCTGTTGCACAGAAATAAGCGGGGTGGACAGTATGCTTTATTCTATTTTAAAAAAAGAGGTCATGTCTTCAAAGAAAATATATCTACAGACAGGCTTTTCTTTTATCATGGTTTTTCTGTTGGGCTTTCTTACTGTAGTTTATTGGAATTATACCAAAATCGAGACCAGAGGGCATGATGTTGTTTTTTCCGGTAACCACGTTGAAAGTTTTGGGGATTGGCAGGTTATTGACCGCGGTGATGAATTATTGAATGCCTTGGATGATACGGCCGGATTAAAGGCATATGGGATCTTCATGAGCCCGATTACAAAAAATGCGGAGCCGTTATACGTAGTAGCATGTTCGGGGCAATTTTTTGAGGACAATCTATTTCCTTATATTGTTTCCGGGTCTCGTGAGTACGGCGAAAATATCCTTTGGATTGGAAATGTATTTGCTGCGATTACTGATCTGAAGGTGGGGGGTACTGTAGACGGGGAAGCCGTACATTTGACAGTGGGAGCAATCGTAGATACATTTGACGCGAAATACAATAACGCAATGTTCATGTGCTTGGATGACAGTGTTTACAATAGAATCGTCATAAATTTTGAAGACAAGGCCGGAAAAGAAAATTATTATTCAGTAATATCCCGGTTTCGTAACGAGGCAGGGCTAAACGGATTTGCCGATGAGCCGTATCGGGATAAGGAAAAGGCCAGGAAACAGATGAAGCAGGTGGGATTTGCACTGTGTGCCTTTGCATTCTTTTTCGCAGTATTGCCGGTAGCTTATTTATTAAAGGGTCAGCAGCAGAAAATGGCGATCTTATATACCCTGGGGTATAGAAGAGGGAAAATTATCAGGGTATATCTTCGCCTGATTTTTACGCCGTTTCTTGTTTCGTGTCTGCTGGCAAATGTGATGATTGCTTTGGTGACAGGTCTGAAAGACAAAATTGATTTCAGTGATATAATACAATATGCTGCATATGATAAAGAATTTATCTTTGTTCAGGGGATCGCGGCCGTCGTGTTATTTCTTATATCGGTGATTTCCTTGACGGCTTTCACCCGGAATAGTCGAAGAACATTGAAGGTTATGTAGCAAATATATGATAAATAAAAAGGGGGGCGATGCTATGCAGGAAAGATTTATCAAAATTTATTCACAGGGCAGAATGAGAAAGATAGAGATCTGGGAGGACCGGGCAACAGGGGTGCAGTACCTCTATGTGAAGGAGGGGTATGGAATAGCAATCACGCCGCTGCTGGATAAAAAGGAAAGAATGGAAAGCAGACAGATAGATAAATGAAAAATATTCTCCCCGGTTATGCCGGGGAGAATATTTTTCCCGCGGTGCACCCGGCGGCGCATGTTTCGGTGCCTGACTGCCTGCAGGCAGTTTGCCTGGCGGGAGGAGTGTCTGAATTGCTATGAATTAAATAAAGCCTTCCACAAGGTAATATTTTAGCCCTTGCAAGCGGCAGGAAACTATTATATAGTAATACATGGCGGATTGCTATTACAGGGGAAGAAAGAGATTTGGCGGGCAGACGAAAGTGGTTTATCAGCCGGAAGGATTTCAGGAGCAGGATACGGTTATGGAAGTGATGGAACTGGTGAAATTATTGGAAATACCCGAAGAAGTGGAAAGAAAGCTGGCGGAATATGGGAACAGCAGAGATATTATTATTTCCGATGATATGACAGCAAAAATTTTAAGGCGCAACCAATGGGAAGAAGGACTCAAAAACCTGCAGGAGGCGTTGGGGGATGATCCCACAGGAGTAAAAATACTGTGGGAGCTGCTCCATATTGTCAGTACTTATTCCTATGGCGAATACAGGAAACGCGGCATTTCTGATGAGATATTTGCGGCTACCATGAAATTTTGCACCAGGTTTTTGCGGGAGCGCTATCATACCTATGGGGATTACAATTTCGTGTGGGCATGGTGGTTTCCACGACAGATTTCCTTAAATGAATATCGGATCGGCGCGCTGGAATATGAATTTGTGGACGGTGAAGAGAGAGAAATTGCAATCCATATTCCTTCGGATGCGGATATGGGGAGGGAGTCGGTTTTCCGTTCTCTGGAGGACTTTAAGCAGTTCAGGAACAGATATTTCTCGGGATGGGCAGATGTGGGCATGACGTGCGATACCTGGATGTTAATGCCGGAATTAAAAGATATGTTAGGGGAAGGCTCCAATATAGCTGCATTCCAGAAGCTGTTTGAGATCGACCGTGTGGATTATGAAGCAATGTGGTATATGGGGTGGATTTTTCCGGGGAGGGAAACGATTGATGAAAGCTTACCGGAGGAGACCACGCTTCAGCGGAACCTGAAAAAGTATCTGCTGGCAGGGAAGAAATTCGGAGTTGCCAGGGGGCATCTTGGTGTAAAGGAAAGTTCTAAGGCCGTATAGCAGACTTTTCTATAGGCTGCCTTGCTGGCGTGGTTGATAGAAAGGACAGCCGGCAAGGCTGTAAGGAAAGGATAATGAGATATCAGATCAGACATGCACTGGTACAGTATGGTGCGGAAACCATACTGAAGGATGCAAATTTTGAAGTGCGCGACAAGGAGAAGATTGCTGTCGTGGGTAGGAACGGATGCGGCAAGACTACGCTTTTAAAGCTTATTGCCGGGGACATTACCATGAGCAACCCGGACAGCGATGAAGAATGCGGTATCACCATGGCAGGAAAGCAGGAGATCGGGTTCCTGCGCCAGGTAAATTTTGAAGACAGGGATGTGACGGTGGAAGAGGAAATCAAAAAGACCTTTGCACCGGTGTTTGCGTGTGAAAAACGCATGAGCGAGCTGGAAGAAGAGATGAAGGCCTCAGACAGTCCGGCTCTTCTAAGTGAATACGACGGCCTGCAGAGGCAGATGGAGGCACTGCGGGGTTATTCCTGGCAACAGGATATGGAGATCATGTTTCAGCGGTTTGGATTTGCACTGGAGGACCTGCAGCGCCCCATCGGCAGCTTTTCCGGAGGACAGCAGACCAAGGTGGCATTTATCAAGCTGTTGCTGCACAGACCGGATATTATGCTGCTGGATGAGCCGACCAACCATCTTGACCTGCCTACGATTGAATGGCTGGAGGGCTATCTGAAAAATTATGACAAGGCCGTGGTAATTGTCTCCCATGATCGAATGTTCCTGGATCGGGTGATTGATGTGACCTATGAGATCGAATATCATGAAATGAAGCGGTATCCGGGCGGTTATACCGCGTTTATGAAGCAGAAGGAAGAAGCGCTGGTCAAGCAGGAAAAGGATTACGAGGAACAGCAGAAGGAGATTAAGCGTCTCACCGAGTGGATAGAAAAGTGGAAGAATACGCCCTCCAAGGTGGCTGCCACCCATTCCAAGCGTATGGCTATCGAACACATGGTAAAAATTGAAAAGCCCCGGCGATTTGACACAAAAGCATTTCATGCCAGGTATACGCCCAGGATAGAGAGCTATACCAATGTGGTTCAGGCCAAGGAGCTGGCCATCGGCTATGATTATGTGCTGAGCCGGGTGTCTTTTTTGCTGCAGAAAAAGGAACGGCTTGCCGTGATTGGGGAGAACGGTAAGGGAAAATCTACCCTGTTAAAGACCCTGATCGGGGAGCTGCCTTCCCTGGGCGGCGAGTTTAAGATCGGCCAGAATGTGGAATGGGGATATTTTGACCAGCAGAAAGCAGTGTTGGATGATGCGGATCCGGAACAGACGGTGTTGGACAATTTCTGGGAGGAGTATCCCGGTTATATGCGGGAGGAAGTACGCAGTGCCCTGGGCGGATTTCTTTTTTCCGGTGAGGACGTAATGAAAAAGATGGGGCAGCTTTCCGGAGGAGAAAAGGTCAGGCTTTCTCTTTGCAAGATGCTGCAGACCAGGCCCAATCTGCTGATTCTGGACGAGCCCACCAACCATATGGATATTATCGGCAAGGAAGCTTTGGAGAAGATGCTGAACGAGTATGAGGGTACGGTATTGTTTGTTTCCCATGACAGATATTTTATCAGCCGGATTGCCACGGGGATTCTGGAGTTTTCCCAGACAGAAGTGAAACAATACAAGATGAATTATGAAGATTATCTGGCGGAGAAGCAGAAGGAGGCGGGCCAGGGCAGCGGCGGTACTGGGGTTAAAGGGCCTTATACCGGGGCTTATTCTTCAGAATATCAGGCGGCGTATACAGGAGCCGGGAGCCAGTCTGACGGAGCCGGGGGAAAAGATGCCTCCGGCAGTGATCTGCCTACCCTGAACGATGTGTTTGATAAGAAGACCTATTACAACCCGGGAAAGATCCGTTCCCGGCTGCAGAACCAGCTGGCAAAATACGAAAGGCTGCTGTCGGAGAGCGAGGAAAAGCTGGCAGAGCTGAAGCTGCAGCTTCTGGATCCGGCGCTGGCAAGCAGTTATCCAAAGCTGATGGAGCTTCAGACAGCCATCGAGGCGGAGGAAAAGAATCAGGAGAGCCTTCTGGAGAGGATGGTGGAAACGGAGACGGAGCTGGAAAACATGTAGGACGGCCAGGGTGTATGAAAAAAGTTGCTTTTCGCTAAAACGTTGTCATATATTGTACTGTTGGGCAAAAAATGTATATGCTATGTTGTATATAAACAGTAAATCATATGCTGACAATGGACAAGCCGAACTGGAGAGCGAAATGGAACAGGGATCGAGGAAAAAATTTACCGCTCTGGACGCGGAGCTTTTGTGCGAATGTAAGACAATTACTGCGCCCCTGGATTACTCCATGGATATGCACAATCATGACGGATATGAGGTTTTGCTGGTTTTGGGGGGGGTTGTCAACCTCTACACGGAGTCCGGCGGGAGCAGGCTGGAGCGGGGAGACCTGGTATGTATGGATGAACTGGATTTTCACCGGGTGGAGGTGATTACCAGGGAAACATATGACCGCATTGTGGTGAACGTCAAAAGGCATGTGCTGGAGGCGGCCTCCAGCAGGCAGACAGATTTGCAGACCTGTTTCCGCCGTACACATCTGAGCCATGTGAATGTCGTTCATCTCTCTGAGGAAGAGGTGCAGCAGATGAGCTTCTGTGCCCATTCGCTTCAAAAAAGCCTTCTGCGGAAGCAGCCTGGCGACGAGATCCTGGCGGATGCCTATCTGAAACAGATTATGGTCACGGTAAACCGCCATTTCCTGGAGCAGGACATTCTGCCCCGTATGGAGATTATGCCGGAACTGGTGATGGAAACATTTAATTATATTGAAAATCACCTGGCGGAAGAAATTACCCTGAAAAGCCTGGAGGAAAATCTGCATTACAACGGGACTTATATCAGCAGGTGCTTTAAACGGATAGCGGGTATATCCCTGCAAAGCTATATTTTAGCAAAGAAAATAATGCTGTCCTGCAAGCTGTTGAGGGAGGGCATACCTCCCTGTGACGTGTGCGATATGACAGGGTTCAACAGCTATTCCAATTTCTCCCGGACCTTTTCGAAGCAAGTGGGGAAATCCCCTAAAAAATATCAGATTGAGAACAGATAGCAATGCTGCGTTGGCATGTGAGATTTCACATGCCGTTTTTTTAAGGAAACTGTACCGTCAGGCGCGCACAGTAAGAGTGCGAAGCCTGTTTTTTATGTCGCATTTCGCTAAAAAACAAGTTCTATATTGTGTAGGTGCATAGAAAAATGGTGTGATATAGTTGAAATGTGTACAAAATAGACAAAGGAGGCACAAGATGAAAAAGAATACTACCAGAAAAAAGCCCAATCGAACCCTTGTGAAAATGTGGAATTACAAGTGGATTTACCTGATGCTTGTTCCGGTGATGGCCTATTACATTATCTTTAAGTATATTCCGATGTATGGAATCACGATTGCCTTTAAAGATTACAATGTATTTAAGGGTGTGTTTGAAAGTCCCTGGTGCGGCCTGGATGTGTTTGAAAAGATTTTAAGCAATAAAAACTTCTGGGAGGCCATCAAGAATACACTGCTTTTGAACATGCTGACGCTTGTGGTCAGTTTCCCGCTGACAATCATTGTGTCGCTGATGTTGAATGAGGTGATAAGCGGTAAATTCAAGAAAGTGACCCAGTCCATCCTGTACCTGCCGCATTTCATTTCCTGGGTGGTGGTGGCCGGCATTGCGACAAACCTCTTTTCCATGCAGGGCGGGACTGTCAACCATATTCTGAATAATCTGGGAATAGACTCCGTTCCCTTTTTGAGTAATAACGCCTGGTGGGTTTTCACTTATGTTATCTGTAATGTCTGGAAGGAGATCGGCTGGGGTACCATAATCTACCTGGCAGCCCTGACGGGGGTGGACGAGAGCCTGTATGAGGCGGCATACCTGGACGGGGCATCCAAGTTCCAGAGGCTGATTTACATTACCCTTCCTTCCATCAAGTCGGTGATCGTGACCATGCTGATCCTGCAGATCTCCAAGATGATGACCATCGGTCTGGACGCTCCTCTGCTGTTGGGCAACAAAAAGGTCATGGGTGTGTCGGAGGTTATCAGTACCTATACATACCGGCTGGGTATTGAACGGGCCAAATACAGTGATTCTACGGCAATCGGTCTGTTCCAGTCCGTTATCAATATCATTATCCTGTTTGTGGCAGACAAGTTTGCCAAGGCCATCGGCGAAGACGGAATCATTTAACGGCACGGATGACAAACTCTATCTTGTTAAGAAAGGAACGGAATATGAAGAAGAAAAAAATAACGGTGGGTCAAGTGATAAACGGCATGCTTTTGCTGATACTGGCGTTCGTCTGCCTGTATCCTTTCCTGAATGTAATTGCCTACTCCCTGAGCGGGTACAATGCAGTCTTGTCCGGGAAGGTCACCTTTTACCCGATTGATTTTACCCTTGGCGCCTATCAGCAGATCCTGGGTAAAACCCAGATCTGGAATTCCATGAAAACAACCGTGCTGGTAACACTGATGGGTACGGGTTTAAGCCTGGTCCTTACGATCTTTGCCTCCTATGCCTTGTCCCGCAACGATCTGCCGGGAAGGAAATTCCTCACGGGAATGATTCTTTTCACCATGTATTTCGGGGGCGGCATGATTCCTACCTTCCTGGTGGTGAAAGGTGTGGGCTTATATGACACTCTGGGAGCCCTGTTTATTCCTCAGGCTGTGAATGTCTTCAACTTTATCGTCATGCGGACATTTTTCAGAAACCTGCCGGAGAGCCTGGAGGAAGCAGCCAGGATTGACGGAGCCTCCTACCTGCAGGTTCTGGTCAAAATCGTGCTTCCGCTTTCCCTGCCCATCATCGCTACCATTGGATTGTTCTACGCGGTGGGCTATTGGAATACATACTTTGATGCGCTGATATACATACAGGACCCGAACAAGTACACTCTGCAGCTCCGTCTGAGGAGTCTGCTGTTCGGCGAGGAATTGAATAATTCGGGAGTGAACCTGGAGGGGCTGGGTACCCAGGTTATGACACAGTCCCTGAAGATGGCCACCGTGGCCGTTTCCACCATTCCGATTCTGATCGTGTACCCCTGGCTGCAGAAATATTTTGTCAAGGGCGTTATGGTGGGCTCTGTGAAAGGATAATGAATTGCCCCAGGGTATTCATTATAGTAACTGCGGCCTTTCGGCCGGACATCGGGACGGCGGGGCTGCGTAACAAAAGTAACTCTTAGAAAGGGAGGAAGTATCGTGAAGAAAAAAGCAATTTCTTGTATGCTGGCAGTGTCCATGCTGGCAACGGTTTTGGCCGGCTGCGGAAACAGCCCGGATAACGGAGGAAAGTCCGATGCCGCCGGAGGTAAAGAAAGTCAGCCTGCCATGCAGTCCTCGGCGACCGGCGGAGGCGGCGGAGGCGGCGAAGGCCAGGCGGAGGCCAGCAAGTACCAGACCACTTATGGTTCCAAGACATTTGACAATGTGACCATTACTGTGGAGCTGTTTGACAGGAGCAATGCGCCGGACGGATCCACCATCACCGAGAACAAGTGGACCGAGTATGTGAATCAGGAGATGAATAAGGTAGGCATCAATGTAGAGTTTGTGCCCGTGCCCAGATGGGATGAGGTCACGAAGATGCAGAGCATGGTGGCGGGCCAGACGGCTCCCGACCTGACGCTGACCTATACATACGCCTATGCGGAGGATTATTTCAACCAGGGCGGTATCTGGGATTTATCAGAGTTTATTGACGGTCCGGACCAGGCCCTGAATATGAAGGCGTACCTGGGGCAGGAAGTGCTTGACATCGGGCGAAATCCCAACGGCAGCCTCTACGGTATCGTAGCAAAGCGTGCAACTACGGCAAAGAGTAATATGTTCCTCAGAAAAGACTGGATGGATGACCTCAACCTGAGTGTGCCCACTACCCCGGATGAGCTTTATGACGTGGTGGAGAAGATGACCAAGAACAATCCGGATAACAGAAACGATGTGCTGGGTATGATTATCTGGAATGCCTGGAACCTGCGTATGGCATTTTCCAAGATTGCGGGAGATCCTGTGGCAGTGGAAATTGCCAGCACGGAGGACGCCATTCAGGACTATTATGACGAGGGCATGAAGGATTACTACCGCTTTATGAACCAGATGTACAATAATGGCCTGCTGAACCAGGAGTATTACACCATGTCCGAAGATAATTTCAAGAGCTATATCGTGACGGGTGCGGCGGCCAGCTTTGAGTACAGTGTAAACGGCAGTGTGGACGTGATGAGAGGCTCCCTGCTTAAGACTTTACAGGAAAATGATCCGGGGGCGGACATTATTTCCATTCCTCCCCTTAAGAATGTGAACGACGGGAAACAGTACAGCGCTGCTTATGCTTCCGGCGGCCTGATTGCGTTCTGCCCCAAGACGGCGGACGAGGAGACTGTAGAGGCATGTATGACCTACCTGGACTGGATGTGCACCAAGGAAGGCGGACATGTGCTGTACCATGGATTTGAGGGTGAGCACTATGAGTATGACAGCAATGGCGTGCCCGTAGTGAAAGATGCCGAGTATAATACCAAGGATAAGGACTGGATCAGGGCCGATATATTCCTGGTAGGCAACCAGGGCTATTTTGCCACCGTGGATGATTTCAACGCATGTACGGCTAAGGAAGCACCGGGATACGAGGATCATGTGGTAGCCAATTACGAGAATGCCATGGTGGGAACGCTGAACCATGACTCCACCTATACATCCCCGTCTACGCCTGAGCTGATTACGGACATCAACCTTGTGAAGGACGAGTATCAGGTGAAATGTATTACTTGCCCTCCGGATCAGTTTGAACAGACCTATGAAGAGTATTTGGAGCAGCTGAAAAATGCCGGCGTTCAGACAATCATTGACGAGCGCACGGAGCATGCAGGCAACTGATTGGATATTAGAGGCAGATCCCTTTGGAGGAAGGGACCTGCCTCTAAAAATGAGCAGCTCCCCCCAGGGGACTGCGGTATGCGAGGGACAGAGAAGATGGAACAGAAAAAAGACGGAATGCACTATGCGCCAAAGGGGAAACCCGCGCCGGTGGTGAAGCCGGGGGAGTTTGCCATTGCTGCGGCACATCTGGATCACGGGCATATATACGGAATGTGTAACGGCCTCACGGAGGCGGGGGCACGTATCAAATGGGTGTATGACCCGGATTCGGCTAAGGTGGAAGCCTTTCGGAAGGCGTTCCCGGAGGCCCAGCCGGCATCGGGGGAGAGTCAGATTTTAGAGGATCCGGAGGTCAGGCTGGTGTGCGGGGCGGCGGTCACCAATGAGCGGTGTGCTCTGGGCCTGCGGGTGATGGCGGCGGGAAAGGATTATTTTACGGATAAGGCACCGCTGACCACTCTGGAGCAGCTTAGGGACGCCAGAGACATGGTACGGCGCACCGGAAGAAAGTACATGGTGTATTACAGTGAGCGCATTCATGTGGAGTCGGCGGTGTATGCCGGGCAGCTTATAGAAGAGGGGGCCATAGGCACTCCCATTCATGTGGACGGCTTCGGCCCTCATCGGATTGGAAATCCTGCAGCCAGACCGGACTGGTTCTTCGAGAGAGAAAAATACGGCGGTATCCTCTGTGACATTGGCAGCCATCAGATTGAGCAATTCTTATTTTACTGCGGCGTGAAAGAGGCCACAGTGCAGTATAGTCAGGTGGGAAATTACGCGCATCCGGCGTATCCGGAGCTGGAGGACTTCGGCGAAGCGGTGCTGCTGGGGGATAACGGTGCCACGCAGCATTTTCGGGTGGACTGGTTTACACCGGATGGCCTTTCCGCCTGGGGGGACGGAAGGACCTTTATCCTGGGCACGGAGGGCTATATCGAATTGCGCAAATATGTCAATGTGGGTACCGGGGACGGCAAGGGAGATCATGTGTTTCTGGTAAACCGGGAGGGTGAGCAGTATTTCAATGTCTCCGGGAAGGTGGGCTATCCTTTCTTCGGGCAGTTGATTCTGGACTGCATACACCGCACGGAGGGAGCCATGACCCAGGAGCATGCGTTCCAGGCAGCAGAATTATGCGTACGGGCCCAGAATCAGGCGGTGACGGTTCGATAAGTCAAATGCCCGTGCAGGCACGGCACTTGATTCATAGCTCAGCGTGCAATGTCTGCCGCGGGAATAATGGGGGGCTGCGCTCTTTGGCGTCGCCCGGTAAAAGTTTAACCAGGAGGTATAACGGTATGATACATGTAGCGATAGTGGGAACGGGGAGCATAGCCAATATGCACGCAGCGGGGCTGCTGACGTTTCCGGAGAGGTGCCGGATTGTGGCGCTCTGCGATATCTATCCGGAGAAGGCCGAGGCCATGCGGGATAAATATAAGCTGGACTGCCAGGTGTTTGCGGACCATCAGGCCATGCTCTCTTCGGGCATCCCGATTGATCTGGTACATATCTGTACGCCGCCCTATGTACATTGCGAGATTGCCATAAACTGCATGAACGCCGGATGCAATGTTGTGGTGGAAAAGCCCATGGGCACTTGTCTGGCAGAATGTGATGAGATGCTGGAGGCGGAAAGGCGCAACCATGTGACCATGGCCTGTATTGCCCAGAACCGTTTCAGAAATTCGGTATATAAACTGAAAAAGGTGGCGGAGAGCGGCCTGGCCGGCAAAATATGTCTGGCCCAGGTGGACTCTGCCTGGTGGCGGGGGCATTGCTATTATGATCTCTGGTGGCGGGGGACCTGGGAGAAGGAAGGAGGAGGCCCTACGCTGAACCATGCGGTACACCATATTGACATGCTGAACTGGCTGGAAGGGGAACTTCCCCGGGAGGTTATGGCCATGCTTGCCAATGTGATGCACGATAATGCGGAGGTGGAGGATCTTTCCCTGGCCTGTCTCAGATACGGGAACGGAAGCCTGGCCCGGATTACCAGTTCCGTAGTGCATCATGGGGAGGAGCAGGGGATCACGCTCCAATGTGCGGATGCCAGGATCTCTGCCCCATGGGATGTGAAAGCGGAATGCAGCCAGCCAAACGGGTTCCCTGTACCGGGGGGGAATCAGGAGCTGGCAGAGAAGCTGCAGGAGCTATACCGGGGGATACCGGACCTGCCCTACGAGGGCCATACCGGAGAAATTGATGATGTGCTTACTGCTTTGGAGACCGGGGGGCGTCCCCTGATTACAGGGGAGGATGGCAGGAGGACCGTGGAGGTCATTACGGCCGTCTACCTTTCCGGCTTCAGCGGGCAGACTGTCACCCTTCCCATCGGAAAAGAGCACCCCTGCTATACCTTTGCGGGCCTTTTAAAAAATGCCACGCATTTTTACGAGAAGGCAAATTCGGTGGAAAATTTTGCCGAGGACAAGATTACCCTGGGAAATATGAGCTGAGAACAGGGAAGCGCGGCATGTCTCAGTGTCTGCCCGGTGTGGTTCACGCATATACATGTTAAAAAGTAATGTATATGTGAGGCCTTATGAGAACGATTTTCGTAAAAGACGAACTGGATAAAATTATCCATAACGAACACATCAACTGGAAAAAGGTGATTCCCACCACGGTATTTCTGGTGGCCATGTTCTTCCTGGGCAGAGTTACGGCACAGTCCATGCTGGAGGCCAGGGAGGCGGCAGGACAGACGGCGCTGGCAGATCCGAAGGGTACGGCAGAACAGTTGTATGCAGGGGAAGGCAGCACGGGGCGGGTTCTTCCGGAACAGGCGGCACTGCTGGCTGAAACGGAAAACTGGGGTCTGGGCTTTGGCAAAAGCGGCGAGAAGCCCACAGGAAATGCCACCGTGGAGGAGATGAAGCAGTATAACGCCTACTATTTGGCATCCGGTGAGGAGAAGGTGCTGTATCTTACCTTTGACTGCGGCTATGAGAACGGCAATACGGAAGCCATCCTGAATGCGCTGAAGGCACATAATGCACCGGCAACCTTCTTTGCGGTGGGGCATTTCCTGGAGTCTGCGCCGGAACTGGTAAAGCGCATGGTGGCCGACGGTCATACGGTGGGAAACCATACATATCATCATCCCGACATGTCGAAAATTTCCGACGCGGAATCCTTTGCAAAGGAAATGAACGACGCGGCGGCTCTGTTTAAAGAGGTGACAGGCACGGATATGGCTATGTACTACAGGCCGCCACAGGGAAAGTACAGTACTTCGAACCTGCAGATGGCAAAGGACATGGGATATTCTACTTTTTTCTGGAGTCTTGCTTATGTGGACTGGAATGTTGACGATCAGCCAAGCCATGAGGAAGCCCTGGAAAAGCTTATGGGCAGGGTTCACCCGGGAGCAATTGTGCTCCTGCACAACACCTCTAAGACCAATGGGGAAATCCTGGATGAGGTGCTGACGAAATGGGAAGAGATGGGATATACCTTCCGGCCCCTGTCGGATTTCACGGAAGCTGATACCGGCGGAAACACTGGCGGGACAGGAAATTAATTCCCGCCAGAGCGGCGGGCCGGAGAATCAGCGGCCTGCCAGGCCGGCGGAGTATTCTCGGAAAATGCCGGACATCTTGACAGGTGCGAACCTGGGATGGTACACTTACTGGTAGTTAAGCGATTAACTACCAGTAAAATTTTGGAGGGATGTAGGCATGGAACAGGAAAAATGGTTGGAAAGCGTGTATAGTGACGGCAGCAGATTTTTTGTCTGCAATCCGGAGCCGGAGCTTGGCGAGACAGTGACGATCAGGCTGCGGCTGTATGAGGATGCACCGGTAAAGCATGTGCTGCTGCGAAGCGTGCCGGATGGGGTGGAGCGGCTGACGGAGATGCACCGTGCAGAGGCAGACCACGGTCTGGCCTATTACATTGGGGATCTGCAAATGACAGAATATCGCATGCAGTATCAGTTTTATCTGGTGTGCGAGGATGTTATTTATTATTATAACCAGAAGGAGATAACCACTTACATACCGGACCAGACCTTTGACTTTGTACTGATGACAGACTACCGCCAGCCGTCATGGGTAAAAAATTCCGTGTTTTACCAGATATTTCCGGATCGCTTTTATAACGGGAATCCGAAAAATGATGTACAGGACGGGGAGTATAAACTGAACGGACACCCTGCAATCAAGGTAAGGGATTGGACGCAGAAGCCCCTGGCATATGAACA
>CAJTKW010000067.1:19355-20910 GCA_910577035.1 uncultured Acetatifactor sp.
TACGGGGGAGATCTGGAGGGTGTGAAGGCAAAGATTCCCTATTTGAAGGAGCTGGGCGTCAATGCGGTTTATCTGAACCCTGTTTTCCGTGCGCCCTCCGTTCACAAATATGATTGTATCGATTATTTTCATGTGGATCCTCACTTAGGCGGTGACGGGGCGCTGGCGGAGCTTTCCGCGGCCCTTCATGACAACGGGATGAGGCTGATTCTGGACATATCCATCAATCATACGGGAACGGCGCATATGTGGTTCAACCGGGACGGGCTGTTCTTCGATAAATCCCAGGGAGCGTTCAACAATCCCGGCTCTGAGGAACGGGGCTATTACTTTTTTGAGGAAGGTACGGACCGCTATCTTGGCTGGCTGGGGGTGCAGGACCTTCCGACCCTGAATTATACATCCGCGGAGCTGAGGAGAATCATATATGAGGCGGAGAATTCCGTGATCAGAAAGTGGCTGAAGCCTCCCTACAGTATAGACGGGTGGCGCTTTGACGTGGCGGATACCTTTGCCCGGAATAAAGAATTCCAGCTTGCCCATGAAATCTGGCCCGGCCTGCGGAAGAGTATCCGGGAGGAGAATCCCGATGCCTATATCCTTGCGGAAGACTGGGGGGACTGCGCCCCGTATCTGCAGGGAAAGGAATGGGATTCTCCCATGAACTACTACGGCTGCGCCCGGGTGTTCCGTCAGTTTGCCGGAGAACCGGATCTGTTTCACGCACGGAATCCCCTGCTGAAGGAGGTGCCTTATAAAATGACGGCGGAGGATGTGAAGGCCAGAGTGATGGAGCATCTTGCCAAGCTGCCGTTTGCCATCTGGCAGAACCAGTTTAATTTAATTGACAGCCATGACGTACCCAGGCTGCATAATAACCCTAAGATAAACAGTGACGAGTACCGGGGGGTTATCATCATGCAGTTTATGCTGGTGGGAACCGCGTCTATCTATTATGGCGACGAGGTACAGATCGACGGACGGACATCGGATAATGAGGGCTGCCGTGCCCCGTTTCCCTGGGACCGGGATTTTCGGGAAAACGATACTTGGAAATTCTATCAGCAGCTTGCCCATAGGAAGGCGGAGGACAGGCTGCTTGCGGAAGGCGGGCAGAAGTTTTTATATGCTGCCGGCGGCGTGCTGGCGTTGGCACGATTTACCAGGGAAAGAGCCCTGGTGGCAGTGATGTCTGTGAGCGGCCGGGACGAGGTGATCCGTCTGCCGCTGGGCGTTCTGGGGGCATCCGGATTTTCGGGGGAGCGGGATGTCTTTGGAAGCCCCATAGAATTATTGGCCGGGGAGTGTGACAGGCATAGTGTCCGGATGCTTGTGAGAGCGCATAAGGCCTACTTGTGTGAGACAGTTTTCGGATAAAATACAGAAACGGTCTTGACAAGTCAGGTGACAGGCTGTATGCTATGTATAGGTTAAGCGCATAACCATATGAAGATTTTGTACACTTTATTTAAACGGATTTGATGAGTATTCAAATCCGAATATTTGTGTCACAGTTAAAAATAAACCACCGGCTATGCCGGTGAGTCCCCAGATG
>CAJTKW010000068.1 GCA_910577035.1 uncultured Acetatifactor sp.
ATTCTAAATAAAGACTCTGGCGATATTCTTTATCCTGTTGTAAGGGTATCACAGGATAAAGAATATCGCCAGAGTCTTTATTTAGAATATCACATCATTTAAGAACAGAAGTATGACAGGGCAGGGCATTTCAAGTGTTCTGCCTTGTTTGACAGAATGATATAGGGCTATTTTTTTCACTTAGATTTGTGCTGTTTTCTCAGCAGTTTACGCACTTGGGTACGTTATGAAGAACCATGCCATAAGTGAAGGAGAAATATTACAGGATACCAGGAAACATATGAGCGTAAAAATTTAACCAGGAAATTTGGAGGAAAGGCATAATATGTATATCAGGAAGGCAAAACGTACAGACGCAAATGACCTGAAGGTCTTATACTTTGAACATCTGACACACTTCCCGCCCCAGGAAGAACAGGATATGAATTTATGGGAACAGCTTCTTGATAAGTTTGAGAAGGATGAGAACATGTATTTGTTGGTGGTAGAAGAAGACGGGAAAGTTGTTTCTTCTGTACAAATGGTGATTATTGAAAGCCTGACACATAATGTCAGACCCTTCGCGGTTATTGAAAATGTTGTGACACATGCGGATTACAGAAATAGGGGCTATGCGTCGGCATTGCTGGAGAAAGCATCAGAGACAGCCAAGGAACACAGATGCTATAAGGTTTTTCTGGAAACCGGTTCAAATAAAGAAAGTACCTTGAATTTTTACAAAAAGAACGGGTTTGAAATAGATCAGAAACATTCCTGCCTGAAAAGATTATAACAATGCGCCCGGATTATAAAAGCGCAGGATGGGGAAACGCAAAGCATGTTATTAGAGACAACAAAACTGATTATAAGAAGCATACTTCCAACGGATGAAAAAGCATTTATCGATATGGCATCGGACGGCAGCTTGTGGGAAATTTATGGGGATTGCAGTGAATGTCATAAGTGGATGAAGGAATTCATAAGCGAGGCAATCAGACTGGAAGCGGAAGATGATCCTTTCCATGAATACCTGGCTTTTGCCATAGAGGATAAGGCAAGCCGTTTGGTAGTGGGCTCTGTGGGAAGTTCTTATTATGAGGATTTTAAGGAAGTGGGCGTTACTTATTTTATAGGCGCCGACCATCGTGGAAAGGGATATGCCGCGGAGGCACTGCAATGTTTCACGGAGTATTTGTTTGCAAGATATGATCTCAGGAAACTTGTTGCCACTGCCAGCGTCAAAAATATTGCCTCCTGTAAAACTCTGGAAAAAGCGGGGTTTTCCTTGATTGAAACAAAGATGTATCAGGATGTGCATGACGAAAGCGAAAGTATGAGTAATATTTATGAACTGTTGTTATGATTAAGTATGTAAAAATTGAAAAAGTGCATAGGTGTGATGAAGCATGCTTAAAAGAGGCAGATTCATTGAAAGAACGAATGATTAGTGAAAAGCGGTAGAAATATGGCACAGACTACTATGTTGAATTTTCTGATGGATACAGAAGCAAAAAAGGAAGTAGAAGAAATTTGCTCAAAAATGGGATTGACTATCTACTTTTGTGATGGGAGGGAAAAAGATGCTTACTAACAAAGGGTTTGATTTATGGGCGGATGGATACGATAAAAGCGTGGGCATGTCGGACGAGGATGGCACTTATCCGTTTGCGGGATATAAGAAGATACTAAATGAAATTTACAACAGAGTGCTGCTGGGTAAATGTAATACCGTTCTGGATATTGGCTTTGGCACTGGTACTCTGACTACTAAGCTGTATGAGCAGGGATGCCGGATCTGGGGACAGGATTTCTCAGGAAGGATGATTGAACTGGCAAAGGGAAAGATGCCAGAGGCAGAGTTATTTCAGGGAGATTTTTCAAAGGGACTTGTGGATGAATTAAAACATAATAGATATGATGCAATTATAGCCACTTATTCTCTGCATCATCTGTCAGATGAGCAAAAGATTCAATTTATTCAAAATATTCTGCCCTTATTACACGATGGGGGATGTCTATATATTGGAGATGTAATGTTTGAAACGCGCACAGAGTTAGAGCGGCAAAAAGCATTGATCGGTGAAGAATGGGATGATGAAGAATTCTATTTTGCAGTAGACGAATTGACGAAATTTATCCCACGGATGAAATATGAAAAGTATTCATTCTGCGCCGGGCTGTTGTCAATAAAACCATGAAGAAACGGATTATTTCAATCCGCTTCTTCATAGTTATATTATCCAAACAATGGATATGAGCGGAACGGTCAAGGGCAGGCTGTTTGAAAAAGCTCTACACTGTATTTGGCAGGATTATCTTTGTTGATATAAACATTCGCATGTAGATCTTCTTTGCGCGTAAAGGGGGACAAAACATAATAGTTGCTTACTGCTTTGTATTCCTTCCCCTCATAAACAAAGCGGCAGACAATTCTGCAGCTGATATAGTTTGCAACTCTAATGTAGGCTGCCGGGATCATGCCCTCTATCTCGGAGTCCATACAAGTGCCTGAATGTTTCAGGTTCTTCAGTTTTTTCCTGTCATATACCAGTTTACTCATGGAAGCCAAAAATAATAACAGCCATACAGAAGCATTGATTAACATGACTTTTAATATAGACGGATCAAAAAAATATCCAACAAGGCCGGCAGCCAGTTCGATCACTGCTACAAACAAAGTGACATTTGCACATATGGAGAATAAGTATTTTGCAGGCTTGAGATTGGCAATTTGCTTTTCTTTAAAAAGCCTGGAAATATTTTCCTCCGCTTTTCCTTTGTATTCTTCCGCTGAGATATGCTCCCCTGAAAAAAACTCATTTAAACTAATGCCCAGAACATCGCACAAAGGCTGTAAAAGCGACACATCGGGCATGCCTCTTCCGTTTTCCCATTTGGAAACCGCCTGACTGGTGATCTCTAGTAGTTCGGCAAGCTGCATTTGCGTCAGATTTTTCTCTTTCCTGCACTGCGCAATAAAGGTACCTATTCTTTTCTGATCCATACAATAAATCTCCTCCTTGCTTTATTATTTGACCGCAGTATACCAAAAAGAGAATCTATTTAGAATATACTAAGCGTTGAACGAATACTAAACGTTTAGTTGAGCGTCACAGTGGCAGTTTATTATCTGCCTTTCTCCGGGACTGGGGCTTTCTGTACTTTATTATAGCAGATTTCTGCCATCCACCAAATATTTATTTGGACGAAGGGGAAGTGTGGATAATAATAGCAACGATGTTATAATGCACTGAAACAAATATGGGTGGCTTGTTAGGGCAAGCTATGATAAAATAGGAGCAGGAGCAAAAGGCTAGGACATCAATATAGACACTACCATAGCGAAGAAAATCCGCGTGGCTGATGAGAAGGCCGGCTATGACGCGGCCTACAAGATATGTAGGTATAAATGGAAAGCTTCAGATAATTCGGAGAATAATTATTCATGAATGAAATGGTAAAGAAACAATATCTTGAAAATCCATGCGGTACAGCATCTATCCCCTATTGGAAAACGGTATGTATTTCCATACCTGACGGCATGAAGATTTTACATGAACGGGAATTCGATATAGAAATGCTGAAACGATACTCTGATGAACCTTATTTTCGTTTAGTGAATCACATGGGGGAAGTAAAGCCTGTATCATTGCCAGAGGGTTATTCTCTTTATGGAGCCTCTATGCCTGAGTTTGTAGATCATATCAACAGCTGTTATGAAGACATTAGTATTACAATACCTGAAATGCAGAGTTATTTAACCAGGGAGCAGTATAGTCCGGAACTTTGGCTGGCCGTAAGAGATGATTATAAAGGAAAAATTGCAGCAACTGGGATTGCCGATCTGGACCGTGAGATTGGCGAGGGTGTATTGGAATGGATTCAGGTATCAAAGGATTATCGCAGGCGCGGATTGGGGAGTTATCTTGTGTCAGAACTGTTGTGGAGAATGAGGAAAGCGGCGAAATTTGTTACGGTATCAGGGAAATGTAAAAATCCAGACCATCCGGAAGAACTTTATCGCAAATGTGGTTTTTGTGGTAATGATGTGTGGCATGTTTTGCGAGAGTGTGAGTAAATTCTTTCGCAGAATAAAAAGAGCCTTAATAAAAATGCCGGGAGGCAGTCTCTCTGTTTATTGTAATTTTCCGGAATGCTGTGTATAATGAAAGGTGGAAGTAAGAGAAGGCAAAGGGCAGCTATTAAATGTAATGTGCAGCAGAGCACTGACAAGCAGAGGTTAATTCCCGGGATATGGCACGGAGCATGGATCGTGCTTATGAGGAGGCATGGATATGTTAAATGAGAAAGCATTATTTGAATTTGTTGAGCCCTATTATATAGATAAAGATATTATGCACAATATGTGGCACATTGAATTGGTCAAAAGAATGGTCAAAAGAATTTTATCCCTTAGCAGCTACATAGTTGATGAAGAATGCTTGACACTGGCAACCTATTTTCATGGGTTTATATACAGAGATGAGGATAAAATCAAGCAGTGGATGCAGGCACAAAACTATAATGAAGCAATGATTTTGAAAACAATAAATATAGCCTGGGAGTCTCAAAGAAGAGAGATTCCTGAAACTATTGAAGGGAAAATTTTGCATGATGCTCATGTTTTAGAAGGCGGAAAAACTTACTTAATTGTGAAAACATTGATTACAGGTTCTGTCAGGGGGCAGTCTTTGACTGATACTTTGAAGTACATGGAAAATAATGTGCTAGACAAAAATCAATGTTATTTACCCGAAACAATTCCTTTATGTGAAGAAATGAACAAGTACACAAATAGTTTCTTTGGAGAGTTAATAGAGGGAATCCGTTAAGTATTTCATTCCGAACCAAAGATCAGAAGGCATGGCGGGAGGGATGGAAATGAGGTCGGAACAGCAGGTTCCCACAGAAGCAGCGGGGCGGCTGAGTTACCCGTATCCGCCGTATGATGAAAAAATCAGTGGCTATGTGGTCCGGCAAAAGGCAAAGTACAGAACAGTAGATTCCCCGGATTCGATGTGACCGCAGGGCGGAAGTATAATCAATTGTTTTGGGAGAGGCGTGAAAATGAAAATATCGTTAAGTGGAAATTTAATCAAACATTACCTGCAAAATGTTTATTTTATAAACGGACATAGCTGTGCGGGAAAATCAACAATGGTCAAGATGCTGGCCCGGCGGTACGATATGATTCATTGCGGTGAAAATTACCATGATGTATTTCCGCGGGATAAGCTGTCACGTTGGAAGCAGCCGGGGCTGTGCTATTTTGACACCATGAGCGGCTGGCAGGAATGGCTGAATATGACTCCGGAAGAACATTGGAACTGGACGGACCAGGTTTCCAGAGAATGTGTGGAAGTTGAAATTTTGGAGCTGCTTAAGCTGGCTGCATCAGGAAAGAAGGTCATTGTGGATACCAACATCCCGCCGGACGTGCTGAGGGAGATTTCTTCATATGACCGTGTGGCCATCATGCTTTGTGATCCGGCGGATATTTGTGCCACACGCTTTTTTGACCGGGATGATCCGGATAAGAAATTCATGATGGAGCAGATCAAGCTTTGCCCGGATCCGGAAGCAGCACTGAAAAACTTTAATTCCTGGGCATTGTATCATCCTCCGCTGGAGATCGATTGGGCGCATACAGGCTTTTTCACATATACTCGTTCGGATTTTGAAAATGATACGAGGGAAGAAGTATTGTCGATCCTGGCAAAGCATTTTGGCCTGGAGGAAGGGAAATAAGCGAGGATATAAGTTTACTGACAGAGGAGCGGGAGGAATAGACAAATGCGTATTTTAGTAATCCGGCACGGAGAATCCGAAGCGGATCTGCTGGATGTCCATGAAGGGCGGGCTGACTTTGAACTGACGGAGCGAGGGCACAGGCAGGCGGCAGCCATGGCCTGTTATGTGAAAGAAAATTATGATCTTTCGGCCATCTATTGCAGTACACTAAAGCGGGCATATCAGACGGCCGGACATTTGTCCGAGGCCACAGGCATACCCCTGACTCCGGACGAAAGACTGATGGAGTTTAACAATGGCTTGATTGCCGGTTTGGAGCGGGCTGTTGCCAGAGAAAAATATCCGCAGGTGATAAACCTTCCCCTTCATGCTTCCGTTTATGAGCAGGAATCCGCTCTGGAGTTTCGCTTTCGGGCAGACTATATGTTGTCAAAGATCCTGTCTGAAACCGAACCCGATGCGACTGTGGCAGTGGTTACCCACGGGGGTATGGTGAATCAACTGTACCGGGCATTTCTTCGCCTGCCTGTTGACAGTGATATAGGCTTTGCCACCGGTGATACCGGCATCCACGAATGGCGGATTCATGAGGGACGCCGGATCGTGGTAAAATCAAATATGACAGACCATTCAAAAGAGATTTGATCCGCAGAAGGTGGATGTAATGGGAAACGGATAAAGCGCGTTATAATTTTCTCCGGATTTCGATCAGGCGAAATACGTCCGTATAGATCTTGTCCTTGTCTTCCAGGTCAATCATTAACCACTTTTGACCGTTTCCCGGTTTTGTCTGCTCATAGATATTTCTTAATTCGGGTGTACATTCAGGTAAGACGGCTTCAACGGCCGCCCTCTCTCTTTCACCAATCACGACTAATACCGTGAAATAACTATCTCTTGGGTATATGGTACAAAGGCTTTTACCGGCTTTTTTATATTTTACATTCCAGCCATATTCCCAACTGCACGAGCTGAATTCTATTTTTTCTCTGCAGTTATATTCTGCACTGAGTTCTGCACAAAACTGCAAAAAGACGGAATTATGAATGAATTCTCCGATTTCTTCCAAGGTAGGGCAATACTCTTTGTCTTTTATGTCAACCATGGTAACACTCCCTGACGTTATGCTTCCTGACAGTTTCACCCTGTTTAATAAGCGGAAACCTGTTTTTACCTAATTATATTATAAAGTATTCGGCTGTTCGCAGCAATACATAATTATCTGTTTCATTTTCGGTGGATACTCAATTTCCCCAAAGGGAATAAAATGATATATGAGGGTGTGTGAACGGTTGTAATCTGCCGGGAAGCCATGTATAATAAAAATTACAGCTTGGGACGATCAGGGCTTGTGGGCAGGGAAAAGATATTTACGGAACATATGACGCGTATGTTTAAGGAGGTAGAGGATGAACTACAGGAGACTTGGGAAAACAGAGCTTAAAGTCAGTGAAATCGGCTTGGGCGGCGAATGGCTGGAGCGCCACAGCGGTGAGGAGTGCAGAGCGATCATAGAACGCGCGGAAGGGCTGGGAATCAATATCCTTGACTGTTGGATGTCAGAGCCAAATGTCCGCTCCAATATCGGGAAGGCGTTATCCGGCAGACGGGAGCGCTGGCTGATTCAGGGACATATCGGTTCCACCTGGCAGAACGGCCAGTATGTCCGCACCCGGGATTTGGAGAAATGCAGGGAGGCCTTTGAAGACCTGCTGGACCGGATGCAGACGGATTATATTGATCTGGGCATGATCCATTTCATCGACCAGGAAAGCGACTGGGATGCCGCCATGAACGGCCCGTACATAGAATACGTAAAGGAGCTGAAGGCGTGCGGCAAGATCCGGCACATCGGCATGAGCACCCATAATCCCGCCATGGCCATCAAGGCTACGGAAAGCGGGCTGATCGAGATGCTGATGTTCAGTGTCAATCCTGCTTTCGACCTGCTTCCGCCCACGGACAATATTGAGACTTATTTTGCCGATGAATATCAGGCTGATCTGGGAGGAATCGATCCTGTCCGTGCCGGGATGTATCGGCTCTGCGAACAGAAGGATGTGGGAATTACGGTAATGAAGCCTTATGCAGGGGGACGCCTGTTTGACGAAAAACGGTCTCCCTTTGGGGTGGCGCTGACGCCTGTGCAGTGCATCCATTACTGTCTGACCCGTCCCGCGGTGGCGTCGGTGCTGGCAGGCTACGACACGCCGGAGCAGGTGGAACAGGCTGCAGCCTATGAAACCGCTACGAAGGAAGAGAAGGATTATGCCGGGGTACTGGCAAAGGCGCCCTGCCATACCTTCGGACAGGGTGAGTGTACTTACTGCGGCCATTGTAAGCCCTGCCCGGCAGAAATCGATATTGCCATGGTAAACAAAT
This sequence comes from uncultured Acetatifactor sp., assembly GCA_910577035.1. Taxonomy (GTDB): domain Bacteria; phylum Bacillota; class Clostridia; order Lachnospirales; family Lachnospiraceae; genus Acetatifactor. The sequence goes on from CAJTKW010000068.1 coordinate 8,113, forward strand.
ATTATGACCTGGCTGTCATGCAGCCGGAGGTTCCTGCTGCCGTGAAAGCCCATTATGATGCCCTGGAGCATCATGCAGATGAGTGCATCGGCTGCGGAAGCTGTGAGAGCAGGTGTCCTTTTGGCGTCAGGATAGCCGACCGGATGGCGAGGACCGCGGAGCTGTTCCAATGACAGGCTCAACTGCAGAAACAGAAGGTATATGAGATGGAAGCACTTTTTCGGAAGGCGGAATGAGGGGAAAGATGGATCAGAAGGGAAAACGAATAGAATTTCATTTCGGAAAATTCGGCAAGCTGGCGCCGCTTTTGGCTGCTGCGGCCATGATTATGTGGGCGGCTCTGAGCCAGTCTAATGTGAACGGTTACGTGCTGGCTTTCTTTGCGGCGCTGGTGACGGGAGTTCTTTTTGCAAAAGACGAAAAGGCCTACGGGGAGGCGCTGGTTTACGGATTAAGCAAGCCTATGTTTGGGGTGATTGTGATGGCGGTGATACTGGCGGCAGTGTCGGGCAAGCTGATTTCGGCCAGCGGAGTGGTGCAGACCATTGCGGCATACGTGGTGGCGGCAGGCTTTACCGGCAGGCTGTTTGTGGCGGCTTCTTTCCTCATCACCTGCCTGCTGGCGTTTGCCACGGGAACCTCGGTGGGTACCTATTTCGTGGTAATCCCCATTCTATTTCCGGTGGGAGTGATGGCGGGGGCGGCACCGGAATTTATGATCGGTGCCATTGTGTCAGGCGCGGCTTTCGGCGATAATCTGGGGCCGATTTCGGACACTACCATCGCCTCATCCGCCACCCAGCATGCGGAACTGGGAACCGTAGTCAGGACCAGAATGCGCTACAGCCTGCCGGCAGCGGCGGGAGCATTGGTTTTATTCCTGCTGTTTTCCGGAACCACAGAGACAGGTGCGGTAATCCCGGCGGCGTCCGGCACGGCAAATCCGGTGAGCCTGGTGATGCTGGTGGTGCCGGCGGTGATTATCGTTCTTTGTCTGATGAAAAAGCATCTCATCACTGCCTTGTCCTGGGGGATTCTGGCAGGGATTGCCGCCGGGCTGCTATGCGGCATTTATACGACGGATAAGCTGATTGCCTTTCCCGGCGGCTTTGCCGTATCCGGGGCGATCATTGAGGCAATTACGGGGACGGCAGGTACGGTGGCCATGCTGATTGCGGTGTTTGCCCTTCTGGGGGTGGTGGAGCGCAGCGGCCTCTTTGAGGATGTGGGAGCCTTCCTGGCCCGTTTTGCAAGGAGCGAGCGCAGCGCGGAGACGGCCATTGTGTTGTCCGCGGGTATTTTAAGCATGGTGACGGGGGTGATTTCCGTGGCAATCGTGGCCCTGGGGGACCTGGTGAATGAGATCGGGGAAAAGGCGGGGGTCAACCGCTATCGCCGGGCTAACCTGCTGGATTGTACAGGCTGTGTGTTCTGCTTCCTGGCGCCCTGGACGGTGCATTGCGTGATTCCGGCCCAGCAGTCCGCCCAGTTCGGGGAGGGCTTTGCGGTGGCGCCGGCATCCATTCCACTGGTGAATTTTTATTCCCTCTGTATGCTGGTGATACTGCTGCTGGCGGTGATTACCGGGTATGGGAGGAAGCATCCGTGAGCATTCTGTTTGCAAGACATGGGGAGACCGATTGGAATATTGAAAAAAGAATACAGGGCACAACGGATATACCCTTAAATGATAACGGAATCAGACAGGCGGAGCTTTTGAGCGGGAATCTTAAAAAGGAAAATGTGACTCTTTGCCGAATTTACAGCAGTTATCAGAGAAGAGCATTGACAACAGCAGAGATCATCGGAATGAGACATCATGTGCCGGTAAAAGTGATTTCCGGATTAGAGGAAATGAATTTAGGATTATTTGAGGGGCATACCTGGGCCGAAACAGAAAAACGGTATCCCGACGAAATGAAAAAGTGGCAGTCCGATAAACGGTATCAAAAGGCGCCGGGTGGAGAATCCTGTCAGGATCTGCTGGAAAGATTGTTTGCGGCTCTGGACCGGATTCTGAAGGAGACAGAGGCTGAGATCAGCCGGGGCAGGGATGTCCTGATTTTGACCCATGGAATGGTGCTGTTATCGCTGCTGACGATTAAGAACGATCTTGATTTTAGAACATCCTATACGGTCATACATACTGAAAATGCACGGGCAGTCAGGCTGGAACCGGGCGAGTTGTGGGAAGTGCGAAGGAAATCACTAAGCCCGAAAAGACCTCACTAAGTGATTTCAAGCTTCACACGATTGCTTGTGCCGTTTCTGACGGCACTGCCGCCGCAGGCGGCATGTCTGAAAGTGAGAAAGAAAGTATACCGGGGAAATGTGCAGCAGAAGGAGTGATAAAATGTTGAGGTTAAGGCCATATAAGAGCTGTGACGCGGAGAATATTGCAGGCTGGCTGACGGATGAGGAGGTATTTTATAAATGGAGCGGGGGACGGTTTGGTGAGTTTCCCGTTAGTGCAAAGGCTATTGATGACAAGTACAGGCTGGAAAACGGCGACTGCAGGGAGCAGGATAATTTTTATCCCATGACAGCCTTTGACGACAGCGGCGTCGTGGGACATTTCATCCTGCGTTATATCCACGGCGACAACAGAATCCTTCGCTTTGGGTGGGTGATCGTAGACGGGTCAAAAAGGGGAATGGGCTATGGAAGCAGGATGCTTCAGCTGGGATTCAAATATGCCTTTGAAATCCTTGGAGCGGAGAAGGTTACCATCGGGGTATTTGAGAACAATCAACCGGCGTACAGGTGCTATCGGGCAGTGGGGTTTCGGGAAGCCTTGACGGACAAAGAAGGGGCGGCGGTAATAAAAGGGGAAAAGTGGAAAATAATCGAGCTGGAAATCACGAAGGACAAGTATCAAGAATGATTCCGGAATCAATTCAGTGGATCTTTTTTGATATGGGTTCCACCCTGATTGATGAATCCCTGGCATTGGAGCATCGGATCAGGGATGTCATTGCGGGAACGGACATAACCCGGGGGCAGTTTGCGGAAAAGATGGTTTTCTTTGCCAGGCAGAATCAGCCTGCAGACCTGGAAGCCATAAAGTTCTTCGGACTGAACAAAACTCCCTGGCATAAGGAGGATGAGCGGCTGTACCCGGATACGCTGCAATGCCTGGAATATATTCATAAACGATATAAAACAGGAATTATCGCTAACCAGTCTCCGGGAAGTAAAGAACGTCTCAGGAGATTTGGCATATTGCAGTATATTGATTTGCTGGTTACTTCCGCCGAGGAAGGCGTGGAAAAGCCTGACAGGCGTATTTTTAAACTTGCCTTGGAGCGGGCGGGCTGTAAGCCAAATGAGGCTGTAATGGTGGGAGACCGTCTGGACAATGATATTGTTCCTGCCAACGAATTGGGCATGTATACCGTCTGGATAAAACAGGGGAGCTGGAAATATGCCTGTCCGGGAGGACGCGCAGAGCAGCCTGACAGGGCTATAAGCACCCTGGGGGAGCTTTATGAGGCAATTGGCTGTTAAAAGGATGGATTATGGCAGAAAAGAGACGGGGAGATATAAATGCAGAAGAAGGACGGGACGGAACTGGCGCAGCGGGGAGAATAGAAAGGGCAGGCTATGTCCTGGGCGTGCTGCTGTTTATGCTTGCAGCCGGGTTCGGCGCCGTATTTATTTATGCGCAGTCCCGTATGGCTGAAGTACAGGGCATAGCGGACCATGCCGTGCCTGAGCTGTGGAAGAACGGGGATGGGACATATGAATTGAGCTGGCGTAGTCTGGAAGAGGCGGGTGCGGATTTTTATTATGTCAATGTGGGCACATACGCCATAGGCGGCGGAAGCAGCCAGATAACTTTTTACAGCGGATATGTGGACGGCGATTCCTGCCGTCTGTCGGAGTTACCGGCAGACAAGGGGCTGACGATTCAAATTGACCTGATTAAAAGATCCTCCCTGCTGGGGAAAGAGTTACACTGGAAACAGGCCTCTGTGCAGCGTTTTTTCAGCATACAGAATCCCGGTATCGGAAATCTGGAATGGGAAGTTGACCAGGATGCAGGAAAGGCGCTTATAAGCTTTGACTTTCAGGGAAGTAACTGCTGTGGTATTTTTGTTATGCAGCAGGACGGCAGGAAGCTTTTAAAGACCGTAGAGGAGAACCGGGTGGAGCTGGATTTAAAGGAGGAGCTTTGGATACCGACGCCGGCCTCTCCCTGTATCGTAACGCTTGTCCCCGGCAAACAGGTGAACGGCATGGCTCTTTACAATGGAGAGTCAAAAGAGATCACTGTCACATGGGAAGATTTAACGTCCCGGGATATTCATCTGACACTGGAGGTGCTTGACGGATGTGTGTGCCGCCTGCACTGGGATGAGCCGGATTGTGATGCCTGCGAGCTTCAAAGGAAGGACGGTGACGCCGGCACCTGGAAAACGGTTAAGACAACCACGCGGAAGGATGAGCGAACCTATATTTCTCCACGGCTGAGTCCGGGCACAGGCTATTCTTTCCGTGTGGTTGCATTGGAAGGAGAGAATGCGGCAGTTTCCGAAGTGCAGGAATGTGAAATGGCCGTTACGCCCCTGTACTGTACCGTCTGGCCGGTGAAAGACCTGAAGGCATACGGCGATGCGGACCGAGGGGAAGCGGCCGGCAGGGCGGAGGCCCTGAACGCATATTGCGTGGCCGCCGTGAAGGACGGGATGTTTGGTATTTATCTGGACGGCAGGATCTGCTATATTGACAGCAATTACTGCATGATTAATCTGCCGGAATACGTGGGTGCCCTGTGCAGCTATGACATAACCAACAGCTATGATTCCCTTTTCATGGCCCATGGCTTTGAAATACCTGGGCTGACCGGGGAAACGATAAAGGGATTTGAGGGTGTGTGTTTAGAGGATAACAGTTTCCTGGTACCGCTGCTTTATCCCACCGCGGAAAAGCTGGCAACAGCGATAGAAACTGCCCGGGAGAGAGGGTACAGGCTGAAAATATACGAAGCATTCCGCCCTCATGAGGCTTCTGTTTACATGTATCGGAAAGCATCGGAGGTTCAGTATGCGACGCTGCCGGAAAGTACCTATTGGGGAATCGAGCCGGGAGTCATTCTTACAGTGGATGAGACAGACGAGAACGGCACGGTGATCCAGCGGCGCAAGACGTATTGGGAGCTGATGAATGACAGCAGCGATTCTTTCACTTTGAGTTCCTTTGTCAGCGGGGGGGTGTCCAGGCACAACCTTGGCGTGGCTATGGATCTGACGCTGGAAAGTCTGGATACCGGAAACGAGCTGGCGATGCAGACTCAGCTGCACGATCTCAGCCAGTATTCGGCGCGGGCCCGGAACAATGTGTATGCCAAAGAACTGTCGGGGATTATGATGTCTGCAGGTTTTAAAGACTTGTACAGCGAATGGTGGCATTTTCAGGATGATGAAATAAAAAAGGAGCTTTCCCTGCCGTGCGTAAATCAAGGGGTTTCGGCGGAGTGCTGGATGACCAATGGTTCGGGGTGGAGATACCGTGGGACGGACGGAAGCTATGCTGCGGATTGTACTCTGGACGTAAATGGGAAAGAGTATACTTTTGATGCTGACGGCTATGTGCAGGAACTGCAGGTGCCCTGAGTGCCGGCGGTCATTGCGGCGGATACTGAAATCAGCATGAGGGGATTCGTTTATACAGGCGGATCAAAATACAGCGGAGAAAACTGGAAAAGACAGAATGGATACGAATTGGGAAACGTGTGGAAAGGATGCCAGGTTATCGGTGCCCATCCCCCAATGTGAAGCATGTGAATACAATAAAGACGGCAATCCGTTGCTTTGCAGGTGCATAGACATCGAGTTGAAAGCCCTGGAAGCTGAAGGTCAGGCGGAATCCGGAAGGCAGGCGGAGCCGGAAGAGCGGTCAGAGTCCGGGAGGCAGGCGGGGCCGGAAGGGCGGTCAGAGTCCGGGAGGCAGGCGGAGCCGGAAGGGCAGGCCGAAGCCGCAGGCAGAAGGAGGGCCGGGGGCGCTGGGGAGGCCGGTAAGGCCGCCAGGAATAAGGGGAGAAATGTTGTGGCTGCATATTTCTTAGACAGCCGCAGATGGATTTGCCATTGTATCGTTGCGGCATTGCTGGTGGGATGTGGCGCATACTGGTTACGCTGTCAGCCCAGATTCCATGATCTGACAGTGGAGCTGGGGACGGAATCCGTCAGCGTTGAAGCCTTTATGACAGAATTTGCGGACGTGCGGAATGCAGGTATCGTAACAGATCTTTCTACCGTAAATATCGGTGGAGTGGGAAGTACTTTACTGACGATGAGAAGCGGCCGTAAGGACGAGACGGTTACATTGACTATAGAGGACACCACGCCTCCGCAAGTGGAGTTCGTTTCCTGTTTACGGAAAACGCCGGATTATGTACCGGATCCCTGTGACTTTGTGGCGTCTTGTTATGACCTGTCGGAGGTGGAGGTCCGCTTTGGGGATCCTGTATTGATTCCGCTGAATTATGAAGACCAGAAGGTTACCGTGGTGGTGGAGGATGTTTATGGAAATGCCGTATCCGGGATATGTACACTTTCCATTGTCTGGATGAAAAGCGAATATACAATGGAGCTGGGAGAGACCTTAAGAAAAGAGGATTTGCTCTATAATCCGGATCGGGACTGCAGCAGGATCAGACAGGAAGAGATAGATCTTATCAATGAATCCGGGGCAGGAGAGTATATGGTTTCCAGTTCTGTGGATGAATGTGCCTGTCGGGTCCTGGTTGTGGATACCACGCCGCCGGAACTGGTATTAACGGATGTATCCGTTTTTGAGGGGGAGGAGGTTACGGTTGACAGTTTTGTCATATCCTGCTTTGATGTATCCGGAGAGGCGGAAATACGTTTTGTGACGGAGCCGGATGTCAATACCCTGGGGGTGCAGACGATAACAATTGAAGCCACGGATGTCAACGGCAATACTGCCACGGCTTCAGCCAAGCTGGCTGTAGGGCAGGACAAGAATCCGCCGGTCATCAAGGGACTTACCACTTTAAGAGTGGAGAAAAGATCAACTCCCGACTATCTGTCAGGTGTCAGCGCAGCGGATGAGGAAGACGGGGTCTGTGAGGTAACCTGTGATGCCAGAGGAGTAAACCTTAACGTCGCCGGAACTTATTATGTCACTTACATGTCCAAGGACAAGTATGGGAATATGGCCAGGAGGAAAAGGACTGTAGTGGTGGAGCATGACCAGGAGGATACGGATGCGCTGGCAGATTCCATTGCGGCGGGACTCGGCAATGACCCGGAAGTAATCAGGGACTATGTCCGGGATACTATCAGGTACAGCCACAACTCCGGGGGAAAGGATCCGGTATGGTACGGGTTTACCAACAAGGCGGGAGACTGCCTGGTCCATGCCCTCTGCCTGCAGAGCCTGCTGACAAGGAAACATTACGAAACGCAGCTGATCTGGGTAACCGATCAGTCACATTACTGGCTGGTGATTAAGCTGGACGGGGTATGGCGCCATATCGACGCGACACCGGGCAGCCGGCATACGAAGTACAGCCTGATGACGGACGAACAGAGATATTCCATACTACAGGGAAGGGATTGGGATCGTTCCGCCTGGCCGGCCTGTGAGTAGCTAAGATAAATCATATTGCGATGATACAGGATAAATGTCATGATGATAAATTTACTTCTTTTTGCCGCGGGCTTAGGCGTTTACGCCGGGTACGGCATATCGATGGTATATCTGCTGGCTGTGACCCTGGCGGGCTATCTGGCAGGGCGGCTGATTCCAAGGCACCATTCGGTCATGTGGATCAGTGTGGTTCTGCAGGTATTGGTGCTGCTTCTGCTGCGGGTGCGCAATTGGCTGCCCTGGCCGCCGGTGGTTGCCCCCATTGGTATTTCCTATTTTACGCTGCAGATCATAGCTTATCATGTGGATTTATACCGGGGTAAATATGAGCCGGAGAAAAATCTGCTTACGTTTGGCCTGTTCGTCACTTATCTGCCCCATCTTTTCATGGGGCCCATCGAGCCATATGCCGGAATGCGTGCCGCGCTGGAGGAAAGGAAGATCAGCGGGGACTCCTTTTTGAAGGGCGCTGTCCGCAGTCTGTGGGGCCTGTTTAAGAAGCTGGTGATTGCTGCCAGAACCGGCGTGATCGTGTCTGCCATTTCCGGGGAGCCGGAGCGGTTCCAGGGTGCCTTTGCCTTGGCGGCAATGCTGCTGTATGCGGTTCAGTTATATGCGGATTTTTCCGGAGGGATGGATATTGTCCTTGGAGTGTCCCGGATGCTGGGGATCCGGATGAGCGAAAATTTTGACGCCCCCTATCTGGCCCAGTCGGTCCGGGAATTTTGGCGCCGCTGGCATATCACTCTGGGGGATTGGCTTCGGGAATATGTGTATATTCCCCTGGGGGGCAGCCGCAGGGGGAAACGGCGAAGGTTTTTGAATACCATGGTGACGTTCCTGGTCTCCGGGATCTGGCATGGCGGCAAGTATTTGCTTTGGGGGCTGCTGCATGGTTTCTTTGTATTTTTGGGGGAGAAATTCCGGATAGGGAGCAAGACGCTGAACCGTATCGGCACGTTCCTGGTGGTCAGCTTTTTGTGGTCTTTCTTCATCTGGCCGGACACGGCAACCGTACTGAGGATGGCGGGCTCCGTATTTACTGTCTTTAATTACGATGTGCTCCTTGCCGGAATCGGCGGGATGGGGCTTTCCGGGGGAGATTGGATTGTCCTGGGAGCTGCCTGTCTGCTGCTGTGGATGTATGACTGGAAAAGCAGGGCTCTGAAAGCAAGGTTCTGTGCGTTCCCAACTGCGGCAAGGGTGGGGGTGATCGGCCTGCTGGCGCTTACAGTCCTTACCTTCGGCAGGTATGGGATTGGCTTTACGGCGTCGGAATTTATATACAGCGGGTTTTAGTCTTCCCGGCGCGAACTTTGCGCTTTGGTTTCACTGATTGTTTGTGTCGGCTGCGCCGGCATGTTTGGAAGTGTGAGGAGGCAGATGAGGAAGAAAAGGGGTAAAGCAATTCTGTCCACAGGGGCGGTTCTGGTCCTTTTTTGTATCGCGCTGCTGTTGATTTCCAGGCTTCTAGAGCCGAAATATATGACGGAACTGGAAGAGGGCAGTTTCATCTCCCAGTACTACCGGGAAGCAGGAGGACATGATGTCATATTCCTGGGAGACTGTGAGGTATATGCGAATTTTTCTCCCCTGGAGCTGTACCGGGACTACGGTATCACGGCTTATATCCGGGGAACGCCCCAGCAGCTTGTGTGGATGAGCTATTATGTGGCGGAGGAAACCTTTCGCTATGAGACGCCCCGGGTACTTGTGTTCAATGTGAATGCCCTGCGTTACTCGGAACCGGTCAGCGAGGCCTATAACCGTCTGACCATAGACAAAATGCGCTGGTCCGGCAGCAAGGTGGGGATAATTCTGGCATCCATGACGGAGGAGGAACAGTTTTTATCCTATGTGTTTCCCATCCTTCGCTACCATTCCCGTTTTGATCGGCTGACCCGGGAGGACTTTGCTTATTTCGTCGGGGGTAAGGAGAATTTCTTTAACGGCTTCCAGCTTCATACGGAGGTGGTGCCTGCAGGAACGCTTCCAGTGAAAAAGGTGCTGCCCGATTACCGGTTTGAGGAGATCTGCTGCCAATATCTGGATAAGCTTCGTCTGCTGTGTGAGGAAAAGGGGACGGACCTGGTGCTGGTCAAAGCGCCCAGCCTTTACCCCTACTGGTATGAGGAATACGATGCACAGATAAAAGAATATGCTGCAGAATACGGGCTTTCGTATTATAATTTTGTGGAGCGGTCTGAGGACATCGGGCTGGACTTTTCGAAGGATACCTATGACGGCGGGTATCACCTGAATCTGTCAGGAGCTGTCAAGCTGTCCCGGTATTTTGGGAATATCCTGGCGGAGGAATACGGGCTGGCGGATCACCGGGAAGACCCGGAGCTTGCGGCAGTCTATGACAAAAAGCTGCAGAAGTACGATGACATAATTGAAGAAAGGCTGAGGGAACAAGAGGATGAAGCGGATAGGCAGGGTACTGTTGATAGGGGGATTACTGGCGGTATTAACGGCCTGCGGCCAGGAAGCGGAGCTGGCGCAGAATATCAATATCGGTGCCGGCAGCCCGGAGTTTGCCGGTGAGGACGACAGAGAGGGCGGCGAAGAAACCGGAGGCGGTGTGGAAACCGGAGGCGGCGGACAGGAGGCAGCGCTGTCAGATCAGAAGGGATCCGGGGCGGAAGAAGATAGGTTTGGTTTTTTATATGAGGGAGTTACCCTGATTCCGGGAGAGGTTTTTGAGAGCTCCATGCTGGGGGGCTGCAGCGGGGTTTCGGAGGTTCCCAGCTGTGCCTTTGACGGAAATGACCGTGTCTATAATTATGGGGCGTTTGAATTGACTACCTATGGGGGGGAGGAGGATGAGAGGGTTTATTCGGTCTATTTTATAGATTCCAATCTGCCGACCACGGAAGGGCTGTGCCTTGGGGACCGTGTGGAGGATATGAAATCCCTCTATGGGGAGGAGTATGCGGCAGAAGGGGCAGCCTATACTTATACAAGAGGGGAGACCCTTTTGACCGTAATTACCAGAGATGATATTGTGGTCAGTATTGAATATCGCTTGGACCGGTAGGCATGGCGGTGTGCAGTCTGCGGGGAGTGCTGCTATTTGCGGGGTGTGGAGAGAAGAATGAATTATTGGGATACTGTTTCGCTATTATTCTGAAGAAGAGATTCAAAAGGCCTTTCGGCAGTATGAAATACTTGCGCTGGAAACAGACGGACGGGGCAGCCGGCATGTGGTTGTGAGATTTCGTCCGTAGCAGCAACGGGAATGATAAGGGGAAATGAAACATGTCGCTGACGAATCATGAGTATGTCTTTGTGTCCGGGGAGAGTGATTTTTACAGAATCCATAAAACCATTTTTGCCAATATTCAAAATGCCGTTATTGAGCAGGTGTATGCTGTTTGGGATTGTATCGATAACAGATGGTTTGCCGAAGCCCCAATGCTGGTTAAAACTTCGGCTGGTATCTTATCTGTCACGGTAAGATCCGACAGTTATATTGCAATCGGGTGGAATGATATTCTTTTGTCTGAAAAGCCAAAATGGTATGACGACACACAAGGCCAGGAAATTGCCGGTCTTGATTGGGTTGAAGATTTGGAATGGAGAGAATACAGTAAAGTCCGTCAGATTTGCAACGAGCAAATCGAGAGTATTTTATTTCATCCCTGCAGCGAAGACCGGGGAGTTGGAATCGGCTTCAGATGCAGGTCCGAAAAATGCTTATGGATATACGATGCAGGAGATATTATTTCCGCATTCCTGACTTAATCATATTTTCGGGGGAATTTTCCACCTGAAGAAATTCTGCAAAACGTTCCATTTCTTTTGCAATGATTTCTCTCAGGTTGTCATTTGGTTTCACTTCCGGTTCCCACCACCAGTTTTGAATCACAAATTGTTTGGCCTTACGGACCGGCTCCGCCTCGAACCTGGCCACAAATCGTCCGTTATAAAGGACGGGAAGGACGTAATAACCGAATTTCCTTTTGGCTGCAGGAGTATAAACTTCCCAGCGATAGGTAAAGTCAAACAGCTTTTCCAGCATCTGCCTGTCCCACATCATATTATCCAGCGGCGCAAGGAATCTGGCATAGCCGTCTGTGGGCCGGGTATTAAGGTATTCTGAGAAGTCTCCCGAAGCATAAAAAGGTTCGTCGATCCCTTCCGCCTGGATTTCCTGGATTCTGCCTTTTTCAACCAGCGTTCGCAGGATGGTGCTGCGGAGCTCATTTTCGCTTAAGAAACGTCCCTGCCACGCGCCGCCTGTCTTATTCCACAGCAGGCCCACACTCTGGATTCTCCGCTCAAGATACCATTCCAGAAATTCTTCCAGGGTCAGATCCGGACCACAGGAAAGATCTGTGCTGTCCAGCACACGCTCCGTCAGGTCAAAATATTTCTGCGTTCCCCGCTTGTCGGCCACGGTGAGAACACCGGTATGATACAGATAATCCAGGGCGGCGCTGGACAGTTTCCTGTGTCCCCAGCGGCTTTCCCGGACCTCGCCGATGGAAATATCTTTTGTGCTTGTTTTGCCGTGCTTTTCCACAAAATCCCTGACATCGTCCAAAATATCCAGTACCCCCAGCTGATTGCGGTAACGCAAAGTTGGGGCTGCATGTTTGGGATATTCATTGCGCACAAATTGAAAACGGTTGAAATCTCCGGCTTCATAAATACACATTTCCTTGTCAAATCCGTCAACCAGTTTATGCTCCCGGTATAACAGCTCGTAAAGCATGGATTCCCTGTAATCCTTTACCCTGGCCTGCAATACCAGGTCGGCGTTTCTGGCCAGCACATTTAAAGGATCGTATTGAATGCTGTGGATCCGTGCCATGATCTTCTCCACACCTGCTTTCCCGCACAATGCCTCGGCACCGTCCAGATTGTGATACCGGCACAGCATCTGCCGTACCTCTTCCTTTGAATATGTGTTCATTCTTACCCCGCTGCCCGCTTCGGCGGACATCCTTTCAAAATCCGGAAGTCTGCTTTCGGACTTGTATTTCCGCGCGCATATTGCCTTCCGTGTTTCCGTACCAGTATTGGTGACACCATTATGCCATAATTTGTTTCAATAAGCAATGAAAATGGGAAAATGGTTGATTGACAAAGTAAACGCCACTTTGTCAGAGTAAAAGCAACCCCGAAGCAT
>CAJTKW010000069.1:0-20482 GCA_910577035.1 uncultured Acetatifactor sp.
GGAAGCCGGATCCTGAAGCTATTTCAACCCACGCTCCCGCATGGGGAGCGACAGCAAAAATATATTAAATAACAATCTCATTTTTATATAAATCTTTTCACATTGCACAAAACAAGGCTTTTCAAGCCCACAAATTAAATACTTTTTCTCGCATTACTACATAATTAATTACCAAAACCTGTGCGAAAAACGACCACTTTTTATGGGCACTTTACTTTCGCACATCAACAGATCAGCGGTCCGGACAAATCGACCCCTTGCTTTTTTCCTATATGCTCTATTCGATTCTTATATTGTTCTCCCAGAACATAATATCTGACACTGTCCTTTTCTACATCAATAATGTCCTGTATCTGCTTTTTGATCATGGCGAGCTGCGTATTATCAACCAGGCATTCAAATACCGAGTTTTGTACACGCTGTCCATAATTTGTGCATATTTTAGCAACCTTTGCCAAACGTCTAACTCCCTGCCCTGTTGTTGTATTCACGTCATATGTAATCAATACCATCATACCATCACCTCTTGAGAAACGGCGGATAAGCATCCAGGTCTCCCCGCAAATATCTTGCCAGCAACAATGCCTGTGCATAGGGCAGCAACCCTATTTGTATTTTTTCCTTCAAGTAGGGATGCTGTATTACTTCCTGCTTTGTTTCCTGCCATCTTTGAATTACCGCCTTTCTTCCTTCCTCCTTCATTATGACCGCATGATCTTCCATTTCCAGAAAGTCACCTGCCGCAATCTGGCGTTTATTTATAAGTGTCAGCACAAATCTGTCAGCCACCGGACTTCTCAATTCTTCCATTAAATCCAGCGCCAAAGATCTTCGCCCCGGCCTGTCACGGTGCATAAAACCTACATAGGGATCCAATCCAACAGAATACGCTGCCCCGGCGCATTCATTTGCCAGAAGAGAATAGGCAAACGAAAGAAGCGCATTTACATTATCAAGCGGAGGCCTCTTATTTCTTCCCCTGAACCGGAACTGCTCTTTATTTTGCAGAATCAACTCGTCAAATACACGAAAGTATACCGTTGCCGCTTCTCCTTCATGTCCTCGCAGTTCGTTCAGATCCTGACATTTTCTGATATTTTCAATAGCCTTATGCAACAGTTCCGACGTATTACGAAGTTTATCCACATCGGCTCTCAATTCATGATCCCGTAAGGCACGATTGATCACATACCTCTCGTTAAATACCTTTCCCAGAATCATATTCCTTGCAATATCCAGACATTTCTGCTCATCGTCCGAAAACCGATATTGTGTCTTACGCAGAATAACATTTCCGTTTTCTTTTCCCACAAATCTTCCACAATATTGATTTCCTGAGAAAAAACTTAGGGAGATATTATTTTCAGTACACTTTCTGATCAATGCCGGGCTCGCACCAACATAATTAAAGGCTACTACTGCATCCAGGTTATGAACAGGAAGACGCATTGCAACCTCATCATCCTTCCTGACCACGATATTTTCCCCGTCAAGACTTAAATAAGCATCAGGCGAAGTCACATAAAGGGTATTCAGTAACTTCTTCATCTCACTCCCTCCCCCAGCATTGCCTCAATATAATCATTCACTGTATCATTACTGCTCAGGCCCGGCACACATACACTTTGCAGCGAACATTGCTTACACTTTGTCCCGGTCTTAACCTTAGGTGTGTAACCTCTGTGATAATATTGGTGCATCTCATCCAAAAGTTTCCGGACCTTATCGCGAAGTACTTCGGAAAACTCAACCTCTTTTCTATGCTTCGTTTCTCCATAATAAAGAAATCCCCGCTCGATGTCAGTTTGCAGCATTTCCTCAAGACACATCGCCTGCGCTGTCAGCTGCAGCTCATCTGCATCATGGCTTTTTGGTGCTCCGCGTTTGTATTCCACGGGCACAACCCTGTACAGCCCACTCCGGCCGTTCAACGGAATTCCCTGAGAGTCAGCATGAAATTCCACAAGATCACATTCTCCGCTGACTCCCAGACTTTTGGAAAAAACTTTCATGGCCCGAACCGATATGATCCCGCCCCGCTTCTCTTTGTAAAACGGATTATGCGCATTTTCGTGCATGCTTCTGCCTTCAAAGGTTCTGACATTCTCTTCCCACTGCTGCTCAATATGGATCAACGCCCATTGCCTTCTGCAGAATGCAAAATGCTGGATACCGGACAGCAGCAAATAATCCTCTTCTTCATACTCCATGCCAGTTATTCCTTACAAATGCAGGTTACGCCGTCCGGCAGCTCCGACGCCAGTTCCACCACATAATCGGTAAATCCTCTGGCAATCTCCACATCCTTCTTTCGCTGAATTCTTACACCGTCAAAGAGCTTATGTGCCGGCGCACATCCCAATTCGCTGTCATGCTTGAAAATAATCAGCTTGCGAACTGCCATCTTGCCCCTCGCAGCAGAATGGTCATTCTCAAACATATTTAGAATTGCCTGCCATAAAAGCTCCAGATCCTCCTCCGAAAATCCCGTAACCTTTCTTGCCAGATTTGCCGAGATGTAGCCCTCCGCACGGTACAGCGCATAGGGTACAATATATTTCCTGCCCATTTCCGTGCCTTTATTTTCTGCATCGTTTTCTGTAGTGATTGCCACTCTGGTAATTGTAACTTCCTGGGGCAGGATCGGCTCCACAGATCTGGCAAACCCCAGCTGTACCGGCCCTCTCACCTGCCCGCAGTTCAACTTATCCTTTACAAAAGTTGTCATCACTGCCCCAAAAGTCCGAATATCATAAAAATTTTCACACATAAAATCGCGTATTTTCCGGTCCAGCTCAGGATCTTCCTTTTTCTTTTGTTTCACGCTGCTGCTGTCTGCTCCCACATAGTCATATGCTTCCTTATCACTGCGGTTTAAGGGAACATTCTCTTTAATATAAATGCGATACCCCTTCTCGTCTTCCTTGACCGTTTCCACATAATTGCGGATTTTCCGTTTTAAGCAGACATCCGTCACAAGGCCGTATCCGCTTTCCGGGTCAACTCTGGGCATGTTGCCCGCATCGGGATCTCCGTTGGGATTTCCGTTCTCCACGTCAAATAGAATTACAAAATCGTACCTGTTTTTAATCGCCTCGCTCATACTTCTTTATCCTCCTTTTTCTCATATCTTTTCTGTGTCTGATGATAATAACCCAAATGAAAAGATCCCTGCTGTGGCAATGTCATACGCGCCGGATACTCTTCCCCAAGCTTTTCCGTGATTCCCTGAATTTGTTTTTGGAAAGAAATCCTGATTCCTTCCTCCTTACATTTTCGTAAATGCTTTTGTGCCAGGTTTATCAGCAGCGGAAATGTATTTGCCGGTGCTGAGGCTGCAGAATTAAAGTATCTATCTTTTATAGTTGCATTGATCCCAGGGTTAGCCTCTTGTTGCACATGCTCCAACACGGCAAATAATCTTCCTAAATTATAGTATTGATTCGTACTTTCTTCATTTAACGCCATCTGTAATACCTCCTTTGGACACTGCGAGTTACTGTTTTTTATAAAAAATGCTTTAATAATGGACGCTCTCCCCCAGCTCACCTTATGCTCTGCCCGTATACGCAACATCACTCCATTCAGCAGAGAAGCCGGGTATTTGCCTCCTGTCAAAACTGCCTTCATAACATCCGCCGCCATTTGCGGAGAAGGTACTTTATCCCTGGCGTTCTGGTTGACGGTTTCCTGGAGCAGTCTCCAGTATGACAGACGGTCTTCTTTTTCGTATGCAGGCTTTACCATCTCAAGTCGGTCATAATGTCTGCCAATGTTCTTAAGCATATTTCCGAAGGAATCCTGCCAGAAAAACCTCACAGACAGCCTTGCCGCATTAGGCGCCACCCCCAAAATGTAAAAGTGCCTGTCTAAATCCAGCTTCACATGTTCCAGCTCCACCGGCTTTCCTGCAAGTGCAGCGCTCAATATTGCACTTAAATCTTCATCTGTAATCCTTCCTTCATCCTGAACTCCAAACATTGCGGCAATCCCCACATCCTGATAGACCTCTTCCCCGCCTTCCGCCCAGCAGACGATTGTGGTATCTCCGATCCATTTCACATGCCCCCTGTCCATCAACAAGCTGTTTAACGCCGCACCGTAGGCCGCCGCCGCATATTCTCCCACCGAAGCATTTTCTCCCTGCTCCTTCCCATAGGAGCAAAAAGCCGGAGCGTTAAAGGACACCAGCGATGTTCCCATTGCCTGCGCGCCATATACTCCCTTAATAACCGGATGCAATACTGCAATCTGCGTCCTTTTACCGGTAATCATACAGATACCGTTTTCTTCTGCACCTGCAGTATCATAATATTGCTGCCAGCATCTTTTGACAGTTTCATCATTCGTTACAGGCTCTCCTTCATAATAAAAAAGAATATTAGCACCTGCCATCAGATCCTTCCATGCCTCTGCTATACAATCATACTCCAATGCCTTTCCCGGTTCCCAGTTTTGCAGGAAAAGCAATACAGCTTTCGCCGATTCAGA
Source organism: uncultured Acetatifactor sp. (assembly GCA_910577035.1). Classification (GTDB taxonomy): domain Bacteria; phylum Bacillota; class Clostridia; order Lachnospirales; family Lachnospiraceae; genus Acetatifactor. Next base: position 4,492 of record CAJTKW010000069.1, read on the forward strand.
AGATACATTACCCAACAATCTTCTATGTAAATCGCAAAAGGCATTAAAACATTTCTCTGTCCTGTCCGGCTTCCCCTTTTCATCCACTCCCAGAACATAAGTGGAATTATCACAGAGGAAATTAGGTGTAATATCCACGGAACGCTTTGCCGGCTGTGGTACTATGATATTCCGGGCTTCATAGACGGTTTTTTTACCCTTCACCTTTGATACCTTCTGCGGAATCAGATCAACGATATTTCCTTCCCGATCCAGATTCAGCGCATAAGAAACTCGCACCGTTCCCCAACCGGGCCTGGGAATCTCTCCTTTTTCCAGCAGATCCTCATAATGCTTTACCAACGCCTGCAGTATCACATAACCACCTCGCAATCTCTCAGATCCAGCACCCCGTCCTTTATCTGTGCCCTGAAAAACCTGGGACGAATCTCTGCCGGATCACTGTAATCCATACTGTGAAGCATATACCCCAGATCCTTTGTCAGCGGAATGGCCGGTATCGCACCGCCCTCCCACTCCCGAAAATGTGCCGGAAATTCCCGGCATCCGAAATATGGCTGGTGGTAGCACTGGCCCTTTTTCAACCGCCGTTTCATAATATCCTGAAACTTTCCCGGATTGTCGCCCGGACCGGCATTGGAAGTCATATCAAAATGCGCTTCCAGCACGTAATGCACGTCCTGTAATACCAGAGAAGACCGCTGGCTCCTTTCCGCTGCCGTATTCAGATATAAACTGCCTTCTCCGTTGACCATAACCCTTTTTACACTACTGGCAGAAATCTTTGCATTCACTTCGTTTCTCTTGATGCTTGTCATTTTAATCTCTGCCGGCTCCAGGTTTTCCGCATCTTCCACCGTCCGCTTTTCCAGCCGGATTGGCGCTAAAACATAAATCCTGTCTACCGACCAATTTAATCCGGGATGCCAGTAGACTGCTTCCAAAAGCCCTCTGGCAGCGGAAGGAGTGACCACATCATATGTCACCCTTTCCGTTTTCATTTCCGGTCTGGAAAAACAGGCAAAGTCTCCCCATACCTCCACCAAAACAGACATGTTGTCAAGTCCTCCTTTCTTTATTCAATAGTTTAAAATGTACATTTCCCTCTTTATAAGGATATAACAACTACCTATTATTGTCAATATACAATTGCAATTTCTTTCAAAATTATATAAACTGTTTATGTCATCTTATAGATGTGGGTTGAAATAATAGATTAAACTGTAATAAGTTTCCAGGCGACAGGTGCTATCTGTCGCCTGAATTCATTCTCCCATGAAAGCAAATATCACCGTCAAGTGATACTCTATCTCTTTGCATTTCTTTTCCTTATGCTTGTTTCAGATCATAAATCTATGGTTGTTGATCTGCATTCATCACTTATCGAATGAGTAAACTCATTCTTCTCGCTAACACTCGTTAAATCAAAATCCCATATCCTGTCTCCACATCCATTTTAAGCCCGGTGTCTCTGCTGTATTGATTTTCATCCCGAAGCACAAAAAACCCGCTGCTGATTTCCTCCAGGCATCCCGCCTCCCATAACCTTTGGAAATGGTATTCATGAACATTCACGCTGTACTGCCCCAGCCTACGATAAGTATTTCTTCCGGCACTGCTGTTTTGCACTTGCCCCAACAGTTCCTCTGCCCCTTTCAGCGGTATATATACCGGCCGCGTCGCATTCTCTATCAGACGAAAGCTTTTACTGACGGTTGCAAAGGGAAATCTATTTCCCTCGATCCCCTTTTCCCACGCTTTCATAATTTCCTTTTGATCCAGATTTTCATTTCCCAAAAGATTCCTGAAATACCGAAAATAAAATGAAATTGCTTCAGGCCCATCCACGGTCTCATATCTGCGCCAGGTTTCCCGAAGTGCCGCAATGTTTAGCGCCAGAAATTTATTTTCCTCGTCCTCCAGCCGGAAAGAATAGACAAACTGCTTTTCCCCCGGTCGTTTTCCCTCCCGATTACATCTTCCTGCAGCCTGAATCAAAGAATCAAGCCCTGCCTCCTGCCGGTATACCTGAGGAAAATCCAGATCCACTCCGGCCTCCATCAGCGAGGTGGCTATTACCCGACAAGTCTCCCCCTTATCCAGCCGCCTTTTTATCTCCGCGAATTTGGATTTTCTGTCGAGAGGGCAGAGCAATGTCGTAAGGCAAAAAACGCCTTCTCCCTCCAGATTTTGATATAGCTCCTGCGCCGTTTTCCTCCTGTTGACAATGCAAAGCACTTGCCCCCGGCTGCTCAGCCGTTCCTCCAGCTCCTCTACAGATAACAAATCAAGATTCTCTATCCTGTTTCTTCTGAAAAGTCCGAACATCCTTTCTGCACCACTGCAGATTTCACAAATGTTTTCATTAGGCAGATAAACTTGAAACTTTTCCTCCAATGCCGGCTGCGTCGCCGTACAAAGTATCACCGTTGAACGATAATTTTTCACCAGCTGAGACATTGCCGCCACACAGGGCTCCAGATATGGTACCGGCAGCGTCTGTGCCTCGTCAAAAATAATGATGCTGTTGGCAATATTATGCAGCTTCCGGCATTGTGAGCTTTTGTTCCCATACAGGGACTCAAAAAACTGTACCGCCGTAGTTACAATAATTGGTGCATCCCAGTTTTCTGTAGATAATGCTTTTCTGCAATTTACCTCTTTTTCCTGATTTTCCCCTACATCATACAAAATACCGGAGTGATGCTCCAATACATTTTCCTGTCCGAAAATATCCCCAAAAACTGCTGCGTTCTGGTCAATAACAGATGTGTATGGAATCACATAAATAATCCTTTTCAAGGCATGCCTGCAGGCGTGCCTTAAGGCAAATCCCATAGAAGCAGTGGTCTTCCCGCCTCCTGTAGGCACCGTCAGGGTATAGAGCCCTCTGGAATAGTTCTCTCCATTTTCCATACACTCCAACAGTATACTGTTACGATTTTTACTCAATTCTGCGTTTACCCCTGCTTCCGTACTTTTTGCTTCCAGCCAGCGGGATACATACGCTTCAAGCCGGTGCCGCAATATCTCCAGAGAATCATAGCCGCCTCTTTTCACCTGGCTTTTCTCCATAAAATCTTCCGTATCCAAGTAATCAGCATCTACTAAACAGGAAAAGATCATGCGGATAAAAAAAGACACGCTGAACCCGCTTTCTAAGCAATATTTTGGAAGTGCAGCCAAGCTGCTCTCTGAAAACTCAGACGATAAATCTTCTTTCCAATGGCTGTAATCTTCCAGCTTCTTCTTAAGCCGCCCGAAGTAAGTGCCATCCTCCGCCGTTATGGCATTTCCCCCATCCAACAGACCGCTATGGTGCCCTGCCACTGCCATCCCCAAAACAATATAAATATAATTCTTGCTCAGCTTCTGCATTTCCACCGCACCTGCAGTAGAGTGATCCACCCGATTGGAGGGCAGAGGATTTCGTATCCTTTTCTGGAAAGCCGCCGAATATTTCCCTATATCATGTAGAAGGCCGCACAGAAAACCAGCCTCCCCACAGCCAAACTCAACTGCAAATTTCTTTGCCTTTTCCGCCGTGCCCAGTAAATGCTCTCTCACTGTTTGAATATTGCCAAGAACATCTATATGCGCAATCATTATTGTATCATCCTGCATTCTGCCATCTCCTCTTCGGTAAAGTATACACTTTGAAATGTCCAATAAAGTGTACTTATTTTACTAGTTAAGGCGCAAGGTTTGACGTTTACAGAAAATCAAATGTTGCGGCTTTTCTTCCTTTCTCCTTTGCATCTTGCCCAGCAAATCTGCCAAACTTAATCAGCCTGCTCTTGTCTTCCTGTAGTTCCAGTCCAAAGTATCCCATCCTCTTTTTCAGCTGTTCATTGAACCGTTCCGCTTCCCATTTATACTGGAAGCAGGCCACAGAATCCTTCGGCCTTTGACTGTATCTTTTCCTTGAACCACCACACCAGCATATAGTGCATGTATATATTTGCGATGATTGGCGAACAGACGGAGCCCTGTCCGGAACCGGCTTCTGCCGAAAACTGGCAATCTTCCATAATCCCGGCCTTCAGCATCCGTCTAGCTAACCGCATTATGTTCGGGTCTTTAATCTTCGATTCGATGAACTTCACTGCCCATTCATGGTCAATGTTATTGAAGAAAGACTTGATGTCCGTATCCTGTATATCTTTTCTCAATTAATGTGTTCAACAGCTGTAGCACCTGAGGGCATCCTCTTCCTGGCCGAAACCCCATCATCCCATCAAAGAATTGCGGTTCGAACACAGCCCCCAGTATGCGCCAGAGCGCCTCTTGCACCAATTTGTCTTCATAACAGTAAATGCTTAGCAGTCTTGTCTTCCCTGCCCGTCCTCTTTCGATATATCCACTTTCCTTGCTGGCTTGGGCTTGTAAGATTTGTTCTTTATCCGTCTTTCCAGCATCTCTAGGTACTCCTCCAGATGTGTGCTGTATTCCGCTTTGGTCATCCCATCGATTCCTACAGCTTTCTTCCCTTCCATTTTCTCATGGCACTCCCTTAACAGTTGTTTCCATTGTTTTCCCCACCCCTGCGTATGGCCAATGTTTCCTCTTCGATATTACCTTGCACAGCAGGGGCTTGAGTATTTGCCCCCTCTCGGTTTCCCTCCGGCGGCTTTCACCGCTTTCCCTGGTACTATCCGGCTGTCCGATTGCCCGCATCCTGTCTGCTTTCCTCCCTTACGGTTGTACAGCATGATTGGTTCTCCGACACCGCAGCAGCACCCGAAATCTCGCCATATCGATAAACTGGTGTTTTGCCTTCCACCCACATAACGGCGTCGGCCTGCTAGAATTAAGTTTATTTCGGTGCTCTATGGCTACCCTACTGCCTTACTGTCTACGCTTAGACCGTACTGTTACCAGCACAGTCCCAAGACTCGCTTCCGGCGGCGTGGCTAATGCCTTACCGGACGGGATTTCCACCCGCATAACAACGCACCCTTGTTTCGTGGCGCACTATGTGATAAACTTTTCTTGTCCACGTGGACGCCTCCTGTTATTTGAGTTTGGCTTGCGGCACCTTACTTATTGTATCACAGGAGGCTTTTTATGCTATCCTCACCGCCGCTTACTCTATTCACCCAGAATAACTGGTGGATTAGGGTTTTCATTTACGGCAGTGTTTCCAGTTTGTTACTAAATTTATTTTGATTCATTTTTCCTGCAATACGCATCAATCAGTTTTTCAGTTAGCTTATTTTTTGATTTCTCATCCTTTATTGATTCAATAAGGGATATAAGTTTGTTGCGTTCTTCCTCTGAAGATATAGAATTAAAATATTTCATTTTACTATCATTGGATTTAGTGACCATCCAAAAGATAGTTCCTGAAATAAAATCTACTAAGATTCCTGAAATTGCAGTTAATAATCCAGCATTGAAGTCTTTAAAAGTAGCTATAAATATTGAACAGATGATGGTTAATGTTCCCAAAATAATTATTCCAATTGCTGTATTGATTATTTTATTGTTCTGACTGATCTCATTAGTGTGATAGTTGGTAATAATTTGAGTGTTTAAACTATTATACTTAATACTGGATTCTTGAGAAGTCGTAATTGAACTACTGTCGTTAGTAATCATGGACATACTACTCCTCTCTATCTGGTTCACATGCTTTTGCAACTAAAGCGTTTATAAATATTGTGTTTCCGCAATTGGTACAAGTTACAGGTACTAAGGGCATTATTTTACCACCAAGATTTATACTGTTATTAGGACCAATTGTTAATGGAGTACATAATATATCATCATAAGTCCATTTATTATAGCCGCACATAGGACACACTTTAGCAGACCATTTTTCATTAAGATGTTTTTCAAATAAAAGTTTATTTAGTTTCATTTTTAAGCTCCGCCTTTCCTTTTCAATAGTTTAAAATGTTTATTTACTTCTCTGTTAGGATATAACAACTACCTATTATTGTCAATACACAATTACAATTTCTTTAATAACTATCTCACTTGCGACACTTGAATGATTGAAAAAACGGCACTTCCCATAAATACTGGGATTGTCGGCTTTTATAGGACGCAAAAATGTTGTATATGGCCCCCATGTCAGAAATTTTTGATCATTCCGTTTTGATCCTTGCGCCTGTAATGAAGCCAATCCAACTGCAGGGATGTTAACCCAACCAACGCTTCGAGGGTTCTGCTTCCGGTATAAAAGGCCATATATTCCACATTATGTATATTCGCCACATTCAACTTTTTATGGTGGAGATCAGATTCTGCATGGTCACATGAGTAATCATTGTTTCAAACAACTCCTGCCCCTCTCCGCGCTCCCTCACGTCTGGGCGCAGGAGATAATTGTTTCACACTTCCCAATATGCCGCTGCAGGCAGCACAAACAATTGGCGAAGAACGCTGCCCTTGCGTTCTTCTGTATGAAGCTTTAGAATTTCTTTGTCTGCGTCTTTTGCAGACTAAGAAATTCTCTTCACACTCATCACCTGCCTGGCTTGCGCCGCATAAGACATCCCTGTCAAAAAACGAGGGGGTGAGCAAGCTCCCCCTCCGCGCTCCCTCACGTCCGGGTGCAGGGGATGATTGTAAAACAATCATCCCCTGCACGGCTTGCGCCGCATAGTCCACTCACAAAAAGAATGCGTCTGCAAGCAAGCTTGCACCGCATCTTTTTGTTCCTGTCCTGCCCGGACTTAATGCTCCAGCATATTTTCGATAAAAATCCCATACCCCTTGCTGCTGTCCTGGACCAGCACGTGGGTCACTGCTCCCACCAGCTTTCCGTTCTGGATGATGGGGCTGCCGCTCATGCCCTGGACGATACCGCCGGTAATGTCCAGAAGCTTCCGGTCCGTGACCTTCAGCTCAATTCCCCGGTTGACATTGTCATGATCCAGATGAATTTCCGTGATTTCCACGTCATAATATTGCGGCTGCCCGTCCACGGTACAGAGTATCTGAGCCGGCCCCTTTACAATCTCCTGCTTCAGGCCGATAGGCAGCGGACTGTTGGTTCCCATGGACAACGCCCTGTCATTACAGACGCCGAAAATCCCCTGTATGTTATTGACAGTAATGCTGCCCAGGATGTGGTCATCGGTATAAATAATCATACCCGTCATTTCTCCCGGGTCTCCCACTGCTCCCTTCTTAATGTCTATAATATTGGTATCATAAAGGGTGCCCCCTTCCATGTGCATGAGGGTACTGGTGTCCACATCGTTAATGCCGTGTCCCAGCGCCCCGAAATTTCCCCGGCTGTCGATATAGGTCATGGTGCCCACACCCTGGGCGTCATCCCTGACCCAGACGCCGATCTTATACTTTCCCGACTCGTCCCGCTCCGGCTTGATCTGCACATCCATGGTCTCCCCGTCCCGCTCCACCGTAAGAATTACGGCGTTTCCGCCGCATTCATCCACCATCCTGGTCAGTTCTTCCTTCTCCTGGATCTCCTGTCCGTTTACCCTGCGAATGTAATCTCCCGACTTGACTATGTTCTTTCCCGGAGAGCATTTGAGACCGTTTTCTCCCTGGAATTCCCCGGTTCCCACCACTAATACCCCGTCCGTCTTCACGTAAATCCCTATGGGAACCCCCATGGGAATCAGCGTCTGGTCCTCTATGACCTGTATATTCACCTGCTTGATCGGCAGGAAGCCAAAAAGCTTCACCTGCATCCGGTATGCAGATTCCATCCCCATCTTCACGGTGACCGTCTTGCTCAGGTCAATATCCACCGCTCCCTTGGGGATATTGCTACGGCCCTGGTCGCTGACACTGACGATTTCTGCCCTGGCAGGAACACCCAGCCGGAACGACTCTTCCTCTCCCGCCCGGATATTAATTACGGAAGGGATACTGCTTTCTATACGATAATAAACGGTACCTGCCAGCGCTGTACAGCCCATTACCAGCATTGCCATCAGGCAGGCACGATAAATTTTCAGCCGTCTGACCCGTCTGCGCCATTTTTGCAGTACCACCACCATCTGCTTTCCGGCCTGCTCCTGAATCCTTGCATTCTCCTCACTGCTTCGTCTCATGCCCCATACTCTCCCAAATTCTGCTCATCAAAAAAAGACCCTCGCAAGAGTCTTTTTTCTTTCGTCAAACATAGTATGAGACATTTTTCAACCTGCAGAGAATGGATCTCCCCGTTTCCGCTTTTCCGGATACAGAGAATTCCCTCCGCTGTAGCCTTCGCCGCCGCAATCGTGGTCATATAGGGAATTTTTCCCTTAATCGCAGCCTTTCGCAGATAACTGTCGTCATGCACACTGTCCGCACCCACAGGGGAATTGACAATCAGGTCAATCTTGCCATTGGTAATCATATCCAGCACATTGGGCCGGCCCTCGTAAAGCTTCTTGACCAGCTCTGCGGGAATTCCCGCCTCCTGTATCAGCCTGCAGGTATTTCCCGTGGCAAGAATATGGAAGCCTGCCTCGTGCAGCAGACCTGCAACCTCCACCACCTCTGCCTTGTCCTTACGGTTGACACTGATTAACGCCGTGCCCTCCAGAGGCAGTCTGGTCTGGGTTGCCTCCTGGGCCTTGAAGAAGGCTTCTCCCACAGTGGATGCCAGCCCCAGCACCTCACCGGTGGAACGCATCTCCGGTCCCAGGATAGGATCCACCTCCGGGAACATATTAAACGGAAATACCGCTTCCTTTACGCCGTAATACGGAATCTGCTGCTCCTTTAGGGCCGCAATGGGCGACGGCCTGCCCGTAATGTCAGCCGTAATAATGTCGGTGGCCAGAGGCACCATGCGGATATTGCACACCTTGGACACCAGAGGCACCGTGCGGGAAGCCCTCGGATTCGCCTCCAGCACATAAACCCTGTCATTCTCGATGGCATACTGCATATTCATCAGGCCCTTTACATTCATTTCCACCGCAATCCTGCGGGTGTAATCCTTAATAATCGCCACATTCTTCTCGGAAATGTGCCTGGAGGGGATGATACAGGCCGAATCGCCGGAGTGTACTCCCGCCAGCTCAATGTGTTCCATCACAGCGGGCACAAAGGCATTGGTTCCGTCGCTGATGGCATCGGCCTCGCACTCCATGGCATGGTTCAGGAAACGGTCAATCAGGATCGGCCTGTCAGGAGTCACACCCACTGCCGCCTGCATATAGCTCACAAGATTCTCATCGTCATAGACCACCTCCATGCCTCTGCCTCCCAGCACATAAGAGGGGCGCACCATCACCGGATAACCGATTTCCTTTGCAGTCTCCAACGCCTCTTCCACGGTGGAAGCCATACCGGACTCCGGCATGGGAATATCCAGCTTTTCCATCATTGCCCGGAACTGGTCCCTGTCCTCCGCCAGATCGATTACCGACGGTGCCGTTCCCAGGATACGTACTCCGTTCTTCTCCAGGTCAGCCGCCAGGTTCAAGGGCGTCTGCCCGCCAAACTGGGCAATCACACCCACCGGCTTTTCCTTCTTATAGATGCTCAGCACATCCTCCAGGGTCAGCGGCTCGAAATAAAGCTTATCTGAGGTATCATAGTCCGTGGACACCGTCTCCGGGTTACAATTCACAATAATAGTTTCAAAGCCCAGCTTTTTCAGGGCCAGCGAAGCATGCACACAACAATAATCAAATTCAATGCCCTGGCCGATGCGGTTAGGGCCTCCGCCCAAAATCATCACCTTGGGTTTATCGTTACTTACCGGATTTTTATCCGGGGCATTATAGGTAGAATAATAGTAGGCGCTGTCCTGGGTGCCGCTGACATGTACCCCCTCCCAGGCCTCCTCCAGGCCCAGCTGAGCACGGCGGTTCCTGATCTCCTCCTCCGGCAGGTCCAGCAGCAGGCTCAGATATTTGTCGGAAAAGCCGTCCTTCTTGGCCCGGATCAGCTTCTCGTCCTCCGGCAGCCTGCCCCTGCCGGATAGCAGCTCCTCCTCTTCCTCCACAAGCTCCTTCATCTGGCGGATGAACCACTCCTTTACATGGGTGATTTCATGAAGTTCCTCCACGGAAGCGCCCTTGTGCAGAGCCTCATACATGATAAAATGCCTCTCGCTGGAAGGCGTGGCCAGCATCTGCAGCAGCTGCCCCTTTGATTTCTCCTGGAATTTACCGATCTGCCCCAGGCCGTAACGCCCGGTTTCCAGGCTGCGGATCGCCTTCTGGAAGGCTTCCTTGTAATTCTTGCCGATGCTCATGACCTCGCCCACGGCACGCATCTGCGTTCCCAGCCTGTCTTCCACGCCCTTGAATTTCTCAAAGGCCCAGCGGGCAAATTTTATCACCACATAATCCCCGTCCGGCACATATTTATCCAATGTACCGTACTTACCGCAGGGAATGTCCTTCAGCGTAAGGCCTGCTGCCAGCATGGCGCTCACCAGGGCAATGGGAAATCCGGTAGCCTTGGAGGCAAGGGCCGACGAACGGGAGGTACGGGGATTGATCTCGATGACAATTACCCGGTCGCTCACCGGATCATGGGCGAACTGCACGTTGGTTCCGCCGATGACCTGCACGGACTCCACAATACGGTACGCGTAATCCTGAAGCCTCGCCTGGAGCTCCTTCGAAATGGTCAGCATGGGCGCGGCACAGAAGGAATCTCCCGTATGTACCCCCATGGGGTCAATATTCTCGATAAAACAGACCGTAATCAGGCTGCCGTCCGCATCCCGGACCACTTCCAGCTCCAGCTCCTCCCAGCCCAGAATAGACTCCTCCACCAGCACCTGCCCCACCAGGCTGGCCTGCAATCCTCTGGCACAGACGGTTTTCAACTCTTCCCTGTTGTAGACCAGCCCGCCGCCGGCGCCGCCCATGGTATAGGCAGGCCTCAGCACCACGGGATAATTCAGCCTGTCCGCTATCTGCAGCGCTTCCTCCACGCTGTAAGCCACCTCGCTGCGGGCCATCTCAATCCCCAGCTCGTTCATGGTCTTCTTAAACTCGATCCGGTCTTCCCCCCGTTCAATGGCATCCACCTGAACACCGATAACCTTCACATTATATTTTTCCAAAATACCTGCCCCGGCGAGTTCGGAGCACAGGTTTAAGCCAGACTGCCCGCCCAGGTTAGGCAGCAGCGCATCCGGCCGCTCTTTTGCAATGATCTGCTCCAGCCGCTCCTTATTCAAAGGCTCCACATAGGTGACATCAGCGGTCTCCGGATCCGTCATAATGGTAGCCGGATTGGAATTCACCAGCACGATTTCATAGCCCAGCTTTTTCAGGGCCTTACAGGCCTGGGTGCCGGAATAATCAAATTCGCAGGCTTGTCCGATGATAATCGGGCCCGATCCGATAATCAGTATTTTGTGAATGTCTGTTCTTTGTGTCATTTTCAACCTCCTGAATTTTCTTGCGGAAGATCGCTCCCCCACTTCCTTTTTGCACCCCGGCCCTTCTTGTAGAAGATCGCTCCTGCGTTCTTCCGGGAGTGACATAGTTTCTCTTTGGCTGCGTACTGTGCTGCCTGCTGCCTCCTGTGCTGCCTGAGAGAAATTTCACTCCTTGCACTCCTTATGTTCCTGAGCCTGAGCCCGCATCTCCCTGGCATTGGACATGGCGGCCTCGGACAGCCCGTCGCCTCCCAGAAGCCTGGCCAGCTCCTGCAGGCCTTCTTCCTCCTCCAGGGCCCGGATGTCGGTGATGGTATTATCTCCCGCACTGCTCTTCTCGATGCAGAAATGCCTATCCGCCATGGCGGCAATCTGGGGCAGATGGGTTATGCAGATCACCTGGTGGGCGTGGGCCAGCGTATCCAGCTGCTCCGAAACCTTCCAGGCCGTCCTGCCGCTGATTCCCGCATCAATCTCGTCAAAAATCAGCGTATCTATATCATCCCTGCCTCACCTCCGCTGGCCACCTGGCTTAAAGGTTTTAACGGCTCCCCGGGATTAGTGGAAATCATGAATTCCACATCGTCCCAGCCCTTTGCCGTCACCGCCTGGCCGGGACGGACCGCAATTTCAAATTCCACCGTCAGGAAATTGAGCTGTACCAGAGCGTCCTGCAGAAGCTGCTGCAGAGCCAGGGCATTCCTGGTCCTGATTTCACTCAGCCGCCCACAGGCTTCCTCCAGATCCCCTTCCGCCCGGGCCAGCTCCTCTTCCAGCTTTGCCATATAGGTGTCGTAATCCTCCAGCTTTTCCAGCAGCTTCTGTCTGTCCCGGCCGTAGTTTATTACATCCTCAATAGTCTTCCCGTATTTCCCCTTCAGATGGTTTAACAGGTTCAGGCGCTCCTCCGTGGCGGCAAAATCCTCTCCGTCAAATTCACAGTCCGCCATATATTCTGCCACATCCCGGCTATAGTCTGAAAGCAGGCTGTCAATCTCCGCCAGCTGCCCCTCCAGCTCCTCCAGCCTCCTGTCGTAGGAAGCAACGCTTCGGATAGCCCTTAACGCCCGTCCCAGCGCGCTTCCCGCGCCTTCCTCGCTGTCGCTTCCCGTCATCCGGCTGCTCTCGGAAAGGCTCTCCAGAATTCTTTTGCTGTTTACCATCAGCCTGTAACGCTGCTCCAGCTCTTCGTCCTCTCCTTCCTCCAGCCCTGCCTCCTCGATTTCCTTCCATTCAAATTCGGCCAGCGCCCGCTCCCTGGACTTGGTTTCCTCATCCATAGACTCCTCATTCAGGGCCTTTCTGATGTCCCTGCACCGGCCATATTCCCGTGCAACCTCTTCTGCTGCCTGGTTATAATCCCCGCCGCAGTAGCTGTCCAGGATTTCCATATGCCTGCGCTTATTCAGAAGGGACTGGTGTTCATGCTGGCCGTGAATATCGATCAAAGCCTCCGCCAGCTCCTTTACCTGTTTTGCCGTCACGGTCTCACCGTTGATCCTGCAGACACTTTTCCCTGTCTGCATTTTCCGGCTGATAATCACCGTACCGTCCTCCGACTCCTCCAGCTCCATCTGCGCCAGCTTGTTCCGCACACCCGGGCTGTCCCCCTCGAAAATCAACTCTACCAGGGCACTCTCCGCCCCCTTGCGCAGCATATCTTTTTCAAATTTTCCTCCCAGCGCCAGATTGATGCTGCCGATCAGCAGCGACTTGCCTGCCCCTGTCTCACCTGTCAGAATATTCAGCCCGGGGCCGAATTCAACCTCCGTCTCCCGGATCAGCGCCAGATTTTTCACATGTAAACTTTGCAGCATATATTTAACCTTCCCGTCATGCCGACCACACCATCACTAAATCATTCCGTTCATCCCAGAAGCCTTTTCATCTTTTCCATTAAAATGCCTGTTTCCTCCACGGTACGCACCGCCACAAAAATCGTATCATCTCCCGCGATGCAGCCCACCACTTCTTCATACCGCAGGGCATCCAACGCCGCTGCCGCTGCCATGGCCATGCCGGAAACCGTCTTGACCACCAGAAGGTTCCCTGCCATATCCATGGAAACAAAGCCGTCCCGGAGGACGCGGATATACTTGTCACCCATATGTCCGTCCCCCTGGTCCAGAATCACATATTTCTGCCCGCCGTCCCCCGTAGAGATCTTGGAAAGCTTCATCTCCCGTATATCCCTGGAAACGGTAGCCTGGGTCACGGTATAGCCTGCATCCCGCAGCCTTCCCGCCAGCTCCTCCTGGGTTTCCACATCATATTTTTGAATGATCTCTGCGATCTTGTCATGCCGATTTTTTTTCATGTCCATCCCTTGATTTCTTTTCCGATTTTTCGTTTCCGCCTTTTTACTCAGCCATCTTGCCGTGCAATACCTCCAGAAAGCTGACCCGGTTCAGTCGCAGGAATTCCGTCACCTTCTCCGACTGCACGATTCGGATGCCCTCTCCGGTGCGCAGCGGTATACCGTGACCTCCGTCAAAGCTTGCCTCAACGGTCTGCACACAGCCCTCCGAACCCTGGGGGATCCTGATTTCGATCATATCCTCCGGCGAGAGGATAATGCTTCTCTGATTCAACGTATGAGGACAGATAGGCGTCAGCATAATCAGCCTGGCGCCGGGCTCTACCAGCGGCCCCCCCGCAGACAGATTATAACCGGTGGAGCCGGTGGGCGTGGTGACGATCATGCCGTCCGCGCAGTAATCATTTAAAAACTGCCCGTTCACATAAATATCAAAACGGATGATCTGCAGCGGACCCTTGCGGGAAATCACAATGTCATTCAGAGCCCAGCCTTCCTCCGTCCCGTTCCCCTTCAGAAAAGCCCTCCCATACAGCATCATCCGGCTCTCCCTCTCGTAATCTCCCCGGATCAGGCGGTCCAGCGCCTCCTCCAGATTGTCGGGCTCAATCTCTGTCATATATCCCAAAGTCCCCAGATTAACGCCGATAATGGGAATATTCAGTTCCCTGGTCTCCCTGGCGGCCCTAAGCACAGTGCCGTCCCCTCCCAGCACAATCATACAGTCCGCCGCTTCCTTCCAGTCCACGCCCTCCGTATTCACGGATACGCGCTGCCCCTTCTCTTCCAGATAACTGCGGATACGCCCTGTGACAGACATATCCCGATCCTTATGTCTGTTCGTATAAATCAGAAAATGCTTCACACTATCCTCCATGATTCCGCTTCGCGGAATCCCTTACCGCTTTTCCATTTTATGGGAGTTCTCCACTGTCTCCCGGATGAGCATCTGCCATTCCGCACTCCCGGAGAAACTGCCTCCTCCCACCGCAGACATTCCTGAAATTTCCGGCTGTCCCGGGCTTACCCCTGCCTTCCCGCCTGCAGCCGGCTGTCCCGGGCTTGCTCCTGCCTCCCCGTCTGCCGCCGGCTGTCCCGGGCTTGCCCCTGCCTTCCCGTCTGCACCCGGCTGTCCCGCATTTACCTCCTCCTGCACCCCGTTTTCCTTCTTCAGGTGCAGAAGATACTCTATATTTCCCTCCGGCCCCCTGATGGGGGAATATTCCAGGTGCAGCGGCCTGAAACCGATACCGTGGGCGTAATCCACGATTTTCCCAATGACCTCCCGATGGGTGGCCGGTTCCCTGACTACGCCGTTCTTTCCCACCTTTTCCCTGCCGGCCTCAAACTGGGGCTTAATCAGGCAGACCATCTCACCGTCCGGCTTGAGGAGGTTACGGGCCGGAATCAGGATCTTTGTCAGGGAAATGAAGGAAACATCCACGCTGGCAAAGTCCAGATCCTCCTCTATGTCTTCCCTGACCACATATCGGAAATTGGTCTGTTCCATGCAGACCACCCTCTCATCGTTTCTCAGTTTCCAGGCAAGCTGTCCGTGCCCCACATCCACGGAATATACCTTTGCCGCTCCGTTTTGCAGCATACAATCGGTAAATCCTCCTGTGGATGCCCCAATGTCCATACATACTTTTCCCTCCAGAGACAGCCCCCACACATCCACGGCCTTCTCCAGCTTTAATCCGCCCCGGCTCACATATTTCAGGGCATGCTCCCTGACCTCAAGCTGTATTTTACTCTCGTCAAAAAAGGTTCCTGCCTTGTCTTCCTTCTGGCCGTTGACATAGACATTCCCGGACATGATGACAGCTTTGGCCTTCTCCCTGGAATCCACGTATCCCCGGTTTACCAGAATCACATCCAACCGCTCTTTCACCTGTTTACTCCTTATAGCTGTTTCGAAGCCGCCTTTTCCAGCACCTGGCAGATCCGCCGTACAATGCTGTCCCCGTCTATACCGATCTCTTTCTTCAGGGCCTCCACATCTCCATGCTCCACATACGCATCGGGAATTCCGATATTCAGGCACAGATTCCGGAGCCCGTTCCTGTTCAGGCAGTCCAGCACCTTCTCGCCATAGCCTCCCGTCAAGACATTTTCCTCCAAAGTGACAATCAGCATATGGTCACGGCAGGCATCCCTTACCGCTTCTTCGTCAATAGGCTTTACGAACCGCGCGTTAATCAGGCTGACACCAAATCCTCTGCTTTTCAGCTGCTTCCTGACCTCCTCCGCCGTCCTGACCATGCTTCCCACGGCAAACAGGGCAATTTCCCACTCCCGGCAGATCCATTCCGCCTTTCCCGTGACTATGGGCGCCCTGAAATCCTTCA
>CAJTKW010000069.1:20492-20814 GCA_910577035.1 uncultured Acetatifactor sp.
GGGCGGCCTCCACCGCCTCGTTCACCATCGTCCCATAGGCGGCGATGGTCACGTCCGTGCCCGGGCGGATGACGCTGGCTCCCTCAATACCGCACAGGGCGCGGAACTCCCCCTCGCCCCCCCTGGGATAGCGCACCGCTACAGGCGCATTATATGCCACGGCATATTTCATCATATCCGAAAGCTCCCATTTATTCTTAGGAGCGCAGACACAGATATTGGGAATGCCGGTCAAATATGTAAAATCAAAAATGCCCTGATGGGTCTCTCCGTCATTTCCCACCAGCCCCGCCCGGTCAATGGCAAAAATCACCGGCAGGTT
>CAJTKW010000070.1 GCA_910577035.1 uncultured Acetatifactor sp.
GAGCCTCCGGCGGATGCGCACGGATTTGCAGGGGTTTTTGCTGCTTCGCAACGCAAATCCCTAAGCCAACAAGTTGGCTTGCGGGAAACGCTTTTATCAGCGTTTCCTGAAACTACACAATTATATTCGGGAGGCATTTTAGATGAAGGTAGACAGAATATTGGAAATTATTATTTATTTGATTAATCATGACAATGTTCCAGCCAGTTATCTGGCAAAGCGTTTTCACGTATCTGTCAGAACAATACAACGGGATATAGTCAGTATTTCTTCAATTGGCATACCTGTTTATTCAGAAGGTGGAAAGTACGGAGGATATTCTATTTTACCAACATACAAAATAAAGAACAGCGACATCAGGAATGACGAACAGCAGATGATTATAAAGGCACTTGAAAGTCTGTCAACAGCCTATACAAATGATACATTAAAGCATTAACTGAAAAATATAATGCAATCATACAAAAAGAGGGCGGACAAAAGATATTTTGGGATTTTGGCGTAACAAAAGAAAATAATCATGTGCAAAGTATGAACCATTTGTTAGAACAGGCTATTGCGGAAAGAAAGCATATCCTATTTGATTATCGGAATGCAAGTGGGAAAAAATCAAAACAACATATAGAACCGTTAGCAATTCATTATAAGTGGTATGCGTGGTATCTGTTTTCCTATTCTCCCGAAAAGAAACAATACAGGACATTTAAGGTTGCCCGTATCCAGAATCTACAGGTAGACGATACTATTTCCCACATCGAGCACGGAAATGTTGAAAAACTTATAAAAGATTCTGAACAGGAATATTATCAGACATGTATTCACATTGAAGTGCAATTCAATAATGAATATACAAATCTGATGTCAGAATACTTTCCCGATTGTCCTGCTGAAAAACTTACTGATACGATAAGCCGCATTTTTCTTGATGTCCCTGCAAAGGAAAGATTATGGAAAGCATTGTTACTCAGTTTTGGAAACAAAATAAAGATAGTCGGACCGGAGGAATATAAAGAAGAGCTGATAGAAACTGCAAAAAAATTTCTGTCTAATTACGACATATAGATGTCGCGGGAAATATGTATAATACATTAAAACATTGATATTGAGAAAGGAAATATATTTTATGAAAATGGAAAAAAAGCATTCCGCAGAAGAATTGTTTGCGCCAATCAGAGAGAAGTATGATGAATTGAAAACGGCTTTAAGGGGAACTGACATTGAAAAAATAAGAAAACTGACTTTGGAAGTCCATGCCATGGTACACCCTGCTGAAATATCCGGAAGAGCCGAAAAGACGATTGCAGATTATGTTCTGGAGTATATGTTGATGGGAAACCAGAACAAGATCGTACCAAGAGAGGATTATGATGTGGATCTGCATTATGCCGGAACGCGAAACGTTCCTGTGTGTTGGCAGTTTTGGCATACATACCGCATTGAGGACCTGGTAAGCAATATTTTAATGGTAAATCAGGATCAGATTTTCAACAAAGAATGGCAGGGAAAAATCGGCGCTTCCATTACTGACACCGGAAATGCACTGGAATTTGATGAAGCAGTGGCATTTGGAAAAGAATTAAATATCCCTGCTCTTCGTGATTATATGATTACCGTAGGAAAAAACACTCGCTGCATATTAGAAAATATCTCATTAGATCAAATACAGTCTATGGTGCCGGAAAAATGGGTAATGAGAATATTAGAGGAAGGCGGTGTGACTACAGATTTTCGTTCTGTATGGCTGCTGGTGTTTTGGGGCCGGCTGACAAGGGGCGGTATGATTTTAACTCCTATAACGGATCATCATATGATGCATTTACCTCCCTGCCTGAATAATCTGCCGATTTTAGACTAATTCATCAACTTATTACATAATTTCTATATCTGCCGGAAAGAGGGGAGGGTCTACGGCCTCCCCTTCCTTATTTCCTCTCATCCAGGTACAGCTGCACCCGCCTGTTGATGACTCCGCTGACTTCCTCCGCACTCTTGAAGCCGTTGAAATAATCCTCCGCCTCCTCCAGGATAATGTCCAGGAGAGGTACGGTGCGGAATGGCAGGGGCCTTGCGTCTTCTATCCTCTCTCTGAATTCCACCAGCATTTCATCTGTGACAGGCCGGCCGTTATATAAGCGCTCACTTACCAGGCCTTCCTTATGAACGTTGGTATACTGATTGAGAAACCACTGCTCCCAAGCATCAAAGGCCTCCCTGTGTACAGGCGGGAACCATACTCCTCTGAAATCTGCAGATTGGGCTTCTTCACTAATCAGGAAACGGATAAATTCCCATGCCCCTTCCTTGTGAGAGGAATTTGCATTAATAGACATGTCCCCTGCCCACGAATAAGCCGCATGGCAGCCATCGTCAAACAGAATTCCGGAAGTCACCTTTCCCTCGAACTCCGTCTCATGCGTCCCTGTCAGTCCCTCCAGCTCAAGCACATCGCTCAGGGATCTATACACGGCAATGCTCTCCATGTTCTTCCTGCCGTCATCGCCGTACCGTCCGGCAGCCTCCAGCAGCTTCCCAAACAGCGGCGTATGAAATTCACAGCTGCCACTTTCCCAGTCCACCATCCCCCAGAGATCCTCCGATCCCTGGAGAAACACCCTCAGCACCTCGCCGGCATCATACCCCCGGCAATAGCGTCCTTCCCCCTCCCGGGCAAGCAGGGCATCCGCCAGTTTCTCTATATCCGGCATCTCCCGGCTTCCCGGCAAATCCGCTGCCACCTTATAGTCCCATACAATCACATTGTAATTCACTCCGTAGATATGTTCTCCCTGCCGCAGAGAACCAAAAGCCAGAGGGAAATACTCTTCCTCCCGGACGCCGGAGACTTCCATATAAGGAGTCAGATCCTCCAGGGCTCCTTTATCCAGCAGCCCCTCCATATAGTCCCTCATAAGACTACCGTTTATAATATCCGGCCCCCCGCCGGCGCCGATCTGGATACTGGTCAGCCTGGCAAAATCCTCCTCATTATTACCACTTCCGCAATCCTCCACCACCACATGGTAAGTACTGTTTTCCCTGTTGAACTGAATCACTCTGTTTCCAAACCATTTATTACCGGATAATCTCCCCCGGACGACAATGGGGATCTTTTCCACCTTCTCCATTTCAAGCCGCTCCAGGAGCCCTCCCGCCCCGCCTGCTCCGGTCCACAAAAACTCGATTACGCCATCCTTCCGTACCTGAAAATCCTGCAGCGTCAGGTCATCATGCCATCCATAGGAGAGTCCGGTAAAATACAGGATGGGAGACAAGCTTCCTTCCTCCAGATCCGCTCCTGAAATCTGACGGTCGGTATTTAAATTATATCCCATTGCCGCCGGGAAATCGCCTGCCTTTCCAAGATACACTTCAAATTTCCAGGGTAATTCCCTCACCGATTCTGCCACCGGTTCCCCGGTAGCGGAATCCGCCTCCGCCAGCTTCCATACTCCGTACATTTTATCTTCCGTCCGATCGACTAACAGCAGATAAACCCTGCCATCCTCTGCCTGGCACAGGCCTCTGATAAAGATGCCCGGCTCCAGCACGGCCTCGTATAAAACCTCCCCGGAGGAAAGGATCCTTGCCAGAAAGCCCGCGCTTTCGGAGTACATACCGTCCAGCTCCTGATATATCCCCCCATAGCAGTAATAGCCCCCATCCTGGTCCATATACCAGCGGCAGGACGGCTTGGATTGCGAAGCGACATACCCGGTGGAAAAATCCTCCAGCAGAAGCTCCCTGCTCCCGTCCTTCCTGTACAGGTAAATATCCGATTCCTCCGGAGCTGCGTCCGCCCAGAGCTGTACGGGCTCCCCCCGGAAGAACTGGGTGCCCATAGGAAGCCAGCCGCTTCCACCCAGGGCTATCGTCCTTGCCGCAGACGCCTCCATACCAAGTTCAAAAAGAGCTTCCGATTCCACAGCCACGTCATAGTATTCCGTCCGCTCCGTGATGGCAGTCAGATCCTCCATCCCCGGCGCAATTCCCTTCCAGACGCTCTCCGCAGGCTCTTTCCCTTCTTCCTTCCCCCCGCAGGCGGCCATCAGGATGCCTGACAAAAAAAGAAACATGATTACCAATAAAATGTGCTTTTTCAAACTTCAGTCCTCCGTTACTTTCTCATGCAATTCCTGCCTGTAATGCTACTTTCTTTCATCCAGATACAGCTGTACACGCTTATTAACCACCTTGCTGACCTCCTCGGCGCTCTTGGAGCCGCTGAAATAATCCCCCGCCTCTTCCAGGACAATGTCCAGCAGGGGAGCAGTGCGGATGGGCAGGGGCCTTGCGTCCTCTATCCTCTCCTTGAATTCCTCCTGCATTTCCTCCGTGACAGGTCTGCCGTTATACTCGCGTTTATTTACTCCGCCTTCCTGATTTACATAGGTATATTTATCCAGAATCCACTGGTTCCAGGCCTCAAAGGCCTCCCTGTACACAGGCGGATATATTGCATTGAAGTCTGCAGATTGCGCTTCCCCGCCGATCAGGAAATGAATAAATTCCCAAGCCCCCTCCTTGTGAAGGGAATTTGTATTGATCGACAGAGCATATCCCCAATCGGAAACCGCATGGCAGCCATCGTCAAACAGAACTCCGAACGTTGCTTTCCCCTCGAACTCTGCCGTGTGCGGCCCTGCCAGTCCTTCCAACTCAAGCACACTATGCAAATTTCTTTCCACGGCAATGCCCTCCATGCTCTTCCTGCCGTCATCGCCGTACCGTCTTGCCGCCTCCAGCAGCTTGCCAAACAGCGGCGTATGAAATTCACAGCTGCCGCTTTCCCAATCCACCATCCCCCAGAGGCTCTCCGACCCCTGAAGGAACACCCTCAGCACCTCCCCGGCACTATACCCCTGACAGTAAAGCCCTTCCCCCTCCCGGGCAAGCAGAGCATCCGCCAGGGCCTCTATCTCCAATTCCTCCATGCCCTCCAGCACTTCCTCCGCCAGCTTGTAGTCCCATACCGACACTTTGGGCGTCACACTATAGATTCGTTCTCCCTGTCGTAAAAAGGCAAAGGCAAGGGGAAAATATGCCTCCTCCCGGACACCGGAGGCCTTCATATAAGGGGCCAGATCCTCCAGGGCTCCTTTATCCAGCAGCCCTTCCATATAGTCCCTCATGAGACCTTCCTTTATAATATCCGGCCCCCTGCCGGCGCCGATCTGGATACTGGTCAGCCTGGCAAAATCCTCCTGATCATTGCCGATTCCGCAATCTTCCACCACCACATGGTAGGTGCCGTTTTCCCTGTTGAACTGAAGCACCTTGTTTCCAAACCATTTATCACCGGTAAATATCCCTCTGACTACGATGGGGATCTTTTCCACCTTCTCCATCCTGAGACGCTCCAAAAGCCCTCCCGCCCTGTTCTCCTCAGTCCACAGAAGCTCAATTCCGCCATCCTCCAGCACCTGAAAATCCTGTAGCTTCAGATCGCCATGCCATCCATAAGAGATTCCGGTAAAGTACAGGATGGGCGACAGGCTTCCTTCCGCCATCTCCACTTTTGAAATCTGACGCTCCGTATCCTGATTAAATCCCATCACCGCCGGGAAGCTGCCTGCTTTTCCAAGATATATGTCAAATTTCCAGGGCAATTCCTTCACGGAATCCCGCACCAGCTCCCCGGTGGCGGGATCCGCCTCCGCCAGCTTCCATACTCCATACATTTCATCTTCCGTCCAGTCAACCAACAGCAGGTATACCCTGCCGTCCTCCGTCTGGCAGAACCCTCTGATAAAGGTGTCCTGTTCCATCGTCGTCTCATAACGAATCTCGCCTGTGGAAAGAACCTTTAACAGGAAGGACTCGCTTTCAGAGTATATCCCGTCCGATTTACGCCAGATCCCTCCGTAGCAATAATAATCCCCTTCCTGGTCAATGTACCACTGGCAGGATGGCCTTAGCTTGGTAGAGACGTATTCATTGGAAAAATCCTCCAGCAGAAGCTCCCTGCTCCCGTCCTTCCTGTATAGGTAAATATCCGCCCCACTCGCTCCTTTCTCCGCCCAGAGCTGTACAGGCTCCCCCTGCAGGAACTGGGTACCCAGAGGAATCCCGGCCGCTCCGCCCTGAGCTACTATCCCTGCATCCTGCTCCTGGGGCATGCCTTCCAGCCCAAAGGCAAAGAGGTCTTCCGCTTCCACCGCAATGTCATAATATTCCGTCCGCTCCGTGAGCGCGGTCAGGTCCTCCATCCCCGGCGCCACTCCCTGCCAGACGCTCTCCTCCGCCTTCTTTTGTTCCTTCCCTCCGCAGGCAGTCAGCAGAATACCGGCAAGAAAAAGAATCGCAGCTACAGATAAAACATGCCTCTTCATATTTGCGTCCCCCATTTTCTCGCTTAACGGCTCTCTGTCTGCAAAGCTCTGTTCCTAAAACATACACCGCCAGGCATGCTGCCGGAAAAAGGAAAAATGGTCGATGCCACTTTCCCTCATTCCCATTATAGCCTCATGATACCACATTGCTCTAACAAAATCCAGAAATAGCTTCCTGCCTCTGACAACAAACCGGCATCAACCTTCAAAGTCTCCTCGTCTTTATTCCCTCTCATTCAAATACATCTGCACACGCTTATTGACGACTTCGCTTACTTCCTCCGCGCTCTTGGAACCGGTGAAATAATCCCCCGCCTCCTCCAGGATGATGTCCAGCAGGGGCGCAGTACGGATGGGCAGGGGCCTTGCATCCTCTATCCTCTCCTTGAATTCCGCCCGCATTTGATCTGTGACGGGCCTGCCGTTAAACGTGCGCAATTTAACCTTTCCTTTCCAGGAGATATACGTGCTCGTATCCATACGCCACTGTTCCCAAGTGTCAAAGGCCTCCCTGTGCACAGGCGGAACATATAATGTTTTAAAATCTGCAGACTGAACTTCCTCACTGATCAGGAAGCGGATAAATTCCCAGGCCCCGTCCTTGTGGGCAGAGTTTGCGTTGACCAGCAAAGAAGAGTATTGCCACTCGGAAACTGCGTGAACGCCATCGTCAAACAGGACTCCGAATGTCTTCTTCCCTTCCATCTCCTCCTCCCGCAAGCTTGCATATCCCTCCAAATCAAATACACTGCTTAAAGATCTATTCGCGGCAATGCTGTCCATGCTCTTCCTGCCGTCGTCGCCGTACCGCCTGGCCGCCTCCAGCAGCTTGCCAAACAGCGGCGTATGAAATTCACAGCTGCCACTTTCCCAGTCCACCATCCCCCAGAGATCCTCTGTCCCCTGCAGGAACACCCTCAGCACCTCCCCGGCATCATACCCCTGGCAGTAGCGCCCTTTCCCTTCCCGGGCAAGCAGGGCATCCGCCAGGGCCTCTATCTCCAATTCCTCCATGCCCTCCAGCACTTCCTCCGCCAGCTTGTAGTCCCATACCGACACTTTGGGCGTCACACTATAGATTCGTTCTCCCTGTCGTAAAAAGGCAAAGGCAAGGGGAAAATATGCCTCCTCCCGGACACCGGAGGCCTTCATATAAGGGGCCAGATCCTCCAGGGCACCCTTATCCAGCAGCCCTTCCAAGTAGTCCCTCATCAACCCGCCTTCTATCATGTCCGGCCCCTTGCCGGCGGCAATCTGGATACTGGTCAGCCTGGCAAACTCCTCCTCATCATTCTCGATTCCGCAGTCATCCAGCACCACATGGTAGGTATCGTTCTCCCGGTTGAACTGCATTACCCTGTTTCTAAGCCAAATATCGTCAGCAAAGCTCCCCCGGACAACAAGGGGGAGCCGTTCCACCTTCTCCATCTTAAGCTGCTCCAGGAGTCCTCCCGCACCGTTTGCTTCCGTCCACAAAAGCTCGATTACCCCGTCCTCCCGCACCCGGTAATCCTGCAGCTTCAGCTCATCATGCCATCCATAGGAAATCCCGGTAAAATACAGGACAGGCAGCAGGCTCCCGTCCTCCATGTCCATCCTGGCAAGCTGGCGGCTGCTGTCCTCACTGTATCCCATCACCGCCGGGAAGCTGCCCGCCTTTCCAAGGTACATTTCATAATTCCAGGTCAATTCCCGCACGGAATCCCGCAACAGCTCCCCGGTGGCGGGATCCGCTTCCGCCAGGCTCCATGACCCGTTTACGATATTTCCCGCCGGATCCTTCAGCAGCAGGTATATCCTGCCGTCCTCTGTCTGGCAGAAACCCCTGATATAGATTCCCTGCTCCGTATGTGTCTCATAAAGCATCTCGCCGGAGGGACGAAACTTTGCAAGAAAGTCCTCGCTTTCCAGGCCGCTCACATCATGCCAGATCCCTCCGTAACAGTAATAATCCCCTTCCTGGTCGATGTACCACCTGCAGGACGGTCTTAACTTAGTAGAAATGTATTCATTGGATACATTCTCCAGCAGAAGCTCCCTGCTCCCGTCCTTCCGGTACAGGTAAATATCCGCCCCGCCGGATTCCGCTTCCGCCCAGAGCTGCACAGGCTCCCCCTGCAGGAACTGGGTGCCCACAGGAATCACGGCAGTCCCTCCCTGGGCTATCACCCCGATTGCCATCTGGTTCTGCGGCATCTTGTCACCCAAACCAAGGTCAAAGAGGTCTTCCGCTTCCACCGCAATGTCATAATATTCCGTCCGTTCCGTGAGCGCAGTCAGATCCTCCATCCCCGGCGCCACTCCCTGCCAGACGCTCTCCTCCGCCTTCTTTTGTTCCTTCCCTCCGCAGGCAGTCAACAAGATGCCGGCAAGAAAAAGGATCGCAGCTACAGATAAAACATACCTCCTCATAATTACATCCCTCAATTTCTCTTTTTAACAGCTTCCCGTCTATGTCGATCCAATCCATAAATACCGGAAAAGGGAAATGGCTAATGCCATTTCCCCATATGCTTCCATAATGACATCCAGGAGTAAATAAGCTTTTTAATATTTAAAGTCACAACCGGTGCAGCGCCTTATCCCATCAATTGTTCTTATTGTATGCGCCGCCCGATTGCACTCATATAAATCTTCCCAGTATTCATAACCACAAGGACATTTGAATTGCGTTCCACATATTGACCAATGATGCGTCAGGTTATGACCTTGCTCCTTGAATACATTCATCGCCGCCTTCCTTCATTATTGAAGCATACGCCTTCCATTTGTAGCCTTATTCTACCATGTTTAACCACAAAGGTCCACAGAAAATTTCTCGCTGTAAGAATTATGTCAGTCCCGATAAATCATCCTTCCGTACCCACTCCCTGAAATGCCCCTTGTTTTCCCGCTTCACCCCATAAAGTGCCTCGTCCGCATGGCTTAACAGCTCCGCCACCGAAGCGTCGGGGGAATCCGTCCACTGGAACCCTGCAGAGGCGCCGATCACCCTGGATTCCGTATCCGACAGGGCCACCGGCGTATTTTGCAGCGCCAGGAAGAACTCCTCCAGATGGCGGATGACCTGCTCCCTGTTCCTGCAGTCGTAAATCATCATGCAGAATTCGTCCCCGGAACGTCTGGCCGTCAGGAAATGCTCCTCCGGCATGGACTGCATCACTCCCGCGAAGGTCTGCAGATAATAATCCCCCATATTGTGGCCAAAGGTATCGTTTATCTCCTTAAAACGGTCCAAGTCCAGCATAACAACGGCACACCCCTTTCCAGAAGCCGTGCCCTTAATGATTTCCGCCGCCAACTGCTTGAAATGTCCGTATTTGCAAAGCCCCGTCAGGGCGTCATGGGTATTCTCATACACCATTTTCTTCTTTTCCTGAATCTCCCGGCTGGCGTCGATAATCACTCCCAGACACCCCTTCTCCCCGCCGGATCCGGACATATCGTCGGCCCCGGATACGGACGCAGCGTCAGCCCCGGGCGTACCGTCAGCCCCGGACGCCGCATCAGTCCCGGACATATGTATGCGTACATACTTACCCTCGCCGACGGGGAAAATATCCGTCTCTCCCTCCGCAGGTCTGTCCGTAATCTTACGGATATATTCATCAAATAAATCCGCATTTCCGTATAGCTCCTTGGCCTGGGCCGCCGGAAGGGACAGCAGTTCTCCCACTCCCGAGGTGACAAAGACATAATTTTCTCCCCGCTTATACTCAAAAGCCGCCAGCGGGATGCCGCTCATGTCTATAATGGCGGAAATGCGGTTTGAAATACTGACGATGCTTTTCACCATGGTATTGATACCGCTGCTTAACTCCTCAAATTCCCGGTTTCCGCCCACAGCCACCTTAACATCCAGATTTCCATTGGTAATTGCCGTCAGATTGTCATTGATACAGTGAATTCCGTCTATCACCTTGCGCTTCACCAGATAATTCAGCAGCAGGATCACAGCAATCTCAATACACAGCAGGCACAGGAAAATACTGAGCATATTCCCCAACAGCTTGGAAAACAGCAGCTTCCGGGGAAGGGCCGCACAGATCAGCACCTCCTCATAGGGACGGCTTACCACATACATCATCCCCTCCTGCCCCTTGACAAACGCCCCTTCTTCACAGGCCAGAAGCCGGGACAGCTGATAACTATCCTCCGTAAACGCCTGGTCCATGCCTCCGGAATGTCCCAGCACCTTACCTGTGGCTGTGTCCGTCACATAGAGCTCCTCCCCTGCATCCGTAGGAAACTTGGAGAAAATATATTCATAGGTATTGCGGGATTCCGCCTCCAGCTTCCTGGTAGGTGCAAATCCCACCTGCACGATCCCCTTCTGGTCTCTCCTGGCCACCCCCACATATTGCCTGATGAGGCCCTCCGCTGCGTTGGGCTGGGGATCCTGGATCAGATAAGCATCCTCCCCGCCCTCCAAAAGGGCCAGAAAGGGCCTGGTCTGGGGATGGTTTGCCATGTCAATGCCGATATACTGCGCAACGGACGCGGACACAATGATACCGTTGCCGTCGATCACATGGAGCTCATCCACATTGAGCAGATTTGCCAGATATTGCAGCTCCTCCACATCCAGGTACATCTCCCGCTGCCTCTCCAGCACATAAGCCGCCGCCCTTGCCCTGGTAAGATAATCCTCCCCCAGATTCTCATTCAGCAGGGCCAGCTCCTCCTCATTGTTTTGCAGGGTATGGATCACCTGCTCTATCTTCGTCCGAAAAGCCATAAGCTTCTGTGCCTCCAAGGAGCGGACGCTGAAAACAGAATTGATGAAAAGAATCAGTAAGATAGCCGTTGTCACAATAGCCAAAGTATATTTAATAAATGTTTTCTGCATGGAAAATCACCTTTCACTCATTGATGGGCAAAGCAGTTCCCTTATTATAATTATACCGTTTTTTTATGACTCCGCTTTTCTTTTTCTCCGCAAAATGAAGCTAAAACTTCGCAAACAACAGGATGCTGAAGCTTCCGTTTTCCCATCTGCAGTCAATGCTGCCCCCTGTTCTCTCTGCAAAAGACGACACACTCTGCATACCCAGTCCATGCCCCTCTCCCCGCGTACTTAACGGGAGGCCGCTGTCCCCGTCAAACCGGATCTCCCTGTCACACGGGTTCTCAATATGCAGAAGCAGGTGATCCGCCACACAGTGAATTTTTCCCTCCACACACCGGCTTTCCGTATCATATTCCTTCACGCAGTTTAACGCATTCTCCAGCAAATTGGCAACTACAGGCGCAAATTCATATTCATTCACGGGGATCTCTCTGGATATAACCGCGTCCAGCCGAACCCTGACCTCCAGGGAACGGGCTCTCTCCATGATCTGCATCAGCACCGTATTGATAATCAGATTATCACAGTACCTGACAAGCTTATTTTCCCTGGTCACATCTTCGATATAACCGATCACCTTTCGGATCTCGCCATATTCCCCCTGTTCCAGCAGGGAGAGTATCATTCCCGAATAATGCCGCACGTCATGACTCAGTATTTTCAGATTCCGCTCCGACTGCTCCATCAGGTTATACTGGTTTTCCAGCCCCTTAATATATGACTTGAAAAGCACGTTCTTCCAATAAATATCCGTCCGCTTCGACTCACTCTTCACATATCGCAGCACCACTGCATAAGACACAAACATGGTCAGGATAAACAGCATCACTCCCGGAATATTGTCGGGAATCTCATAGAGAGTATGGGGAAAAAACGCCAGAAAGGAAAAACCACAATAAAAAAAGACCGGAATCAGGCACAATCCCCACCACTCCTTAATGTATTTCCGTTCATATGTCTGCAGCCAGGTATCCCTCAACCACACATGCAGGAAAACCAGAATCCCCGCATGCACAAAAAGGCTGCCTGCAAGGGCCAGGCCCTCATTTTCGGTATAAATCTGCAGGACCGAGGCCATAATGCTGCCTGCTATCACATAATTGGAGGCACTGAGCCCCAGAAACAGGACTTTACCGTTTCGCTCCCTGGCAATCATCAGCCCCGTCGCCTGCGTCACCACAATCTGAAAAACCGTCACTGCCGCATAGCAAAGCTTACTGTCCGGAAACAGATTCAGCTTCAGTATATCCGTGGCACACAGCATAAGAAACGCAGAAAGGCAAATCAAGACAGTCCTTGCCCTGGAAAACCGATGAACTATAAACAAATATATGAAGATCAATAGAAAACCGTGGCTGATCAGATAGTAACAATTTCTAAAATACTCCATCCCCGCTCCTCAACCGTATCTCTCCAGTGCATAAGAAAGATACTCCTTTTTCACATTTGCCATTCGCGACTTGCTTACGGGGACCTCCCTGCCGCTCTCCATGACAACAGCACTCTGTGCCAGCTTCCGTACATATTTCAAATTAATCACAAAGGATTTGTGTACCTGCACAAAGCTTCGTTCACTTACCAGCCCCCGGACCTCGTCATCAAAAGATTTCCTGATAAAAACACTGCGGATGTGCCTGCCGTCCGCCAGATGAACCACCAAAGTCCTGGCCGAGCTTTCCACGGATTCAATTTGAGAATAAGCAGCCGATTCCAGCCCGTCCCTTGTCTTTACCAGAAAAAAAGCTTCCTCCCTGGATCTGATGCAGGAAACTGCCTGATCCAGCGCCTCGAAAAAGTCTTCCTCCCTGACCGGCTTCAGCAAATATCTGATGGCATGTACTCCGTAGGCATCCAGTGCAAAATCATCGGATGAGGTGATATAGATAATCTCACTTTCACTTCCGCACCGCCTCATTGCCTGCCCTAAGTCAATTCCGGTCTTTCCGTCCATCAGCAGATCCAGTATATAAATATCTGCCGGCTCTTTTTCCTGTATCTCCTGATACAGGAGAAGGGCGTCCGTATATTTTTCCACCACCAGTTCCGAACGGAAAGCTCTCTCCTGCCAGGACAAAAGCAGTTTCTCGATCTTCAGCAGGTCGTCCTTATTGTCATCACAAATCGCTATCTTCATTTTCTCCTCGGCAGGCAGTGCCTGGTTAGTATTTTATGAAAAAGAGTGCTTCACCCACTTGATGCACGCGCCTGGCGGCGCTGTTTCCCATAAGGTCAAAACAACGATCCGGACAAACTGCCGGATCGTTGTTTTCCCTACTAATATTATACACAAACCTGCCTGCACGTCAATGAAAAGCCTCTCAGCCCTGACGCCTTACCGGCCTCACATATTTCCAATACCGCTCAGGGTCATGGTAAAAGTAAAACACTCTGCCGGGCGTAGTGTCCAGACAGTACCCGGTATCCGAGTAGTCAAATTCCTTCATGGCCGCCTCGATCTTTTCCTCCACGCCGCAGTTTTCCGTATTATAATCAAAGGGGCCATGTTCAAAGACAATATACTCTCCTTCCGGGACATCGATCAAAAGCATCTGCGGGGGCACTTCCCCCGCATAATCCGCAGGCAGCCTTACCCCATAGCATTCCGCAAGGGGAATCCCCCAGCTGCAGATCCTGCCTGCAGGCTCGTTGATAAACGCCGCAATCTGGCCGCTTCCGCTGTTGGCGACATCGCCTCCCATATCGTCCAGCTTACCCTGAATGCTGTCCAGCAGACCGCAGATGGTATCGCAGTCCTGCCCCGGGATGAGACTCTGCTTCTGCCAGAAGTCCCAATATCCTATGCTCTCATAATTTTTGATATGCAAAAACTTGTGCGCCGGAATGGTTACAAAATATGTTTTTACATCTTTCGTTGATTTCTCCATACCTCTTGCTCCAATCTCCGTTAAGTAACAGTCAAAAGGCCTTAAAATGGTACGAAGAACTACAGGCTTGAGGGTTCGTCGATAGTCTCTGGGCGTAATGCCGTAAACCTCTCTGAATGCACGGGTAAATGCCTCATGGGAAGAAAAGCCGTACTTCAGGGCAATATCCAGGATCCCGTTCTGCGTATCCCGAAGCTCCTTCAGCGCAAAGGCCAGCTTGCGGTTCCGCAGATACTCCCGAAACTGCATCCCCGAGATCTCCTTAAACTTCCTGGAAAGGTGAAATTCCGAATACCCCAGCTTATCCGCATAATAACTTAAGGTTAAGCTGTCATCTTCATCCCTGATCCCCTGATCTATCTCTTCTATCATTTCCTGTATCAGCTTATACCATTCATACATCTGCCGCGCGACCTCGTTATGACTGTCCTGTACTTATCATACAGGACCGGAACAGAGTCTGCTTGATCCTATTTGTGGTATCAGGCACCCGTCTTCACCTTCCCGTCATGCCGCCTTAAAAATGCTTTTCGCCTTCCCCCGGCTCCAGGATATAACAGACATACCCTCCCACACAGTGAAACCCGGTTTCCTGAACTGCTTTTTGCAAAGCTTCCTCGCAGCAATCGCAAAAGTAAGTCAGATACTTTGCTCCTGTGCGTTTACAATGGTTCAATGCTGCTGTAAGCAGGCTCCGGCAGACCTCCTCCCGGTATTTGCCTTCTGCAAATTCCATTCCGTATATTTCATAATATTCCTTACTTCCCCGAAAATAAACGGCACCTACTGGAGTTTCCTCTTGCCTGTATCCAAAAATGATCCAGTCCTCCAGGCATTCCAGAATGCGGTCACAGTTCCAGTACGCCTCTGCCTCCGGCTGGTAAACTGCCCGGAATTCATTATAATTATCCCGGCCTATCCTAACGATGTGTCCATCGCCGATGTTATCATCGCCAATATTCCCGCCGCAGACAGTTTCACCCGATCCCGGACATTCATATTCCTCCAGAAAAAAGGAGTTGTTCCACGCCTCCTCAATGCACCGAAACCCATTTGCCTTCAGAAAGCAAACCGCCTCTTCATTACATGCGGGAAATCCGAAATAAAGCGTGTATTCCGGGAAATCTGCCTTTAACAGCGTAAGCAGCTCTGCCAGCGCCTGCTCCGTTCTCTCCCGGATATTGCATCCCGTGCATTGCAGATAATGCTCTTCCGGAATCCGGTAAAATGTAAGCCAGCCCTCCAGCGCGTCCCTCCGGTAAAACAACAAAAGCTCGGAAGTTTCCTCCTCAAGAGCACTCCGGGCATCCGCCAGAAAATCCTCCCTCGTCTTAATCCCGTCCCCATAAGTCGGGTAGGCCGACCTTGTCTGGTCCAAGGCCAGCTCATAGACAAAATCACCGTATTTTACAATATCCTCCGAAACCGCCTTCCTCAACATATCTTCTCAGCTCCCGCCTTCCTCAACATATCAACCCCGTCTTTGTCTGGTGGCCTCATACATCATAACGGATGCCGCACAGCTCACGTTAAAGGAGGTGGCATAGGAATTTTCCGACATGGGGATCGTGCAAAGCAGATCACAGGATTCCTTAAACGCCTTGTTCAGCCCCATGGTCTCATTCCCGATCATCAGCATCAGGGGCACCGTCAAATCCGCGGACCAGATGGGATGCTCCCTGTGGGCCGTAGTTCCCACTACGGTGAAGCCGGGATATTTCTCCTTCATTTTCCCGATAAATCCATACAGCTTACTGTTGTCTTCAATCCGCACCACCGGCAGCTTAAAAAAGGAGCCCATGGCCGATACCACTACATCCGGATCATACAGATCCACCGAATGCCCGGTTAGAATCAGCATATCCGCTCCCAGTCCGTCACAGGATCGGATCATGGTTCCCAGATTCCCCTTGTTGGACGGCCGGTCAAACAGCACCAGAAAGGGATTATCCGAAAGCTCCACGGATTCCAGCTTATCCTCCCGCATCCCGATCACCGCCATCAGCTCCGAGGTATCCTCTTTATCCGACAGCTCCCCCATAAGCTCCGGCGTCAGGCAATAATTTTCTTCCGTCCTTACCGTTTCCAGCATATTTTTCGCCCAGTCGGACAGTCCTGTCTCCGCGTAAAGGAAGGAGTGGATCTTCCAGCCGTTTTTTACGGCCTCATTCAGGCTGCGAACCCCCTCCACCAGAAATCTGTTATACTTGTAGCGTTTGTTTCGATTGGTCTTAAGCACCTCGATCTGCTGATAGGTGCTGTTCTTACTGAATATTTTTCTTTCCTTCATCTTCGCCCGCCTGCTTCATGTAACCCAATGCCCCAAGTCGATGTTCCCGGCTCACAAAACCATAACCAGCGTCCCCGCCCCGATCAGCAGACAGCCAATAAACGACTTGGCCGTAAACTGCTCATGCAGGAATACAAACGCCAGGATCATGGTTATCACCACACTCAGCTTGTCAATCGGGGCCACCTTTGACACCTCGCCTACCTGAATGGCCCTGTAATAGCACAGCCAGGAGGCTCCGGTAGCAAGGCCTGACAGGATCAGAAACAGCCAGCTTTTCCTGCTGATCTGGCCCAGTCCGCCCTGGGTGTGGGTGAGAAACACCATTCCCCAGGCCATGACCACTACCACCACGGTCCTGATTGCCGTGGCAAGATTTGAATTGACCCCTTCTATGCCCACTTTGGCCAGTATGGAAGTAAGAGCCGCAAAGACTGCGGACAGCAATGCCAATACCCACCACATATTTTTCCTAATCCTTCTTTCCAAATGTCACCTTGCTGAAATATTCCAGAATACAGCCTCGCAGCAAAGACAGCGCGGCGGAAACAGCCGACTCCCTCACCTTGCTCCTGCTGCCGGAAAAGTGATATTTCTTCACCGTAACCTTTCCTTTGACACTGCAGGCAATGTATACAAGGCCCACAGGCTTTTCTTCCGTTCCTCCGCCAGGGCCGGCCACCCCCGTCACCGCCACGGCAGCGTCCGCTTTCAGCGTAAGGGCGGCCCCCTTCGCCATCTCCTCCGCCGTCTGCTCGCTGACGGCGCCGTATTTCTGAAGGGTGGACTTCTTCACCCCCAGGAACCTGCGCTTGGCCTTGTTGGAATAGGTAATGACTCCCGCCTTATATACCTCGGAGGCTCCGGGGACATTGACCAGCCTGGCCGAGAGCAGTCCTCCCGTACAGGACTCCGCGCAGGTGACCGTCAGGTCGTTTGCCTGCAAAAGGTCAACCACCGCTTTTTCCAAAGTGGTATCCTCCTCCGTGGAATAAACATCATTTCCAAACCGGCTCTTCAGCTCCTTTACTACCGGCTTAATCAGCTTCATCGCCCCTTTCCGGTCTGCAGCCGCCGCGGTCACCCGGATATGGACCTCCCCGGTCTTCGCATAGGTGGCTATGGTGGGATTGGTCTGGGCGTCAATCAGATCCTTTACCATGGTCTCCGCCCTGCTCTCCCCCACACCGCAGATCTTCACGGTCTGGGAACAGATGACCTGGGCCGTCAGTCCCGCCAGATAGGGCATAACGCTTTCCTCAAACATGGGACAAAGCTCATTTGGCGGTCCGGGAAGCAGCACCACTTTTGCATGATCCAGCTCCATAATCACGCCGGGGGCTGTGCCGTTATGGTTTTCCAGCACTCTGCCTCCCTCCGGAAGCATGGCCTGCTTCCAGTTATTGTCTGTAGGCTTCAGGCCCTTGGCCTCAAAATATCGTTTGATTGACTTCCTGCTGGGCTCATGAAGCACCAGCTTCTTTCCGCAGACCTCCGCCGCCGTTTCCTTGGTCAGGTCATCCTCCGTAGGCCCAAGCCCTCCGGAAAGCAGGATAACCTCCGAACGCTCCAGAGCTGTCCTGAGCACTGCTCCCAGGCGCTCCCTGTTATCCCCCACCACCGACTGAAAGTAGCAGGTCAGTCCCAGCCCCGCGCACTTTTCCGCCAGGTATGCCGCATTGGTATTTACAATATTCCCCAGCAGCAGCTCCGTTCCCACGCAAATCAGTTCTACTGTCATAATTCCCTCATTTCTGTTCTTTCATTACACCCTTGTTCTTCACCAGGTAATCCACCAGGGAAACCACCGTCAATGCCAGGGCGATCCACATGATACAATCGGTAACTATCTGCACCCCGGGATACCTTGCCCCCAGGTCAGCGATCATCAGACAGACCATCACCATCTGAAAGGTAGTCTTGAATTTCCCCCAGTAGCTCGCGGCAATGACAACATGATTGTCCGCGGCAATCAGCCGGAAGCCGCTGATGATAAATTCCCGGCTGATAATGACAATCACCACCCAGGAAGGAATCCGCCCCATCTCCGTCAATGCAATCAGCGCACCGCAGACCAGGAGCTTATCCGCCAGAGGGTCCATAAACTTTCCGAAATTCGTCACCAGGTTATATTTCCGGGCAATTTTGCCGTCCGCCAGATCCGTCAGGCTGGCAATGATAAAGATTCCCAGGGCAATATAGTCCGCATAAGGCATGCCCCAGCCAAACACCGCCCGGAACCATGCCCACTGGTGATAGCCTCCCAGCAGGAAAACCAAAAAAGGAATAATTAAAATCACCCGGAAAACAGTCAGCTTATTGGGCAGGTTCATTTTACTCATGATATATTTCTCCTATCAGATCATATTCGTTATAGTCGGTGACAAGCACCTTTACAAAATCCCCGGTCATCAGCTGCGCCGTCGTATTTAAAAACAGATAGCCGTCCACTCCAGGCGCATCTCTGTATGTTCTGGTGACATATACATCCTCATCCGCCACCTTTCCCTCCACCATGACCTCCAGCACTTTCCCTGTCATAGCTTCTGCCTTCTCAAAGGAAATGGCCTGCTGCAGCTCCATCAGTTCGTCCCTGCGGAAGGCCTTGACCTCTTCCGCTATCTGGTCCGGCATTTCCGCAGCCGCCGTATCCTCCTCCTGAGAATAGGGGAAAACTCCCAGCCTGTCAAATTCCATTTCGTTCACAAAGCGATACAGCTCTTCAAAATCCTCTTCCGTCTCGCCGGGAAAACCGCTGATGAGCGTGGTCCGCAGGCAGATGTCGGGAATCCGCTCCCGCAGCCTCCCGATCTTGCGGCGAAGCTCCTCCTGATGGGTCCGCCTTCCCATACGCTTCAGCACACCGTCCGCGGCATGCTGGATGGGAATATCCAGATAATTGCATATCTTGGGTTCTCTCGCAATGGTCTCCGTCAGCTCTTCCGTAATCTCCTCAGGATAACAGTACAGAATGCGGATCCAATGGATCCCTTCGATCTCTGTCAGCCTCTGAAGCAGCTTCGGCAAAGACTTTTCCCCATAGAGGTCCACGCCGTAGAGCGTGGTCTCCTGGGCCACCAGGATCAGCTCCCGAACCCCCTGTTCCGCCAGCCATTCCGCTTGGGCCGTCAGCTCCTCCACGGGCACGCTGCGGAATTGTCCCCGCACTTTGGGAATGATGCAATAGGTACAATGCTTATTGCATCCCTCCGCAATCTTCAGATAGGCAAAATGCCCTCCCGTGGTCAGCACTCTGTCCCGCAGGGCGGCGGGCTTCTCATTCAGTTCCCGGTAATGATTCCTTTTCGTACCTGCCAGGGCTTCCCCGACGGCCTCCCCGATCTCCTCTATGGCGGCGGTGCCCACGACGGCATCCACCTGGGGAATCTCCTTCTGAATCTCCTCCCGGTAACGCTGGGCCAGGCAGCCGGCAGCAATCAGAACCCTGATCTGCCCCGAGCTTTTCAGCTCTGCCATCTCCAGGAGGGTATTGATGCTCTCCTCCTTGGCATCGCCGATAAAGCAGCAGGTATTGACCACCACTATATCCGCTTCCGCCTCGTCGTCGGTAAAGGAATAGCCCTCACGGCCAAGCAGCCCCAGCATCATTTCCGTGTCTACCAGGTTCTTGTCGCAGCCTAAGGAAATAAACAATATCTTCATATAACTCCTGTCTGTCCGAATGTGTTCCTCTCCCGGGGAATCCGTCCTGACAAAAAAGCTGCTGCAAAATACAGAATCGGAAGATCGTCATTTTGCAACAGCCCCTCTTTCCTTATTCTTCGTCACCCAGTATCTTAATCCGGCTCTGGTTCAGTTCCTCTATCGCAACGGAAAGAGGCTTCTTATCCTTGCCCTCCACCAGGGGTTCCTCCCCGGCGATAATCTGCCTTGCCCTCTTGGAGGTCGCCATGACAATGGAATAGCGGCTGTTTACCACCGGCGCTTCTCCCTGCTCGACCTCACTGTTTACTACTTTCATTAAATCGGAATAAGATGGATGTAACATTATCAATTTGCTCCTTTCGCGAAACCCTTCAGTTCCTCTCTGATTTCCTGAATAAACTCCTGCCTTCTGACCGGCGCCCTGCGGGCTGCGTCCACCACACGGTGAATCTCCTCCACACAGGCCTCCAGGTCATCATTGACCACTATATAATCATAGGCATTCACGCCTTCTGATTCCTCTGCCGCACGGGCCAGCCGCCGGGCGATCACTTCCGGCTCTTCCGTGCCTCTTCCCTCCAGCCTGCGCTTTAATTCCTTCACACTGGGCGGTGTCACAAAGATCAACAGGCTCTCGGGGAATTTCTCCTT
>CAJTKW010000071.1 GCA_910577035.1 uncultured Acetatifactor sp.
AAATATCCATCATATACCTGCCGGAAAATCCGGCCCGCCCCTGAAGCCTCCGATAATCCGCCCTGGCTGCCTCATCTCTGGCCCTGCGCTGCCGATGCCAGGTCTCCCAATTAACTGCCTCATATTGCAGGAATCGAATGGCAGCCTCTGCCTGCCGGCTCTTTAATACAAGCTGCTCGCCCAGCGCTCCCAGCTTCATGGCCTCTCCAAGCTGCTCCAGACTGACAGTATTATTTAAAAAGTCCCTCACAAATGAAAAATAGGAATCATCCGCCCGATAGCCCTTGACCAAGTCCACCTCTTCCACCTCCGGCGCGAAGTGCCCGATCAGGAATTTTCTGCCCTGTTCTGCGATTTCCGAGCCGGTTCGCAGCTGACGATACCGGACCAGGACCGCCACCCAGCGCAAAACATCCTCATCCGTTGCAGAGCCAAGCTCCATGACCTTCAGTCCATCCGGATCCAGCTCATAAACATTCACAATCCCGTCCCTCCTTCCGGGACACGCCCATTCTCTGGCCAATGTCAGATGCTCCGTGCAGTAAAACCCTTGCCCGTAATCATTATTATTCTTTCCGAATGTTACATCCGGCTTTTCCACAATTACGGAAGATCCATGATACAAAATCATCCCTGCATATCCTTTCCCGTCTTTGTAGTACTTCCATGGAGTTACCATATTATATCTCCAAGGAGTTACTTCTGTCAATAAGATATTCTGAGAAAACACTTTCATAAGCGTTTCCCTAAATTATCACAATGAAAAAGCCGCCTGATTTCAAGTTGAAATTCCGACAGCCTGCTTCTTATAATGAAATATAAATGATACGTGAAGGAGGTTTCTATGAAAACACTGTATAAAAAAGTCAGCCGGCAGCTGGAACGCATTGACTTCGAAGCACTCTGGCCCGGCTTCCACCCGTATCCCTTTGCCCTTTATGACAGCACGTATGCCGTTCTGGACGGACGGCTCATAAGCCGTCCGGATAATTTCCGGGGCAATACCACCGTGGTTTTTGAAGGCCGCCAGATCGCTATCTGGAATGTGAGCTATGATCTGCCGGAGGACGAGGAACAATTTGCCTCCAAGCTGGTGCATGAGATGTTCCATGCCTTCCAGATGGAGCGGAAGGAAACTAGGTTCCCCAATGATCTTCTGCTGGCGGGCACGGATTTAACGCCGGAGTATCTGGCCTTAAAGGCGGAGGAATACCGCTGCCTCACCAGGCCCGGCGGCCTTCCCCGGTTCCGGGCGCTGCGGGAAAGGCGAAGGGCACTGAACCCCGGCTGTATCCGTGAAGAGC
This sequence comes from uncultured Acetatifactor sp., assembly GCA_910577035.1. GTDB lineage: Bacteria > Bacillota > Clostridia > Lachnospirales > Lachnospiraceae > Acetatifactor. Next base: position 1,305 of record CAJTKW010000071.1, read on the forward strand.
TCCTGGCGGAGACAGCCGAAGGCATGGCACAATATATTGAGCTGTGCGCCCTGGGGCAGCTGGCCGGGGACTCAGGACGGACTGGGGGCGAAAACCGGGCCGCAGACGGCCGACGGGCTGAAAACCGGGCCGCAGACAGACGACGTGATGAAGACAAGGCCGCAGACAGACGACGTGATGAAGACAAGGCCGCAGACGGACAACGGGCTAAAGACAAGGCCGCAGGCGGGCGACGGGACGGGGAACGTTTGCAGGCGGCCCTGGCGGAATGTGCAAGCCGTCTGGCAGATCCCGGGCTGCTCCCGGATTCCCGGCGCTGTGCCTATGACAGCGGCTCCCTGCTGCTGTTTGCCGCCAGGCGGGAAGGCCTCACCCTGTTCCACGATATTGGAGGCGAATCCCGCTCCGTCTATGACATCCTTCTGCCCCAGATTCCCCAGGCGGACTGCCCGGTTTCTTTGGACGGGGAGATGCTTGCCCCCTGGGCCCGTGTCCTCTCTGATCGGACAGCACAGCGGGAACAGCTGATCCGGGCATTTCTACAGGAAGCACACACAACAGTTAACGGCTGCTTTCGCATATGCGGCTATGATCCCATGAATCTCTGGCGGGAAGGAAATCGTCTCTACAGCACCTCCTTTCTTGCTCTTGCAGAGGAAACGGGAAACATCATCACCCTCACAGGGAGGGCGCTGCTGCAGATGCTCCCCGGCTCACCCGATACCGTTTTGGCTTACAGCACTGCGATACCAGACACATGATCTCATGGGCCAGCAGCGGTGCCGCTGCCAACAGAGTCAGACGCATCCACTCCCTGCCTGAAAGCGAAGAGGTGCCAAAGGCATGGATCAGGAACGGAACCTCCGTCACCGCAAACTGCAACAGGAACCCGATCACACAGGCAGCAATCATCAGCTTATTCTCCAGATGATTCATCCGCAGGACGGAGCGGTTCGTATCCCTCATTCCCACCGCATGGAAGAGCTGACTCATGCCCAGCACGGTAAAGGCATAGGTCTGGGCCTTGGACAAAACCCATTCCTCCTGCAATATCCCGGCCAGTGCGGAAATGCTGCAGGAAATCCCACGGATATGCAGCAGCGCCATGGGCAGCATGAGAAAGGCAGACAGGCTCACCGCCGCAATCAATATCCCGTAAAAGCAGGTGCAGGCCAGCCCGCCTCTGGAAAACAGGCTTTCCGACGCCTTTCTGGGCTGTTGGTGCATCAGGGTTCTGCCATCATTTTTGTCCACTCCCAGAGCCAGCGCCGGCAGGGAATCCGTAATCAGGTTAATCCACAGTATGTGGCTGGACTTTAAGGGGGACGCAAGACCGCATACCACTGTCAGAAACATGGTGACAATCTCCCCCAGATTGGAGGACAACAGAAAGATCACCGATTTTCTGATATTCTCATAAACACCTCTGCCCTCCTCGATGGCCCGGCGGATGGTGGCAAAATTGTCATCCGTGAGAACCATATCCGCCGCCTGCCTGGCCACATCCGTTCCCGTCTTTCCCATGGCAATGCCAATGTCCGCCGCCTTCAGGGAGGGTGCATCGTTGACTCCGTCCCCCGTCATGGCCACAATCTCCCCTCTGGCCTGAAAGCCGTCCACAATGCGTACCTTCTGGGCCGGAGACACCCGTGCAAACACCCTGGTATTCTCCAGCTTTTCCTCCAGCGCTTCCCCGGTCAGACGTCCCAGGGCCTCCCCCGTCATACACTGCTCAAAGCGCTCCACAATCCCCAGCTGCTTCCCGATGGCAAAGGCGGTATCCACATGATCCCCGGTAATCATCACCGTAGTCACTCCGGCCTCCCTGAAATCCGCCACCGCCCGGGCCGCCTCCGGTCTGGCGGGATCCCGCATACCCACCAGTCCCAGGAAGGTCAGCTCCGCTTCCTCCGGCCTGGTGATGCCGCTGCGCATGGCCACTGCCAGCGTCCGCAGGGCATCCTTCGCCATATCCTCCATGGCCTCCTGCACCTGCCGCCTTATCTCCCCGGAAAGCCGCACCGTACCGCCTGCCGTCAGGATATGGGTACAGCGCTTCAATACCTCGTCCGGCGCTCCCTTGGTATAAGAAACGCTTCCGTGGAGAGTGGTCATCATCTTTCTGTCCGAGTCGAAGGAAAGCTCCCCCGTCCTGGGCATTCCGGCCTCCGCCTGTTCCTTGCCAAGCCCTGCCCTCTCCCCAAAATCCAGCAATGCCAGCTCCGTAGAGTCTCCCGTCCTGCTGCCCTCTTCCAGCAGCGCATCATTGCATAATATCATCCCGTACAGAAAATCGGGGGCATCTTCCCGTCTGAACTCCTGTGCTTCCAGGACACGCCCCATTACAAAGCACTTTTCCACCGTCATCCTGTTCTGGGTCAGTGTCCCGGTTTTGTCGGAGCACACCACGCTCACCGCTCCCAGCGTCTCCACAGAAGGAAGCCTGCGCACTATGGTATTCACCTTCACCATCCTGGTGACGCTTAAGGCCAGACAGATGGTCACTACTGCCGGAAGCCCCTCCGGCACCGCCGCCACCGCCAGGGAGATCGCGGTTATCAGCATCTCCGGAATATTCCGATGCTGCAGCACCGCAATCATAAACAAAGCGGCACACAACAGCAGGGACAGCAGGCTCAGGACCTTGCCCAATTCCCCCAGCCTCCTCTGAAGAGGTGTCATCTCTTCCTTTGCTTCCGTAATCATGGCAGCAATCTTACCCAGCTCTGTATCCATCCCCGTTGCCGTGACAATGCCTTCCCCCCGCCCGTAGGTGACGACAGTAGACATATAAGCCATATTGTGCCGGTCTCCCAGAGGGATCTCCCCCTGGGAGGTATCTCCCGGAACTGCCTCCGCTCTCGGCATATAGCCGCCGTCCTTGTCCACCGGAACCGCCTCCCCGGTAAGGGCGGATTCTTCGATCTTCAAATTGGCTGTCCTGACCAGCCGCAGATCCGCAGGCACCTGACATCCTGCCTCCAGACAGACCAGATCCCCCCGCACCAGCTCCGCCGCCGGAATCTCCAGCCGCCTTCCCTCCCGGACCACAAATGCCTTAGGGCTTGTCAGCTTCTTTAATGAATCCAGCGCCCGCTTTGCCTTCCCCTCCTGCAGCACCCCCACGGCGGCATTGAGGATCACTACCACGCCGATGATGACGGCGTCGCTGATCTCCCCTAAAAATACGGACACCGCAGCCGCAACGATCAACACATAGATCAGCGGATCGTTCAGCTGCTCCAGAAAGACCTCCACCGCCGTCTTTTTCCGGGACTCTTTCATTTCATTCCTGCCGTACATGGCCAGACGCTTTCCTGCCTCCGCTGCCGTGAGTCCCCTCTTTTCGTCACTCTTTAATTCTCTCACCGTTTCCTGTATGCTGTACCGTTCAAACACAAAGAAATCCCCCCGAAGCATATTTTTTAACAACCTTCCGGCTGTGCCGCCTGCGGCGGCACAAGCAATCCGTGAAAAGAATCGCTTCTCTTGCGATACTTCCGAAGTTGTCCGGAATTGTTAATATATATGCCCGGAGGTGAGAAAACATGTCCATGGAAAATTCAGAAAAGCTTGTATGAGTGCAGGACAGCCCGCCGGCTCATTTGAGCTTCTCCGCCTCTTCCCTGTGTGATGACTGAAGGTGCTTTGCAATGGCCGGCATATACCGATACCATTTCTTCATTCTCATCAGCCTTACAAAAATGTATTTTACGAAAAACAGAGAGGGCATCAAACCGCCGCAGAAACCGCACAGGGCCCATATCACATTTTTCTTCATCATTCCATCCTCCTCTTTCGTACGATTTTTCATTTGTATGAAGCTGCTTTTATCATATCAGCAAATATCTCATAATAATATGTCTTGTCTGTCTCATTTTTCCACAAATAAGTCATGTCCCATGGCCGGATCCTGTTGTATTATATAACTACATTTTACAAATTACATTCTACAAAAGAAGGAGGATTTCCCTAATGAAAAAACGTATTGCAAAAATAACCGCTCTTTTGTTCTCCGCAGCCCTGCTGGCTCTGCCCGGATCAGCCTTTTCTTTCCGCCAGCCGGCTCCCGCGGCTTCTGTCTGCAGCGTAAACGGCAGCTTCTACTATGACTGCCCGATTCCGGCAGATGTAAGTGAAGATGGTATTCATTAATTTTTCTTCGGATCAACACCCAGATTTTCCTCTGCAAACTTCATAAAAAGCGTTCGCATATAATGCTGTTTAAAAATGTCTGTGATATGTATTACCCATTCTGCATATTGCAGACATTTTTTCCTGACATTGTCATACAGAATATCCGCTTCCCCGGAGGTAAAATCCACCGGTCTGCCGGCCTTTTTCTCTGCTCTACTCTCTTCCACGCCAATCAGATTATTGAATACATAATGAATCGTATTGATCTTACCGTTAAGCAGCTTCTGTCTGGCACTTTTTCCGGACAAATCTTCTGCGTCCGCCATATAATCGGAATGAATCATCTGATGCGTCATATTATCCAGAATCAGCTCCACAGACAGAAAATGATATTTCATCTGCACTCTGCTCTTTTCAAAGCGTCTCAGGATCTTCTGATACTCGGAAATTGCTTCCTCCTGCCGTCCCGCCCGCCAAAGATACGTACACATATTATTCATCAGGCGCAGTTCATTCTGAAAGGGTACACGCTCCGTCCTCTTATGATAAGTCAGCCGCAGCAGCTCCTCCGTCCTGCGGTAAGCCTCCTCCGGCTTCAATTCCCCCTTTCGAAACAGGTTTTTGATTTCCAGGCCTTCTACCCGCTGCCTGTTCTCCGGAACGGACAGATCCACAAACCGCTTCATCCGCTCCGCTGCCCATGTTGCCTTCTCATACTCATGCCTGCACAGAAGCTGCTCTATCTCATCGTTCATCTCCAGCACACGGTAATCCTCCGTGGCCACGGCTCCCGCGTATCGCCATCCGCTCATGCCCAGCCGTCCCATAAGCCGACGCAGCTTCTTCCTGTCCGGCATCTGCCCGTTCTCCACCCGGGACAGGGTGGCAGGCTCCTGATAGATGCCCTCCAATAGCTCCTCCTGGGACATTCCCCTGGCCTTCCGCTCCTCCCGGATGATCTCACCGATCAGGTAATACTGACTGGTACAGGGATTAAAATACAGCTTATCGATCACGGAGTCTTTCATGCCGAAATGGATATAGACCTGCTCCAGCGTCTCCTTCCAGCAGGCAATCCGCTCTGCTTTATCATGCCGTCCCAGCCTTTCATACACCTCCAGGAGCAATGCAAGCAGGGAAGGCATACACAGGATCATGTCGTTATCCCGAAGCTGCTCCAGGGCTTCCTCACACAGGGCTTCACCGTCGCCATACTCCCCTTCTTCCAGGCAAATACCTGCCAGCACCAGCACGGTCTTGGCCTGCAGCTTTGCCTTCTCCAGACTGTCTGTGATCTGCTCCCGAATATAAGCCGCTACCTTCTCCAATAATCTGCGGGCTGCCGCCCTGCTCCCCTTCATGTGAAGGGCCCGGGCGTACAGAATGAGATTTTCCAATTCAGTTCCTGCCAGCAGCCCTTCTCCCGGCCCGATCTCTCCCGTCTTCCCCATAGTAAGCCGGACAGCTTCCTCCAGAAATCTTTCCGCTCCCTCGTAATCCCTCCGTTCCAGCGCAAGCACACCAAAAAGCCTGGCACGGTTCATCTGCCGCACCGGCTGATCAGCGCCTGCATCCCGACAAAATGTATCCAGCTTCCGTTCTGCCGCATCCAGTCTGCCTGCCCTCAGATCGTCCAGAATAATGTCCCTGGTTTCAACCTCCTCATACTCCTCCAGGCTCAGTGCAACCTCGAATTTATTCAGACCGGTTCCCAATCTCTGCAGCAGGAGCTCCATCAGTAAGAAGTCCGGCACTGCTTCCCCCTTCTCTATCTTGGAAATCTGCTGCCCCGAGCAGATCCCCCTGCCCAGCTCCTGCTGACTGACATGTTTATCCTTTCTGACCCTGCCCACCAGAAAATGAATCGCTCCCACCTCTCGAATCATCCGGCCAAGCCCCCCTTAATCAGTATTTTCAGATATTTTTGTCAATATGTTCCCCGTCATGCTAATATTCTATCTCGATTTGACCACATTATCAAGCAGAGGATAAGTGAACCCGTGAAAATCCAAAAAAGGGCTGCATTCAGGCAGCCCCCAGACACAGCAGACACATGATTCCCCGCCAACGATGCTTCCACATATCCGAAAGTCTTGTTTATCGGAATTATTATAATTGCATGCTTATGCAAAAAACATGACTTATTTGCTGAATTTCTCTGCAGATAAGATCATAAAGCGGCGACAGCATCCATTTTCTTTTCCCTCAGCCAAACGCATCCCAGTAAGGGATCTCTGCTTTTTGCAGACAGGCTTTCAGACCTTTGTCGGATGTCACTACAGTCATATCTTTCCCGCTTAAAATTGCCTCCCAGGCTGTAGCAGCAATCAACGCATCCATTGATGCAAAGTTATGTATTAAGGCATTCGGAATAATCTGCTCGGCATATTGAATTGTCTTTTCATCGAAGGGCAAAATGCTCACAGATAACAGGCCAGATTTCCCTGTCATTGTTTCATTGATCAACTGCAGCCACATATTCACTTTCCGTCTGTTCCACTTTGCCTGAGGGGCAATATACCATTTATTTGTACACATACTCCCTGTCTCTGAAATCGGACGCATACACTTTTGAAACCCACCGTTTCGACCTCTGGCATATTTTCCAAGTACCGAGATAATTTCTATTTTAGTTATATTTGAAATAAAGATTTTACTCTCTGTGAGGACATTTACCTGCGCCCCATAAGCTGAATTTTCTCTTTCTGCTTCCCTTGATTCTTTCAGTAAGTTAAAAAATGCGTTTGTATCTAATAAATATTCCTTCTGCATCTTATATCTCTCCTCCCTGCACGCATTCCGGTTATCAGGAAAGCTTTCGAGGAAGATCTCTGAACAGTGCGTCCAAATCATTTTCATCTATGGGTGCCAATTTATCTTCAATCGCCGTCACCAGCTCATTCAGATCCGCTCCCGGACCTTTATTGATATATCCGTCAATTCCCATGTTTGTAAGCCGCTTAATATCTGCAAAATTACTGTAATTGGTATAAACAATTACAGTAATAAAGGGATCTCCTTTACGGATTTCACTTAAAACCTCTTCCCCTGTAAGACCCGGCAGCTTGAGGTCCAACAGGATCAAATCATAATCCCTTTCTCTGAACAGCTTTAACCCGATATTTCCGTCACTTGCTATATCCGCCTGTATACCATCCATTTCCAGTGCCTCCTTCACGGGAGCCGCCGTTGCCGCTTCGTCTTCAATTATTAATACAGTACTCATATTTATATCCCTCCTTTGGGCTGCTGAATCTGAATCATGAACCTGGTGCCTTTATGAAAGCTTTTATCAAGCCGAATCGTACCATTAAACATCTTTAATATATTCCAGACAATATACAGGCCGAGCCCTTCCCCTCCGTTACCCGAAGTGGGATCTTTGGTGGAAAAAAAAGGTTCAAATATCTTCTGATAATTTTCTTCCGGAATACCCGGACCATTATCGGTAAACTCTATATTCACCATATTATGTGCAGAAACGGAAATCACTATGTCGATATGCCCGTCTTTTCCGATGGCCTGCATGGAATTCAGAACAAGATTATAGAATACCTGGGAAAATTGTATCTGATCTCCCGACAGGATAATCTCCGAAGAACCTTCAATCCGATAAGTTATATTTTGCCCGCGCAGCCTCATCTCCAGATCACTGAGCACCTGGCTGATACAATCCTGCACGTTGAACATGCCAGATTCATTTTTGGGAGATACCACCGGACTGAATCTGGCCAGCAGTACCCCAAGACGATCCGTCTGCGCTAATATATCAGCCAAAAGAGTGTCCAAATCTTCCAGAGGATCTTTCCCTTTTTGAATTTTCCGTTGATGCAGTTGAATTGCATACCGGATATTAGTGATCGGCTGCCCCAGTTCATGAGAAAAACCCTTTAATAGGTCACGCAGGGCAATCATCTGCCGATTATGCTCCTGATCCGAAACCAGATCCTTCATCCTGCGCCACACGGCCTGTTCCGATTCCAACTGCTCTTCGCTGCGTGATTTCACCCCGTATTTCCTGGATTGTCCGCGCTCCGATCTCTGATTTTGTTCCAGGTTCCATATATGCTCATAAATACTCTGCGCTTCTTCAAATCTATTCAGGCTCAAATAGAAGTTGTACAAAGTCCTTGCTATGGGAATACTGCTTTTCGCACTATTCTGCATAAGCCTTAAAGTCTTTTCCAACCCGTCTCTGTAATCGACTGTTTGAAAATAATACACCAATTCATATTGGATGTTAAAATCCGAAGCTTCAATAAATCGCTCATTTATCTGCAATACCCGTTCTGCAAACGAATAATCCGACTTTTTTCGACATATCCTCAGAATTGCAGCCACAATCAATTTCTCTGTATAGGGCTTCTTCGTTTTCTCAATCAATGATAAAGCCAAATCGTTTTTACCCAGCTTTTCCAGCCTGTGAATCAAAAAGGTATCTGTTTTTCTGCTTTGATCTGCCTGCTTGCCATTTAACTTATATTCAGCAAGAGCCACAATTTTCCCAATATCCTGAACAGCTTCCCATCTGTCAATTTCTCTTCGTACAATCCAAAAATTGCGGTCGTCTCCTGCCTGTTCCGCGATATGCCGAACAGATGCGTCTATCATGAAATCATTCCCTAAAAGAATGGTCAAATCATTTCGTAACCCCTCGGGAACCTGGTTTTTATCAAATATCGTCCTGATTTTTTCTCTGAAAGCCTGCATAAGCTCAAAAGAAGCATTTCTTTCAAGTTTACGATAGGATTTCACAAATATCGGAAATTGTTCCGGCTGTATTAATCTCAGCATTTTCAGGTATTCCTCAGCCGCTTCCTGAAACTGCCCGTTTTGACGATACATATCCCCCAGCAGTTTTGCAAAAAAGCTATCCTCTGGAAATCGCAGAGCTGCTTGCCTGCACTTCTCTATGGCTTCCTCCACCCTGCCTGAGTTTCTAAGGCTTGTAATCTCTGCCGCCGCCCCCTTCTGTTCCTCATACATACAGCTGATTCCTCCGTCATAATCCTGACTGTATTGTATCATATTCCGTCCTATATGAAAAGCATATTTATAATATTAGCCGCTTTGTTCCCCCTGTTTTTCCCTCATGCCATAATACCGTTCATTCACCCGTATCTCCTGTTTTATCCTGCTTATGACCTTGTCATAGACCTCTTCCTCGTTTTTTGTTTCCAGCACAATACGGTGATCTCCCCTGTCAAGGTTGTAGTACGCCTTCCAGCAGCCATCCTTCGCATCATAAAAATAGCCTATCACGAACTCTGCAAATGACTCATCTCCAAAGCTTAAGCTCCAAGCCGGATGCTTCATAAGCCTTTCCTTCAATTCCTCTGCTTCCGCTAAAAATTCTTCTTTTTTCACAGCGGCACCTCCTGTGGATTCCTCCCTTTTTCTCAATAGTCCTCTATCTCTGATCGATTACCGCATGTCCGGATAAGGAAAGCTTTTTCAATGGGAAGCCAGCAGCTTTTTCGTATATTCCTGTTTCGGGTTGTCGAACAGCTCCTGTGTCTCCCCGATCTCTATGATCTCCCCATCCTTCATCACCATAATCCTGTCACACATCTTATAGACTACATTAATGTCATGGGAAATAAACAGATAGGAAAGCTGCATTTCCTGCTGCAGCTTCTGCATCAGCTCCATGATCTGAGCCTGAATGGTCACATCCAGAGCGGACACCGGTTCGTCGGCCACCACCAGCCCCGGGTTCGTGATCAGCGCCTGCCCAATGCTGACCCGTTGACGCTGCCCCCCCGAAAGCTGGCTGGGCCTGCGGTGAAAATAAGCTTCCTCCATGCCCACCCGGCGCAGCATGTCATAAGCTGCCGCTTCCATGTCCTCCCTGCTCATGGCCCGGGACTTATCCAGCGCGGCTGCCGCCCGCAGGGGCTCCTGGAGCAGCCAGCCGATGGTTTTCGCCGGGTTTAGGCTGCTGTAGGGATCCTGGAAGATCATCTGCGGACGGACTGTAGTGTGACGGATTTCTCCGGTTATGTCCCGGTTCATGCCCAGAATTGCCCGGGAAAGCGTGGTCTTACCGCAGCCGCTCTCTCCCACCAGCCCCAGGCTCTCCCCCCTGTAAATCGAAAAATCCGCCCCCTGCACCGCCGCATGGCGCTTTTTCCGGGAAAACAGACTGTTGGTGCCATCCTGATAAAAGACCGACAGATCCCGTACCTCTACCACCGGGGGGAACGCCTGCCCCTCCACGCCGCCCACAGCCTCTTCCGTCTCCAGGCTCTCTCCGATCCGCCCGGGGCAACGCTTTTCGCCCTTCGCCGGACACGTTTCTTCCTGACCGGAGTGCCTCTCTTCGCCCTCCGCCGGGTATTTCCCCTGAAAGACCGATGTCCGGCGCTTTAAACGGGAGGGCACGGCCTCGATCAGTTCCCTTGTGTAGGTTTCCTCCGGGTGTTCAAAAATATCTTCCGTCTTTCCCAGCTCCACCACCCTGCCGTCCTTCATGACCGCAATCCGATGACAAATCCTCCTCGCCAGATTCAGGTCATGGGTAATAAAGAGCATGGAGTTCTGCTCCTTAGTATTAATGGTGCGCAGCAGCTCAATGATCTGGTTCTGAATGGTCACGTCCAGCGCCGTGGTAGGCTCATCGCACACCACCAGGTCCGGATGCAGAATCACCGCCATGGCAATCATCACCCTCTGCCGCATACCGCCGGAAAGCTGGTGGGGATAGCTGGCGTAAACCGTCTCCACATCCCTTAACCCCACGGCCTCAAAGGTTTCCAGCACCTTTTCCCTGATCTTTTCCTTGCTGAAATCCGTATGCAGGCGCAGCATTTCCTCCACCTGCCTTCCCACCCTGACGGTAGGGTTCAGGGAAGTCATGGGCTCCTGAAACACCATGGACATTTCCGCCCCCTGGTACTTCCGGTACAGAGCCTTATCTATGGGTTTTCCCGCCTCTCTGAGGACCACGCCGTCAAAAACGATACGGCCGGATGTAATCTCCGCCGTATCCGCCACAAGCCCCATGAGGGTCAGCGCCGTCACCGACTTGCCTGAGCCGGATTCACCCACGACTCCCAGGATTTCCCCGTCCTTCAGCTCCAGAGTTACATTTTTTACAACCTCCGGGCCGTCAAAGGCTACGGAGAGATTTTCTATCTTAATCAAGCCAACCTCCACGTCGCGGCTCTGCCGTGACTCACATCCTACACTCAGCAGTCCTACAGCGGCGGTTCTTTTCAGACCCGTCGCCGTATGCCTTCACTGAACAGGGAAAAGCCCAACACTACCCACACAATGGTCAGGCCCGGCGCCAGAGCGTACCAGGGCGCGTTCTGCAGATACCCCTGGGCATCCGACAGCATTTTCCCCAGGCTTGCATCCGGGGGCTGCACCCCGATCCCCAGATAACTCATACCGGACTCCGCCAGAATGGCATTGTTAAATCCGATCATCACCGAGACCCAGAATACGGAGAAAATATTGGGCAGAATATGCACAAAGAGAATCCGTATCCTGCCCACACCCATCAGCCTGGCCCGGCCGATATAATCCGCGTCCCGAAGACGTATGAATTCACTTCGGACAATCCTTACATAGCTGGGGATAAAGACAATACCCAGGGCAAGAATCACATTCTGCCTCCCGTTTCCCAGCAGGCTGATCAACACCAGGGCCAGGAGAATGCTGGGAAAGCCGTTGACCGCGTCCGTGACCCGCATGACAATCTCGTCCACCAGGCCGCCGAAGTAGCCGGTCAGCGCGCCCAGCAGAATGCCCGCTGAAGCCGAAAAAAACACCACCAGGCTGCCGATCACAATGGTGGTGCTCAGACCCTTCATCACCCGGGAAAATATGTCCCTGCCGAAATTATCCGTGCCGAAAATATGTCTCAGGGAAGGGGCTGCAAACTTCTCGGAAGCAGACATGGCCGTGGTACTGTAGGGCGTCCAGAAAAGCCCCAGAATGCCAAACAGCAGGGCAAGACCTGTCATAATCAGGCCCGCCGTCAGATATTTATTCCATTTTCCGCTGTCAGGTTTCTTCATATCACCCTCCATGCCGCGGTCCTGCCGCGACTGATAATCCCATAGCGAACAAGTTCGCAAGCTGCCCTGTGAAGCTTAGTTTTTCACGCTATTTCCCGCTGATTCTGGGATCAATGACCCGATACAGAATATCCACCAGAAAATAAACAAAGATCACAACAAAGGTAATGTAAAGAATCAGGATTTCCACCACCGGAAAATCCCGGTTATTGATAGAGCTGATCAGCAGCCTGCCGATCCCCGGCAGCCCGAAGACCTGCTCCACCACAATGCTGCCTGCCACAATCTCCGCAATTATCATGCCGAGAAAGGTAACTACCGGCATCATGGCGTTCCGCAGCACATGCCCGTACATCACACGCTGCCGGGAACATCCCTTGCTGTACGCGGTACGCACGTAATCTGCCTTCATTTCCGTCAGCATGGAATTTCTCAAGAAGCGGGCCGTCATGGCAATCTTGGGAAGCGCAATGGACAACGCCGGAAATACCAGATAGCTCAGAAATCCCCCAAAATCCTGCCTGTAGCTGACATAGCTGCCGGGGGCAAACCATTTCAGCACAACGCCAAACAGGAAGGTCACCAGGATTCCCAGGAAAAAGGAAGGCACCGCCATAGTGGCCTGGGTCGCTACCCCCAGAGCCGCATCCAGAAAGCGGCTGCCGCTCTTTGCCCATAATACTCCCAGGGGAACGGACACCACAATAATCAGCACCATCGCCAGCCCGGCCAGCCACAGCGTCACCGGAAGCTTATCCCCGATCAGCTCCGCCACCGGCATCATTTCATTCATGTTCTTGGAATACTGATAGCTGCGGCCCAGGTCTCCCCGCAGCACACCGCCTGCCCAGTTGAAATACCTCACCACAGGCGGATCATTCAGGCCCAGCTCCTCCCGAAGCTGTTCCTCTCTTTCGGGAGTGGCTTCCGTTCCCAGAATGGAGGTTACCACATCCCCGGGAATAATCTGAAAGGCAAGGAAGGCGCCCACGGAAACCAGAAACAATGTCATAATGAGAGTGATAATTTTTTTAATAAAAAAGTTCACGGGAACGCCTCCTTTCCTGTTTTTTCAGCCAGACATTTTGCAAAACCAAAACGCAGCGGTCACGCCGGGACTTATTCCACGCAATATACCGTGCTCATATCCTGCACATACACCGGATAGAAGGTATATCCCCCAAGCCTGGGACTCACCGCCAGTGTGATGGCAGGCACCTGGATAAAGGCACTTCCCGCCTCATCACACAGTATCTGCTGCAACTGCTTATAGTATCCGGCCTTTTCTTCTGGATCCATGGCTGCCGCCGCTTTCACATACACCTCGTCATACTCCGCATTGTCAAAATTGATGAAGTTCTTTTTAGATTCCTTCTGGAATCTGTTCATCATATATCCGGGTGTGGCATCACTGGTAAGGCCGCTGATGGTGGACTGGTACTTCCGCCCGTTGTAGCAGTCCTCCAGCCAGGCATTCCACTCCACCGGATTGATGACCGCATTGATCCCTGCCTTCTTTAACTGCTCCACAACTACCTCCGCCGTCTGTACATGATATTCGTAGTTGGAGGGAACGGTAATCTCCAGGTCAAAACCGTCGGGATAGCCCGCATCCGCCATCAGCTCCTTTGCCTTGTCGATATTGGCTCCGGTGCCGTAGGTATCATTCAGATCCACGTAATAGCTTTGCAGCGTGGGCAGCATTGCCGTGCTGATAATTGTGGCATTGCCTCCCGCCAGGAAATCATTGATCTCATCCTTATCCAGGGCGTAACAGATTGCCTGCCTGATCCGGACATCGCTTAAAAGGGGATCGGCATTGTTTAAGTACAACGCCTGCACCACCGCTGAGGGAGCAGACAAAATCTGGAAGCTGTCCTTCAGCTCATTTGCCTGGCTGTCCGTCAGATAGGGGTAAATGTCAATAGAACCTCCCTGCAGCTCCAGCAATGCCGTATCCGTGCTGGTGACGATCTTGAATTTCACCTCATCCAGATAGGGCAGGCCCTTCTGCCAGTAATCGCTGTTCTTCTTTACCACAATGCCCTCCTGGGGCGTATAGGACACAAAAGAAAACGGTCCGGTACCGATGGGCGTCCCGTTCTCATCCTCCCCGCTGCCTGCAGGAATGATGGCTGCCACAAAGCTGTAGATCAGCTCCGTATTGGCACCGCCCACTGTCACCTGAACCGTTTTTTCGTCAATAATGTCTACACTTGTCAGAACCTTTAGCGATGAAATCAACGGTGTGCCGTCCAGAAGGCCGGAAGCCCTTTCCAGGGAATATTTCACATCCTCAGCCGTCACAGCACTGCCGTTATGGAACTTTACACCCTCCCTTAAGGTGAAGGTATAGACCAGGCCATCCTCGGAAACGGTGTAATCGCTGGCAATCGCCTTCATCAGGTCCCCGTTCTTATCAGGCTTTACCAGGCCCTCAAAGATGTTAAACAGAATTTCCTTAGTTCCTGCCGCAGTTGCTTTGTGTGGGTCAAGACTGTCAATATCCTGCTGGATTCCTACAACAACGGAGCCTCCGTAGACCGGACCACCTGCCGGCTCCGAAGCAGATGGACCTGTTGAGGAATTATTCCCCGAAGACTCTCCTGTACCGTCTGAGCCGCATCCGCCCAGTACAGCCGTCGTCAGAAGCGCCGTTAAAAGTAAACTCAAAAGTTTCTTTTTCATACTCTTCTCCTCTTCGATTCCTAAACCTCTCACTATTCGATTGTCACCATCATTTTACCATACAATCCGGTATTTGCAAGCTTTTTTCACAGAGCACGGGATAAATTATAGCGTGCCGCTTATACCATCACCCCACGCAGTTACTCATCAGCATGGCAATGGTCATGGGGCCCACGCCCCCGGGCACCGGCGTAATGGCACTGCAGTGCGGCGCTGCCTTCTCGAAATCCACATCTCCGCAGAGCTTATTATTTTCATCCCTGTGGATGCCCACGTCAATGACCACGGCCCCTTCCTTCACATAGCTCTCGTCGATAAACTTAGGCTTGCCGATGGCCACCACCAGAATATCCGCCCGTCTGGTGACTTCCCGCAGGTTCTCTGTCCTGGAATGGCAGACTGTGACCGTGCCGTTCTCCCGCAGCAGCAGCATGGCCATGGGCTTGCCCACGATATTGCTGCGCCCCAGCACCACACATTCCTTCCCCTGGATCTCAACGCCGGACCGCTTCAGCAGCTGGATCACTCCCGCGGGGGTACAGGACACAAAACCCGGCCTGCCGATACTTAAGTTTCCCACGTTGACAGGATGGAATCCGTCCACATCCTTGTCCGGTGAGATGGCAAGAAGTATTTTTTCCTCATTGATATGCCCGGGCAGAGGCAGCTGAACCAGTATACCGCTGACCGACCCTTTCCCGTTCAGCTCTTCAATCAGCTTCAGCAGCTCTTCCTCCGTGGTTTCCTCCGGCAGCCCATAGCTTAAGGATTCGATACCCACATACTCGCAGGCCTTTTTCTTATTATTTACATAGACGCTGGAAGCCGGATCCGCTCCCACCTGAATCACTGCCAGACACCGGTTCTCCCCCCGGGCCTTTAGCCGGGCCATTTTTTCCTTTAATTCATCCTTGATCTCCTGCGAAATCCTCTTTCCGTCAATTACCTGGTACATACCTGTATATCCTCCTTCACTGTTTTCTGATGCCGGTGGCATCTCTGCTCTTCCCATTTTCCGACATGCCGGCTTTACCGCAGTAAATCCTTTACCACTTCCCCCGCCAGGATCAGCCCTGCCACGGAAGGTACAAAGGACACGCTGCCGGGAACGGCTCCCGTACTGCGGGGCTCCTCCTCAGAGTAAACCACCTTCAAAGACGGAATCCCCCTCTTCCGCAGCTCCCTGCGCATCACCCTCGCCAGGGGACAGACCTTTGTCTCATAAATATCCGCCACCCGGAAGGCTGTGGGATCCAGCTTGTTCCCTGCCCCCATGGCGCTGATAATCGGCGTTCCGGCCTCCCCGGCCTGTTCCGCCAGCATCAGCTTCCCCGACACCGTATCGATGGCGTCCACCACATAATCATACCTTCTGAAATCAAAACGTTCCGCCGTATCCGGCAGATAAAATATCCTGTGAATGCTGACCCGGCAGTCCGGATTAATGTCCCGGACCCTGTCCCGGGCCGCCTCAACCTTAGCCTTTCCCAAGGTACTGACGGTAGCGATGATCTGCCGGTTCAGATTGCCGGGCATCACCACATCGTTGTCTATCAGGTCCAATGCTCCCACGCCGCAGCGGGCAAGGGCCTCCACCACATACCCTCCTACGCCGCCCACGCCGAACACAGCCACCCTTGCCTTTGCCAGCCGCTCTATGCCCTCACTGCCCAGCAGCTGCTCCGTCCGCTCATACCAGCTCTCCATATCATTTTCTCCATACCTGTTCTTCATCCGGCCCGCCGCGCTTGACCGATTGGCCGCCTTTCCGCCCAGCTCTGCTTCACCGCCTCCTGCTCCGCGGAGATAAACCGCTCCGGCTTCTTCCCTACCCAGGCAATTACCGGCCCCGGGAAGAAAGCCACCGCCGCGGTGACAATCCCGACGTCTCCCCCCAGGAAAAAGCCTGCTGCCATAAAGCAAATATCCCGGATCATTCTCACAGCCTTAAAGGGCAGTCTCTTTCACACCCAGCCCCACCATAGCCAGCCTGTTTTCAAACTTGGGCGGCCTTGCAAAACACGTCAGTTTCATGCCTGTACCACCATATACATATTTTCAAATTTTTCAACCGATATGGGCCTGGAGAAATAGTATCCCTGGAATATCTCACATCCCATTTCCACCAGGAAATCTCTCTGTTCCCCGGTCTCCACACCTTCTGCAATGACGGACATACCCAGCTGTCTGGCCATGGAAATAATGGAATTCAGGATAACGCGGCTTCTTGCCTCATTTTCCGTCTTCTTTAAAAACAGCATATCTATTTTCAGAATATCCGCTTTAATATCCTTCAGCATATTCAGGGAGGAATATCCGCTCCCGAAATCATCGATCTCAATTTGGAATCCGTATTCCTGCAGGCTTGTCAGCACCGCCATGTGCATCTCCAGATCCGCCATCAGCACCGTCTCCGTGATCTCAAGCTTTAAATTTGCCGGTGAAATGCCGTACTTCTCCACCAGGCCGGTAAACTTCCTGTACAAATCGGTGTAGTAAAAATCCTTGGCAGAAATATTCACCGAAATACTCAAATCCTGACGGCCCAGGTCCTTCCACTTCTTCAGCCTGCCTGCCGCCTGCTCCCACATATACTCGTCCAGCTTAATAATCAGCCCTGTCTTCTCTGCCACGGAAATAAAGTTTACCGGCAGGATCAGTCCCTGCGCAGGATGGATCCACCTTGCCAGTGCCTCCCCTCCCCTTGCCTTGCCGTCCGCTCCCACCAGCGGCTGGAGGTACATCTGAAACTGCCCGCCGCTGATTGCACTGTCAAACTCGCCCACAACCGCCTTTTCGTGCAGCAGACGGTTCAGCATTCCGGTATCATAGAAAACCACGTTTTTCTGATAATCCCCCTGTACGGACTCTATGGCCATGCTCGCCTTATCGTACATAACCTGGGGCGCCTCCCCGGGATCCTCTATCTTATAAACGCCCAGTACAATATGTATCTTATAATTGCTGTCATTGATCAGATACTGCAGACGTCCTGTGCTTTTTTCAGCCAGATCGGCATTAAAATGCTCCTTCGCAATCAGCATGGCAAAACGGTCGGCGCCGATCCTTCCCTGGATGCAGTCCTCGTAATTGCTGAATTTCAGCATCGCCGCCTGATCCACCAGCACCCTGTCCCCTGTTTCTTCGCCGAACAGGTCGTTTACCAGCTTGAAATTCTTTATATTGGTGCAGATCATAAACCTTTCCACGTCCGGTTTGCGCCGCAGGATCTGCTCCGCCTTCTGGAAGAAATATTCCCTGTTATAAAGACCGGTCAGCCTGTCATGAGTGGCAAGATACTGTTCTTCCCTGAAACGCCTGACTTCATCGGTCATATCCGTCAGCTTAAAGAATACCCCCATAACCGCATTTTTATCATCTTTAAGACGCTGATATTCCATACGGAGGCTGCGCAGGCTTCCGTCCGCCTCATGCTCTTCTTCCCATTGGGCATAGTCTTCATTACCGCCGTGGTTCTGCTGCTTCCAGTCCCTGTAATACTGCTCAAGGCGGCTGTACTTGTCCCCTTCCTCCACCCCAAACATCTCACAGGCCCTGGCATTGGCATAGATACACCTTTCCTTAAAGTCATAGCAGACGATGCCGTTGCTGAAATCTGCCACAACATGGGAGAGCATCCCCTCCAGCAGCCCCTTTGGCGCTGCATACAGCGATCCGTAGCAGATACAGATGGCAAGCACTGCATAAAAGAACAGGGACAAATCCAGCGGATAATCCAGGGAGTAGCAGACGGCATTCACTGCCAGCACTGTGATAAAGGGTACTATCGTATAATAATACATCTTCCGATATATCCTGGACGTGCGGGCCAGCTTCCACACCAGTATGGCAAAAGCCGCAGCGGCAAGGACATAGCAGAACCCGAGATGCCAGTAATGCAGGGGCATAAACTCCGCGCTCCAGTAAGTCAGCCCCATCCCGGCATGTACGGCAGGCTCCAGACGGAACATATGCCCCGTTCGAACATTGAGCAGCAGCGATACCGTATCCGTGATCGCATAGCCCGTAAACAAGATACGGAAAAGCGGTGTATGCAGGCGGACATCCGCGTATCTGCACACATATCCCAGCATACAGAGCAGCATCCAGTCCGTACAGACGAAATAAAGGCCGTCAAAGACCATCGCTTCGGTCAGGCTGTCGGAAAGCAGGAAAAATATGTAACTCACCACCGCCACAATCCCCGAAACAATCAGACGGAGTATCGGGACGGAATACTCGCTTTTCTTTTTTGCGGTGACAATACCGCATCCGGCCATCACCACCAACAAGGCCGATAAAACCGCAATATACCCTGTTTCCATGCGCCGTCTCCTTTATCTGAGAACCATAAAGTTACCGTAAGCCTCCGGGCAGAGCCCCGGCCGCCTCCGGGAGTTTCGGGCAGAGCCACGCCCGCCTCCGGGAGTTTC
>CAJTKW010000072.1:0-13753 GCA_910577035.1 uncultured Acetatifactor sp.
CCAGACGCCGGTAAGGCAGCTGAGCCTCGGGCAGAGGATGAAGGCGGAGGTGGCGCTTTCCCTGCTGCATGAGCCGCCGATTTTGTATCTGGACGAGCCGACCATTGGGCTTGACGTGATGGCAAAGCAGCAGATCCGGGATTTTATCAAGGAGAGGAACCGCCTTGCGGGAACGACGACGATATTGACTTCCCACGACATGAAGGACCTGGACTGCGTGTGCAAGAGGCTTATCGTGCTGACGAAGGGGCGTATTCTTTTTGACGGTTCGATAGAGCGCTTTAAAGAGGAGCATGCAGGCGAGGGCGTATCGGATATTGAGGATATGGTCAGGAATATCTATGAGGAAGAAGCGGCCACTGTGTAATATCTTATGCGGGTACGTTTAAGCGGACGAATTGCATGGGCGAAAAGGGTATCGCAATCAAAACAGGGGGAGACGTCATATGACAACGGGAGAAAAGATAGCGGCATTGCGGAAAGAAAAGGGAATCACGCAGGAGGCGCTTGCGGAGAGACTCAAGGTGACGAGACAATCGGTATCGCGCTGGGAGATGGATGCAGCGTTCCCGGAGACCGAAAAGCTGATTAAGCTGAGCCGGATTTTGGAGTGCAGCACCGATTTCCTGTTAATCGGTGAGATACAACGGGACTGTGAGAACCAGGCATCAATATCTGCCCGGGACTGTTTCCGCTTCATCCGTGAGTGCACTTACTGTTTTCTTGCGACAAATGCGGGCGAGAAGCCGAGGCTCCGGCCAATGGGGCATGTGTATGCGGACGAAAAGGCACTGTATTTCGCCACGGATACCCGCAAGGGCGTCTATGGGGAGCTTACGGGAAACCCTTATGTGGAACTTGCAAGCTACAACTTAAATACAAGGCAGTGGATTCGGATAAGCGGCAGGGCAGTTTTGGAGGATTCCCTGACGGTGCGGGAAGAAATGGAAATTTTATACCCCATGATCCGGCAGGAATATGTCGGAAAAGAAGAAGTTTATTTTGTGATTTTCCAGATTATGATCCAGGAGGCGGCTATCGCATGAAAAGAATATCAATCGGGCCCAAGCATGAAATGATTGTCCAGCCAGCATTTATCATTGGCACTTACAGCGAGGATAAAAGCCCGGATTTTGCACCGATTACATGGGTGAGCAAGACCTGTGAGGAGGGGGATGCGTATCTGATTGTCATCAGTATGTACGGCGAAAAGAAGACGAGGCTGAACGTGCAGCGGACGGGGCAGTTCAGCATCAATCTTGTCAGCACGAGGATGCTTGCGCTGATGGATTATTTCGGGCAGACATCAGGCCATGACGGGGTAAAGGACGGGATGGCTTACACATACAAAAAGGCGGTCTGCGTCGATGCGCCCACGCTTGACGAAAGCCGTTTTGTCTGCGAGTGCGAAGTCCTTTCTTCGGTGGTCACCGGGCAGTCGGAGACCTTTTTTTGCAGGGTAAAGAATGTACAGATTGATGAAGGAATCGATATTGATGCGCACGGCATTGACCTGACGCAGTTTGATCCGGTGATTTATTCCGGGAATTATCATTCCATCGGGGAGTACTTGGGGGGAATCGGGGATTATTATCATGTGGGCGAAAAGTGAAATCATTGTTTTATCTTATCGGGCATGGTGAAGCATATTATGAATATATGCTTGAAAACGGATTCGCCCCTTTATCCGAAAAAGGAAACAGCAGGCAGAGCTGGCGGCAAGGTATCCGGAAAAGTTGAAAAGCTTTGTCATGGTCGGCGGGGGAGCTTATCCAAGGGCGGAAACCGCAGACAGTTTTCTGCCGGAAAGCCTTTTGGAAAAGAACCACACTAAATTTATGGAGGACATGAAAATATGGCACAAGAGCAGGCGAAAGAGCTTAGCCCGATGTGCTTTGTTTTTTTAGAATCGTGCTGAATTGAGAGAAACGGATTAGGGATCTCCCTTTTTGGAATTATGTACCCAAAGGGAAATAATTTATAAATATACATTGTAAATGGCAGATAAAGATTTTATAATCAAATATATAAATCAAAAATCAAGGAGCATTTACATGAAAAAGAAAGAAACCATTTAGATGCGTGCCGCTGAAATCATTGCACAGCGTACCGTGCGTCAGGACAAGGACAGCTTCGGCACACTCATCACCATCGACCCGGACGGTTCGCCTGTGCCTACGACCATCAGCCCCTCCCGCAGCGAGGGAATAAGCTGGATTACTTTTTGTACAGGGAAGGGTGCGCCAAGCCCTGTGCGCCTTGGGCAGAATAATAAGGCTGCCGTGCAGAGGCAGGAATTGGAAATCAAAGGATCAGGTTGTCTGATATTCGCTATTCAATAGCGGCGGCAATGCAATGAGGAAAGGAGAACAAAAGTGCAGATTGTACCTACACTGAATTTTGGCGGGAACTGCCGGGATGCAATTCAAATGTATGAAAAGGCATTTCATGGAAAGATAGCTTGCATGATTACATACGGAGAGGCGAATGACCCTGCATATATTCCGTTGCTGAAAGAAAATCAAAAAGACTATATATACCATTCGGAGCTTGTATTGGAAAATCAGAGAATAATTATGAGTGACCATGTGGATATTGAATTTCAAACATGTTACTCCAATTTTCTCACGATTATGTATGATACAAAAGAAGAAGTGCAAAGAGCATATGAAATCATGAAAGAAGGAAGTAAGACCATATACCCACTGGAGGCAACGCCTTACAGTTCCTGCCGGGTTGTTTTTGTCGACAGGTTTGGAATTCGTTGGGGAATTATGACCGAGCAGACAGAGCGATGAAGGGAAACGCTTTAATCAGCGTTTCCCTAATTGTGTCCTGTGGACATGGAAAGCTTTGTTGCGCAGCAAGCATGAAAAAACTATCCTTTATGGAGTTTTTGAGACTGAGAAAGCTGGTTTACCGTAATGCAAGGCCGCTTGACTATACGAAGTGAAAATTCCTCTTTGAAAATGGCAGCTGCGACGATTTCCTGCAGGTTTTGGCCGGCTACCAGAATGAGGACGGAGGATTTGGGCATAACATCGAGTGCAACAACTGGAATCCCGGCTCGGCCCCCTATACGGTCTGTATTGCCCTGGATTATCTGGATACGGCGGGTGATTATGAAAGTGAAATCAAAAGCGGAATCATTGGGGGGGATTGTCAAATACCTGGATTCCGGAGCGTATCTGCTGGACGAAGGCTGGGTGGGGATGCAGGGGATTCCCGGCAACATATCCCTTCTGGCTGCCGCTGCCGATATATTTTGTGGGTTTCCCGGAAAGCAGCTTTTATCCCCGGTGCCAGCATACCGTGGAGAGGAATCTGGACGAAATCATTGACTCGCTGTCTGGCACACAGGAGTTTCGGTTTCCTTCTGCGGAGAAGTTGGACGCATATGAACAAAGCAATCCCCATCCGGAGGGCAAACACTGGTGTGTGGCCGAACAGACCATTGGAAATTACTATTGGGGCAGCAGCTTTATCGTTCGGGATTTGGAGATATTGAGGAAATTTGGAAGATTGGATTTTGAGCTGCCTGTTGTGTCTTGTCTGTAATGATAATGCCATTGACATGATTGCGGCAGGAGCCAAGTAGTATTTTCTGATTACATTTGACAGGGAAACGGATAAATGGCTGAGCAATTTATTTAAATTTTTAAGGAGGATACAGTATCATGCGTTTTCGGTATTGTCCCCATTGCGGGAATCAAGCGGAAATGAGGGAGATTGGCGACGAGGGAAGGATTCCGTATTGTCCACAATGTGAAATGCCGCTGTGGGATATGTTTACCACCAGTGTTATTGCGGCAGTGGTAAATGAATGCGGTGAAATTGCGCTGCTGCGGCAGAACTACGTCTCGACGGCCAACCATGTATGTGTTGCCGGAATCATGAAACCCGGGGAATCCGCGGAGGAAGCGGTGGTGCGGGAGGTTGGCGAGGAATTAGGGCTGAGGGTTAAGACGGCAGAGTATGTGAAGAGCTATCCTTATGAGAAAAAGGAGATGCTGATGCTGGGCTTTAAGGCTGTCGCGGAAAGGAAAGAGTTTACGCTGTCAGGGGAAGTGGATACAGCGGTGTGGGTGAAGCTCGAGGATGCCCCGGGGCTGCTTCGGGAGGGCAGCATTGCCTGGCAGCTGGTGAAAGCGGTGGCAGAGGGTGAAAGGTAGCGGAAGCAGGCAGAAAGCCCCGGGTGGAGAGGGCTTGTTTTTTACGCGGAGACGGAAAGGATCCGGGCTTTGCGAAATATTGCCGGGCTGTCAGGGCAATTGACGGATCTCCTTTGCAGGGCTATAATAGCACCATGGGGAGGAGGTATGTATTCATGTGTGGAAAAGGCTTTATTGCAGGATCTTTGCTGGCAGCAGCGCTTATGGGGATGATGGGCGGCTGTCAGAAGGCATCGGAGCCTGTGGACGGCAGCACCTGCAGCGGTGAAAAGGAATCGGGATCCCTCGATGCGGCGGACACAGAAAAGGGTGCTGACGTAAAAAACGATAGTGCAAAAAGTGAAAAGGAAAAAAAGGAAGAAACGGAGAGTGAGAGTATGCAGAAGGAACAAAAGGATATGATTGCAGAGGCAATCAGGCAGGAAACTGCGCCGGTTGAACCGGAAACAGACGATTCCCGGGATGCGGAGCTGACTGACGGGGAGCCTGCAGCAGAGATCAGTGATAAGATTCCGGCAAAATACGTTACCCAGAGAACTACGGAATGCGGGACTATTGAAAAGATTTCATACAAGACGAAGGATTATTATGGAGACGGCACTGAAATAGAAAAATACGCCAATGTTTATCTTCCATACGGTTATGACGAAGAGCAGGAATATAATGTTCTCTACCTGATGCACGGGATTGGCGGAGATGAAAATGAGTGGGGAATGACCGGGGACACTTCTAAGGTAAAAATTATGATGGATAATCTGATATATAACGGAGATATTAATCCTTTTATCGTGGTGACACCCAATGGACGTTCCGGTGCGGATTTTGCAAACAGAAATGCGGATTTCCATTCCTTTTATGAGTTTGGGAAAGAGCTGAGGAACGACCTGATTCCCTGTATAGAGAGTCATTTTGCGACATACGGACGAGCCGGGGAAGATGGTTATGATATGAAAACAGACAGGGAGCACAGGGCAATGGCAGGGCTGTCCATGGGCGGCATGCAGACTATTAATATCGGCATGTGCGAATGTCTGGATGTAATAAGCTGGTTCGGTGCGTTTTCAGCGGCGCCTACCTCATATCCGGCGGCGGATGTTGTACAGAAGATTGACGAGCAGTTTCCCGACCAGGAGATTCGATATTTTTACAATATCTGCGGGACTGAAGACGGTATTGCCTATCAAAGCTCTTCCACGGCGGCTAAGAACCTTCCGCAGCTAAGCGAAAGATTTCAGGACGGAGAAAACTATATGTGGCAGGAGCTTGGCGGCGGGCATGACTTTGGCATATGGTATCTTGGATTTTACAATTTTGCGCAGAAGGTATTTGACTTCTGAAGTATGACATAGAGCAGGAAGAAAAGCGCCTTCCACGAATGAAATGATTGATTGTGCCCCGGGAGGCGGGCTTTGCCGCTCCTGGCGGCATGTCTGGCGCTGGGGATGGTAAAAATGGCAGGAGAGGGTGGATATGTTTTTCTTTGATCGGGCGGGAAAGAAAAAGAAGAGAGAGCAGGCCGGCCATACGGGGAACGCCCGGGTGACGGAGCCGGAACTGTCGTCCCCGGAGAAGACGGAATTGGAGAAAAGCAGGTTCCTTACGCCTGACCCACGATACTCGTCCAGGGATAAGGACGGGGAATGCCTGTCGGATGAGGAAACGTCAGCAGACCGTTCCGATGTGGGAATGATTCCGGGAGAGCCGATTATTATCAACGGCTCCGATTATCTCCTGCGCATTAATGAAACGCGGATGGAGGTTCTGCTGACGCTGTACCGTACGTATCCTGTGGAGGAGCTTCGAGGCTTGTTACGGGAGAGCGGGGTGGTTTATGGTATCCGGGAAAAAGCGTTGGAAGAGCTCGCACAGGGAAAGAAAAATTATGAAGAAACCCTTGTTGCCGCCGGCACTGCCGCAAAAGACGGCCGGGACGGCTTTTTTGAATACCATTTTAATCCCCGGCCCGAGACAAGGCCGATTATTCTGCCGGACGGATCGGTAGATTATAATGTGCTGGGAAAGATTGAGCTTGTGACAGAGGGGCAGCTTCTTGTCACATATCACCCGGCCCTGCAGGCTGTAACCGGCAGGGATGTTCTGGGCAGGACCATTGAGGCCCGTGAGGGGAAGGAACTGCCGCCGTTACAATGTAAGCGCTGCGAACCGGACGAAGCCGGCTGTGAGTATATTGCCGGTACCGAGGGAAACGTAACCATTGAGGGAGGATGTCTGACCGTAACACCAATTTATGTGGTGGAGGGCAATCTGGATGCCGCTACCGGGAACGTGGATTTTCATGGGGATGTACTGATACAGGGGAACGTATTCGCCGGAGTCACCGTGAAGACCACCGGAAACATTACCGTAAACGGCCATGTGGAAACGGCATACCTCAATGCGAGAGGGGACGTTATTTTAAAAAACGGAATGCAGGGTTCCGGGAACGGCGTGATTCGTGCAGGGCGCAATGTGATGGCACGCTTTTTAGAGCAGACACAGGTTTATGCCGGAAAGGAAATCAACACGGGGGCCTTATTGAACTGTGAAGTGGAAGCGGGGCAGAATGTGGTGATTGCCGGTAACAGGGGGAATATCATTGGCGGCACCGTTACCGCGGTGGAACAGATTTCCGCAGTTTCCATCGGAAACCGTGCCGGGGTGAATACACAGCTGGTGATCGGATTGGATTGTGAATTCAAGTATAAGATGGAAGAAATTGACCGTCAGACGAAAGAATATCTTGATAACATGACGGACGCCATGAGTGCTCTTAACCGCATTAACCATCAGCTGAAAATGCAGCCTGACGCCCCGGATTTCATACAGCAAAGGGCGGAACAGATGCGCCGAAAGATTCATTATCAATTGAAATTAAAGGAAATTGCCACAAGACGGGAGCAGTTGATTGATATTAACCGGCGTTCCGCAGACGGCAAAATAGTTGTCGGCGGAATCGCCAATGTTGGATGTGTGATTATCATAAATGGCTTGCGGGAGACGCTGCATTCCGAGTATCGGAATGTGACATTTAAGAAAAGCCGGCAGGAAATAAGGGTGGTGTCGAATAAGCAGTAAGGCACCATTTTCAGGCCGCCTGACCCGTAGTGCATCTATTTGGAAAGTCTGAGTCTATTCCCGTTTGACAACAATGTAGCAATCATGGCTGTGCTGAGGGAGAAATGCCCTTACGTTGGCGAAATGCTCCCAACCAGGGCGGCATACGCCGTCTTCCGCAATCCCCACATCCACAATGGGCCTGATCTTTTTCTGAGCCTCAGAGCCGTTGCTTCCGTCCAGCGTCCTAAGCGCGGCGGACGCATCGTCGGTTCTCTGATAACACAGAAACACCATCTCATTGACCAGATTCCTGCAAATCATATCTTCCAGCAGCTTGAAGCCCGTGGGACATTTCAACCGTGCCTCAGAAAGGCTTCCTGCTGCAAACAGCTGCACTGCGCAGATGTACCTGCCCTTCGTTGTACTTGTAGCAAGGACGGGCGTTTTTTCCTCATGGGAGGCTCTGTCAAACGACATCTTGTTGTGCTTGATTTGATTAACGCATTGTGCTGCCAGTGCGGGACGTTCTGTACAAATATTATCTACATAAATAATGTTGGGGTAGCAGGATGAGGACACTTGCTCCAGCAGCCTGGACATCAGCAGCTTATTGACTCTGACGGCAGAGAAGCAGATGTCACCCATAAGCAGTCCACACCCTGACTGAGTCAGTGTCCAATAGAGCTGGAACATGTTGTCCTTCGTTTTCTTCCGTGCCATCTTATCAAGCTGGTCATCGATCATGGTATTCGCTGCGTTGGTGTCGGAATACTCACCGCAGATGTTCAGGCAATCCCGGCTGAATATGTAATCCGGCAGGTCCCCGGGGGGATCATCGTCGAGACGGAGGAGAACGCGGCCCAGCGATAACAGATTCTCCAGGGTCAGGGCGCCGAGGTTCGTGAGGGACCAGCCAGCCTGCTTAACGGCGCTTTTCCGGATCAGACAATTCAAATTCTGCAGGACGGTAAACACACGTTCCCATTCTGCCGCATTCAAATCATGGTAGCCGGAATCGGTATTGTAGGCATGGGATAAGTCGATGATGACCAGCTCACGGACATGGTCACGCGTAAACCGGTTTATGTCGCTGACAATGGTCTCAAGAGCCGCGCCGTTTCCCCCCAGCCGTCCCTCCCACAGGGAAATCCGCATCATTGCAGAGTAGTGTCCTGCCAAAAGCTGTCCGCCGTTTCCGATGACAGGCCTTATATCAAAAAAACGTGCCCCCCGCATGAGCTGTTGGTAAATGGAATGGGTCTGTGTCAGAGTATTGTGCCTGGTCGCGCCTGCCGTTCCGCCGTTCATCTCGTACATTCCGGCATCATGGGAGCCGACCAGGGAAATCTGATTGAGGGGTTTGTCTTTCAACATCTCATAGCTGGCCGCAAAAAAGTCTTCGACAATCTTAGGGTATCCAAAATAGCACCCGTCATCTTCGTATACGATGAAATACACGGTGCCGTTATGGTTCCAGCCCGTGTGATACCTGCTGCCCGGCATGTCAAGCAGGGATAGTGTCTGCAGGTCTACGTAGGTGTCAAAGTAGTAACGGGTATATCCTCCGGAGGCCTGGGCCCTTACTGTAAACTGAATGGAAGTGCCCTCCAGCCGGTATGTAGCAAACGCGGAATCATCGCAGGGATTGATGAATATTGACTGATTCCATTCGAAGTAGAAGGACACCTCACTCCCGCTGTCAACAGAGTCCGGACGGTACCAGGCATTCATTTGGTATTTGCCGTCCTGGAGAAGAACCCATTTGTGGGTGGTATGATTACACAGCTTTATGTATCCGCCCTGTCCCATTATTCCACGCTCCTTTTCTGCCGGTTCCTGCCGGCCCGCAATTTACAGTCTGGACTACGTATGTGTTTCTACTTTAGGGAAACGCTGCTTCGCATATATATGCCGTATTTATTAAAAATCATATCGTATTATCAGGGAAAATGCAACCCATATACCGGATCTTTTCTGTAACAATATTTCTGACAATATTTCTGAAATGAAATGCGTATCAAAGTGACATGTGTATAAGCCGGAAAAGAATTCCCGATAACAAAGGGGATTGTTTGCGGCAAATATTTCATTTTGGAGGAAATGGGTATATAATTACGGTAATTGGAATTTTTCCACAAAACAATGAGGCGAAAGGAATAGGAGTAATGAAACAGAAATCCAGAAAGAAAAAGGTATTCTTAATTGTATTAGCTATCGCGGCGCTGCTGATAACAGCCGGCGATTGGGCATTGTCTGTAATGGTTTATAAGGAGAATTTCAACCAGCGGTTTGACAGCTATGGTCCGCTTATGATGTACGTTGATGATTTTGACGGATTGGAGCGCACGAAATATGAGTTTAGATCCAATAAGGGGCAGAAATTGGCGGGATATATGTATCGTTCGGGAGAAAACCAGCGTGGTATTATTGTAATGGCCCATGGCTTTGGCGGAGGCGGACATAATTCTTACATGGATTGTGCGAATTATTTTGCCCGTCATGGATATTATGTTTTCGCATATGACGCTACGGGAAACGATGAAAGCGAGGGTGAGGGAGTCGGAGGACTTCCACAGGGAGTAATAGATCTGGACCATGCCATCACTTTTGTGGAAGAAAGCGGGCATTTCCCAAGTCTGCCAATTGTTTTGTTCGGGCATAGCTGGGGCGGCTACAGCGTTTGCAGTGTACTGACATACCACCCGGAAGTAAGGGCTGTCATAGCTTGTTCGGGGTTTAACTCTTCGCCGGATTTATTTGAATCACAAGGGAAAAAAATGGCGGGAGCCGGAATTTATTTGATGCTGCCGTTTGTAAAGCTGCATGAGAGGATAAACTATGGCGAATATGCTGCAAATACTGCGATGGACGGCTTTTCAAAGAGCAACGCCGCCGTTATGATTGTCCATAGCTTTGATGATGAAGTTGTTCCGGCCGAATACGGCTACGAAATATATTATCAAAAGTACAAGGAGGATCCCCGGTTTAGATTCATTTCCTTTGAGGAGAAAGGACATAACTATCTCAATGATGACACCTATCGCAGGGAGTTTAATGCGGAATTTGATGAATGGCTGAAAACTCTTGATTATGACTATGATACTGGGGAAAACAAGGAACGGTTTTCGGAGGATAAAGCCAATTATATATCCCATAACCTTGACCGGGAGAAATGGTGTAATTCCCTGGATTTAGAGTTGTTCCAGGATTTTGTGGATTTCTATGATGAACATATACAGTAACCAAAAGCCGAAAATCGCCGGTATTATGCCATTTATCCCTGCAAGGCTGGCATTTTGGGGATACCGGAGGAAATAAGCCGGGATCAGGAGGGCGGGAATGGAACAGGGAGAATACTTGTGCTTACCGGGACGCCGGAACCGGGAAAACGACAGCGTCAGCTGCCATTGCAAGGAAGTCCGGGAGGAATATGGGTACATTGGGCAAGTAAAGAGGGAACCTTCCGGCGCCTACTCTGCCGGTCAAAACTGGACAGGGAGGCCAATATGGAATTGGTGGAAGTGATTTGGGAGCAGTTTCAGGATCTTGGGGCGTATGAGGCAAAGGTGATTGATACAAACGGATTGCTCGCTGGAGGAAACGGTTTCCCTAATCGGTTCATTGCGAATGAACCTGAAAGGGATAATTGGGATAATTGAGTACAGGCATGGGTTTGTGCCCGGTAAATCGGGATATGCCGGAGAGGCAGGATTGCCGGAAATATGCAGGTGAAGGGCAGGTAGGGAAATGAATATCGAGCTGGTGCGTTTAACGAGTGAACATAAGGAACAATTATTTGAAATGCTGACAGAATGGAAGAATGATATTATAGTAAATCAAACAAACAGGTCTCCGTGGAAAATATGGGCACATGATTTTCATGATTTTGACAATTACCTGAAAACTCTGGATGCAGGGGAAGAAACGAAGGATAATTGGGTCCCTGACACAACTTTATTTTGCCTTGATAAAGACAGAAACATTTTTGTGGGTGCGGTGAATATCCGTCATTATTTAAATGATGAGCTGTTAAAAACAGGCGGCCATATAGGCGATGGCATAAGGCCCGGCGAAAGAAGAAAAGGGTATGCGACGGCAATGATTGCTCTGGCGTTAGACGAGTGTAAAAAACTGGGCATCAGTAAAGTCCTGATGTGCTGTGAAAAGGATAACATTGGTTCCGCTAAATCTATTATCAAAAATGGCGGAGTACTGGAAAACGAAGTGGAGGAAGACGGACACATTGAGCAGCGTTATTGGATTCAGTTATAATGAAGGAGGCAGTCATGTACGAGAGAATGCCTGATAACTTCAAAGGCAAACTATGGATAGGTTCCCACCACTAAAACAGCAGCTTCATCAGGGCCGTCAGTCCAAGATGACAGGGATATATTTCACAATAGCCGCCTGGCTCCAGAAACGAGAAATTACCTTTCCGGAAGCTCCTGCGCCTTTGGCAGCAT
Organism: uncultured Acetatifactor sp.; assembly: GCA_910577035.1. GTDB lineage: Bacteria > Bacillota > Clostridia > Lachnospirales > Lachnospiraceae > Acetatifactor. Next base: position 11,693 of record CAJTKW010000072.1, read on the forward strand.
ATATTGAGAAAAGATCAGGCTGGCTCCCGTCATTACCCTGTTCAAAGAGTGAAATAGGTTTACAATGCTGAAGGGATATGGTATGCTTTGTAAGCTGAGCAGTTTCTCGGCATTTTTTTCTTTGCGGGATAGAAAGGCGCAAAATACTAGACGCGTCTAAGTTAGAAAATTCCTGACAGGGCACGATTTTATGGGAAAGAAAGTGTAGGATGCTTTGGCAAAAGACAGCGGTGGAAATGCGGTAAAGGTTGTGCCAAAATAATCAGGATCTGAAGCATAAAGGGAAAAGATTGAAAATTGAAATTTTCAATCTCGGAATTTGTGACGCTGCGCGTCCCAAAGTTCCCACAGATTTAGATGCCGCTTGCGCGGCGGAAAAAGAGGAAATATGAATTACAAAATAGCAATTTTGGAGGACAATCCGGCAGATGCGGAATATGTGTCTACTCTTGTAGGCCGCTGGGGAGAAGAAGCCGGACATACTTTGAGCATCTTAAATTTTTTGTCTGCGGAAGCGTTCCTTTTTCAATATGAAGATGAAAAAAGCGTGGACATTCTGCTGCTGGATATTGAAATGGGTCAGATGAACGGAATGGAGCTGGCACGGAAGGTCCGGCAGGGCAATGATATGGTGCAGATGGTCTTTATAACCGGCTATCCGGATTTCGCGGCCGAAGGCTATGAGGTTTCCGCACTGCATTATCTGATGAAGCCGGTATCCCCTGAAAAGCTGCGGGCAGTGCTGGATAAAGCGGCAGCCAATCTTGCCAGAGAGGAAAAGTACCTGAGTGTGACCTATGACCGAAAAACAGATTATGTGCCGCTTTCCCGGATTCTTTATATTGAAGCCCAAAAGCAGTATGTTTTGATATACACCTTGGAAGAAACCTATCGGATGAAAAAATCTCTTGCCAAAACGGCAGAAGAACTGGATGAGTATTTTTTACAGGTTCATCGGTCATTTTGCGTCAATCTGCGCCATGTGGCGCAGATCAAAACCGGCGGGGTGGTGCTGAAAACCGGTGAGGAAATTCCCATCAGCCGGGGGATGGCAGAAAGAATAGGCCGGGAGATGATACGTTTATTTTAAGCGGCGTAAGGGGTATTTATGTTATTTCGGAAATGGATGAACAAGCGGATTGAGAATTATCAGAGTGAGCTTCTGCAAAAATACTGTGATGAAGTGGAGCTTATGTATACGAAAGTTCGGGGCTGGCGGCATGATTATCACAATCATATCCAGGCCCTTCAGGCCAGCATGGCGCTGGGGCGGTATGACGAGGTGAATGATTACCTGCGGCAGCTGAACGATGATCTGACGCAGGTAGACACCACGGTGAAAACCGGACGGGTCATGGTGGATGCCATTTTGAACGGGAAGATTAATATTGCCGCCCAGAATCTGGTTAAAGTCAACGTCAAGGCAAAGCTTCCGGAAGGATCGCCGGTTAGTGATGTGGATATGTGCGCAATGATCGGCAATCTGCTGGATAATGCCATTGAGGAAAACAAAAGGCTTCCGGAGGAAGAACGGTTTATCCGTATCTATATGGGACAGAAGAATACGCAGCTTTATCTGGCTTTTACAAATGCCGCCGGGAAAAAGCGCAATAAGGGCAGGTCCGGTTTTTTGTCCGCCAAGGGTGCGCATCATGGGCTTGGCCTCCTGCGGGTAGAGAGTCTTGTAAAAAAGTACGGGGGATTCTTCTCGGCGGACAGCGAGGACGGTGGATTTACGGCGGAGATTTTGATCCCTTTGAGACTGCAGAATGAAAATCCTTAGTGCATTTCGTTCACTGAAAATGATTTTTGGTGCACGAAATGTGCTTTTTTTATGGATGTTGTGTACAATAAGCATGTGCCGGAAACGGGCATTGAGGCCTTAGAATCAAATTTACAGTTGGTACAGAGAGGAAGTTTGAGCGATATGAAGCAAGAGGGAAAAAAGCAAAAAGAAACAGAAGAGAAAGAAACAGAAGAGAAAGAAGTAAAAGAAACAGGAGCAGAAGAAACAGGAGCAGAAGAAACAGGAGCAGAAGAAACAGGAGCAGAAGAAACAGG
>CAJTKW010000072.1:13853-20567 GCA_910577035.1 uncultured Acetatifactor sp.
AGCAGAAGAAACAGAAGTAGAAGAAACAGAAGAAAAAGAAACACAGAGAACGGAAAAACAGAAACAAGAGGAAAAGCGCCGGCCCAAATACGGGTTGTTTTCCTGCGTGGGCTATATATATCGCCTTCTGTGGCAGTCAGAGAGGGGACTGGTGTTTATCGCCATTCTGACCGTACCGGTGTCATTATGCTTGTCGGCCCTGGCGCTGTATACGCCGCCTGTTATTCTGAAAGCGCTGGAGAAATCAGCGAGATTTCAGGCGGTCGCCCTGGTGATCGCAGGGCTGCTGCTGGCGCAGCTTATTTTTGATCTGGCGAACAATGTGATCTCTGCAAGAATTCAAACCGCAGAACACCGGGTTCTGGCTCATTTGCAGCATCTGTGGGCTAAATATGTGCGGGACAGGGACTGGTATCATGATTATGACCCGGAGGCTCAGAAGGCGGAGGAACGGGTCCATCAGGGCACCCAGAACAACCATGCGGCAGGGGTGCATTTTCCCATGGATTTTGCAAATATACTGACCCAGATTCTGAACTTTATCCTGTTCGGCACGGTGGTTTCCATGCTGCATCCGCTGATTATCTTTCTGCTGGCCGCAGGCTGCGCTCTGAATGCTGTCCTGGGAAAGTGGGAGCGAAGAAAGAACTGGGAGGATCGGGATCTGCGCAATGATCTGGAGAAAAAGATTCAGTATTCAACCATCAATTTTTCTCAAACCTTTGATTTTGCCAAGGAAATGCGGCTGTATGGCATGAGAGATTTCCTGAACGAACGGCTGGTTATGCTGTTTGGCCAAAGCAGAAAAGAGAGCAGGAAAGTAAAGCGGCGCAGTATCCTTACCACAGCGGCAGGTTTCCTGGTGATACTGGTGCGGGATAGTGTGGCATACGGTATTTTGATTTATGAGGCCGTGGAGGGAAGGGTGGATGCGTCTTCCTTTGTCCTGTATTTTACGGCGATTACCTCCCTGGCCGGGGTGATGGGCAGTATTCTGGGCATGATCGGCAGGGTCCTGGAGGGCGCCATGCAGCTTTCCGATCTCAGGGAGGCGATGGACCTGAAAGACAGGCTCAACCGGGGCCCCGGCATTCCCCTGCCCCAAGGGCCTTTTTCCATAGAATTCCGGAATGTGTCCTACAAATATCCCAAAGGGGAGAAAAAGGTACTGGACCATATTTCCTTCCGCATCGAAGCCGGGGAGAAAATAGCCCTGGTGGGCGTAAACGGCGCCGGCAAGACGACGCTGGTGATGCTGATGTGCGGCCTGCTGCTGCCGGATGAGGGGGAAATCCTGCTGGACGGCCACAGTCTGTATGAGTATAACCGGGATGAGATGTATTCCCTGTTTGGGCTCGTACCGCAGAGGTTCAGTCTGCTGCCGATTACGCTGGCTCAAAATATTGCCTGCACCATGGCAGAGGAAGAGATAGACAGGGACAGGCTGCGCTCCTGCATTGCCCTGGCGGGACTTTCGGAAAAGATAGATTCCCTGCCCAAAGGGGCGGATACGCCTTTGGGCAGAGAGCTGGACGGGGAGGGAATCGAGCTGTCCGGCGGGGAGACGCAGAAGCTCCTGCTGGCCCGGCTTCTATATAAAGCGCCGTCCTGCATGATTTTGGACGAGCCTACGGCGGCCCTGGATCCCATTGCCGAGGATAAAATGTATCGCAGCTACAATGAAATTTCCGCACAGGCCACATCCGTCTTCATTTCCCATCGGCTGGCCTCCACCAGATTCTGTAACCGGATTTTCCTGCTGGACGGCGCCGGATTCGCGGAGGAAGGCACCCATGAGCAGTTGATGTCTGCCGGTGGAAAGTATCGGGAAATGTTTGACATTCAAAGCAGATATTACAGGGAAAATACAGTAAATATGGCTTGAAGCGGCGGCTGTCAGAGCCGGCTGTGAACGGAAGGGCAGCATATGCGGGAGGAAGATGAACATGAAAGAAAAGAAGAAAAACAGAAGATCCCTGATGGAAGATTGGCGGCTGATTCGACGGGCTCTGGGGATCCTGAATAAATTGATGCCTCATTTTTGGTTTTATCAGATTGCCTGTACACTTACGGAGACCTTTTTTCCCTATTTCGGTCTTTACATGTCGGCGCAGATGGTCAATGAGCTGGCGGGAGTCTGTGATTACAGGCGGCTTGCGCTGATGGCGGGCATTACCGTGGGGGGCGGCTTTCTGCTCTCTATGACGACGAAGCTGCTGCAGAGCCGGCGGGAGCTGTGTGAAGAGCATACCTTTTACCGCCATGAGGCTTATCTGGCTGATGCCCAGAGCCGTTTCAAGTATGAGCACCTTGAAAATCCGGATGTGACTCTCTGGCGTTCTAAGATACAGGCAGGAGTTAATGCCACAGGCGCGGGGCTGCTGGTGGTCAAGTGGCAGGTCGGTTATTTCCTGGGCAATGTGCTGGGGGTAATCTTTTCCGTATTTCTGATCATATCCATGTTTACCATGACGGCGGAGGGAGAATTCCGGGGAGTGCTGGCCTTTGTCAACTCGCCGGCCTCGGCGGGAATCGTGCTGTTTTTGATCTTGGCGGATGCCTTCGTCTCCGTAAAAATTTCAGGGGCCTGTGCGGGCCGGCAGCGAAAGGCGCTGGGCAGGCTGGCCTGGGATAATACCCATTATTCCGCTTTCAGCCGTCTGTGGGGAGCGGACATGGCAATTTTTAACCTGAACAGGATTGTGGTGGAGGAAACTTATAAATACCAAATGAAGTTTGGGTGGGTCAGGGAGGTAGAACGTACTGCCATAAAATATAATTCTCTGTCCCTTCTGCTGGATGCGGCGCTGAATGTTGTCATCTTTTTGTTTGTGGCAGTCAGGGCATTTATCGGCGCATTTGGGATCGGCAGCTTTATCCTTTATCAGGGGGCAGTAAAGAGGTTTATTGCTTCGGCCTCCGGGATTGCCAGGCAGATCGGCCAGTTGAGGCAGAACAATGTTGATCTGGTGTCGTTGTATGATTATCTGGACCTTCCCAATGACATGTATCAGGGAAGCCTGGCGGTGGAAAAACGGGATGACATCGACTATGAAATTGAATTCCGGGATGTGAGCTTTCGCTATCCCCGCACGGAAACCTGGGCTCTGCGCCATGTGAGCATGAAATTTAAAATCGGAGATAAGCTGGCCATTGTGGGGGAGAACGGATCCGGCAAAACCACCTTTATTAAACTGCTCTGCCGTTTGTACGATCCCACGGAGGGGAAGATTCTGCTCAACGGCATCGACATCAGCCGTTACCGGCAGGAGGAATATCTGGCGCTGTTTTCCGTGGTGTTTCAGGATTATGCCGTTTTTGGATTTCCGCTGGGGGAGAATGTGGCGGTCAGTCTGAAATATGACGAAAAAAGAGTGCGCGACTGCCTGATTCGCGCAGGCCTGGGAGAAAAGCTTGAGAGCCTGGAACGGAATGCGGAGGGTAAAAATGTACTGAAGCTGGCCATTGGCCGGGGATATGATTCTCAGGGCATTGATTTATCAGGAGGGGAACTGCAGAAGACGGCTCTGGCCAGGGCGCTGTACAAGGACGCACCCTTCGTGGTGCTGGATGAGCCCACGGCGGCCCTGGACCCGATAGCGGAAGCGGAGGTTTATGAAAATTTCAACAGGCTGGTGGCGGAAAAAACAGCCGTCTTCATCAGCCACAGGCTGTCGAGCTGCCGCTTCTGCGATTCCATCGCGGTGTTTGACAAAGGGCAGCTCATACAGCAGGGGCCTCATGATTTACTGGTGGCAGATGAAAAGGGCAAGTACAGCCAGCTCTGGAATGCCCAGGCGCAGTACTACCATGAGGAGAAACCAAGGACAGCATCTGCCGTTTCATCAAAATGATACGTTATTGTTGGAAAATCTGCCTCACAAAATGGTAGAGGCCGTTTTCCAGACCGTAAAGGCATGGTGTAGTATAGGTGTGCGATCCCGTTTTTTGTAAGTGTTTCTTCATAGTAAGCCGAAATTTTTATGTATTATATCATCCTGCTCTCCGTCGCAGATCATAATCAGCCGGGGAAGGGGAGCGCCGTAAAGTCATTCCCTGTGGTCGCCGCCGATGCCGTGAAGCAGGTAGAGCACGGATAAGCCTTTTCCGCTGTATAGTCCGGGGGCAGGATCAGTGTAATCAGCCGGCCCGTGCCGGCGGTTTTGGAAGGGTAGGAAACCGTGGATACCCTCCAGGGAGCGAGAGCCGGAGTTTGCTCGTCGAATCCGGCAGGGGTATGATAGTCCGTGTCTGAATGAGCCTGACGGCTGGCTGTGGCCGTCAGGTTGTGGGTGTCGGATCTGTTACGAGCAGTTTGCCAAAGCGAAAAGAAGGACAGGGTTCATAATTGAAATTCCGCCGGGAACATGGTACAATTACCTTATTTCAATTTCAACAGGAGGAATATCTTTTATGGAATTGACAGAGCAGACGATCCTGCTTCAGGCGCCTAATCCGGCAGCGGCGGAAAACGGGCGGAAGCTCTCAAAAAAGGGATGCTTTTCCGCCCTGTGCAGATCTCAGGATGATACGGTATACTGGGGGGAGTGCGCAGGAAGCGGTAAGAATCCATATCGTGTATCCATTGACTGGCTGAATCCGGAAGCCCCTGTGTGCCGCTGTTCCTGTCCCAGCAGACAATTCCCCTGCAAGCACGCTCTTGGACTGATGTTTGAGCGGCTGGCGGGGAAAAAGTTTGAAACCGCGGAGATTCCGGAGGACATAGCGGATAAGCGGGCCCGTCAGGCTGCACGGGCGGCAAAGAAGGAGTCCGGGGAAGAGCCGAAAGCCAAAAGGCCCAATGCTGCCGGTCAGAAGAAAAAGCTTGCCAAGCAGTTGGAAGGTCTTGATATGGCAGAAAAAATGGTAAACGACCTGCTTACCGCCGGCGTAGGCACCTTGTCAGGCAGTTCCGCCCAGGCTTACGACAAGCTGGCAAAGGATTTGGGCAGCAGCTATCTCACCGGCCTGCAGGCAGCTTTTACCCGCATGGCGCTTGCAGTACGCAGGATCCAGGAGGATTCCGGACAGTCAGATACGGCTTATGCGGAAGCCCTGAGGATTTTGGTTTATTTGCGTTCTGTAATCAATAAATCCCGGACCTTTTTGGAAGCAAAGCTGGAAACCGATAATTATTCCGCGGAAGATACCGTGCTGTTCGAAGCGCTGGGCGGTGTCTGGAAGCTGGAGGACCTCCATGCCGTGGGAGCCTTCAGGGAAAAGGTGCGGCTGGTACAGCTGTCCTTTGACGTTTCCTATGATGAGGCAAAGAAGGAATACATAGAACGAGGCTGGTGGCTGGACATGGACAGCGGCCGTATCGACCAGACATTGAACTTTCGTCCGATTAAGGCGTTAAAATATGTGAAGGGAGAGGACAGTCGTTTTGATCTGCTGGAAATTCCCGTTCTCTATACATATCCGGGAGAAGGGAATTGCCGGATCCGCTGGGACGCCGCATCCTCACGGCCCATTACCGGGGAAGAGAGGGCTGTGCTTAAGACTCTGGTCTGTCCTGATCTGACGGCGGCGCTGAAGGAGACTAAAAATCAGATAAAGAATACATTACTGCCTAAATTTAGGGCGGCCCTGCTTCCCGTGGGAAGACTGGGAAGGGTGGGAGATTCTTTTGTGCTGGAGGACCCGAAGGGAGACCGTATTGTCCTCCGGGATCGGCCTGAGGACGGAAAGGACCACGCTTCCACGGAACGGCTTGAGCTTTTACCTGTAGGAATTCCTTCCGGCAGCGCTTTGTTCGGCCTGATGTTTTATGATGAGAGGGATAAAAGCATCTGCCTGCATCCCTACAGCATTCTCACACCGGAGCGCATGATCCGGCTGCAATTTTAGTAACAGTTCAGACAGGCAGAATGTATATTCCGGTCATACAATAGAAAGCGGATTTTCTATTGTCAAGACGTATGGATGGCGTGGCTGAACCGTTATCAATTTTAAGGAGACGAAGGGATGAATTTACAACCTCTTTATGACGTAAAATCGCGTTTGGAACAGGCCGCGATTGCAGGGACGGGTCTGCTGGCCGAGGATTTCCGGCTGCAGCGGGCAGCGGAGGGTATCAAGCCTCTGGCGGCAGCCAGTCCCGTGTTTGCAAAAATAGATAACGGACTGCAAAAGCTGCTGTCTGCCTCCGGAGAGGAAAGAAGCGGACAGCTGCTGGATCTGCTGGCGCTGGTGGATGCGGTGGCATATACTCAGGGAAGCAGCGGCGTAGAAGGGGAATTGCTTCCACTTTCCCAGACAGGAGCCGGAACCTGTGAACTCCTGTCCTACGGGCAGCTTGCGCCGCTATTGGAAGCTCTTAACGGCACCGGCGGCGGTAGGATGAATTTGATCAAGGATATATGGGAAAATCATCCCGAATATTTCGGGGATTTCAGAGTTTTGCCCAGCCTGATTGCAGGGCTGGGGGAAGGGTATGGGGAGCTGGCAGCCTTGATCGAGGATATTTTGAAGGCGCAGAGTCCGGGGATTACCGTTTTGCTGAAAAAGGATTTTGACCCCGCGGGGAAGAAGGATATGGTCCGGCGGGTGGAGGTGATTTGTGCCCTGGAGGGGCAGAAGGCCACCGAATGGTTGAAGGAAGTTCTGCCGGAGGCAAAAAAGGATGTGCGGGGAGCGATCATTACCGCTCTTGGCGCCGATCCGCGAAACGGAGGATTTTTGCTGGAGCTCTGTAAGGGCGAGCGGGGCGCA
>CAJTKW010000073.1 GCA_910577035.1 uncultured Acetatifactor sp.
AGCGAGGAGGCAGAGACGGCATACAACCGGGAGCAGCTGGAGCAGTACCGTCAGGCAGTGACAACGGCGGACCAGGAATGCACTGCCATGCTGCAGCGGGGAGAAATTCCCGCAGGTGCGGACAATCTGCTGACGGCTGCGGCATTGCTTGAGGAGGACAATCTGTTTGCGGAGGAGGATAAAGAGGAACGAGGAACGGAGCTGTGGGAGCTTCTTGACAGGCCGGAAGAGTTTGCAGAAGAATATAATGACATGATTGTCAGGTCTATAAACAGTGCAAAGGAGGCTACTTTCGGAGCGGTACAGGGCAGCCTGGATGTACGCCGCATGCAGCTGGTCCACAAGCAGCTTACCCTGGCCGGCACGCTGGCCGGGCGGCAGGAATTTTTCCTTCCGCTGGAAATCGGCGGCAGAATGACCAGAGTGCGTCTGACCTTTGACAGAAGCGAAGGCGGAGCCGGTATGGTGGAAATCCGCATGAAGTCAGGAGAGGAGACAGGAATACGGGCGACTTTTCAACTGGAAGGCGGTACCCTGAACGGCATGTTAAAAAATGAAAACCGGAATGAGGTAATGAAAACGGAAAAGATAGCCGATATTTTTAAAGAGGAAGCCGGTGAGAGCTGGGAGATCGGGGATGTCAGCGTGGTGACGACAGATGTCCGATTCCCGGCAGCAGTCGGAGTTGGCACGGAAGCCGGAACAGAAAACGCGGAGCTGTATCGTGTGGCAAAGGTTTTTTTACATGCCGTACAGATGGAAAAAGAAGGAACCGCAGGACAGGAAGGAGTTATCAATGCGAATTAATTACAATGTTTCCGCCATGCTCTCCAATAACGCACTGGCAAATAATGACAATCTTCTGGCACAGTCTCTGGAAAGACTGTCATCGGGCTTAAAGATCAACCATGCCAAGGATAACCCTGCAGGATTGGCTATGGCAAAGAGAATGAACGCACAGATTGAAGGGCTGTCCCAGGCCAGGGACAATGCAAATGACGGAATTTCCGTGATTGAGACGGCAGACGGTGCCATGTCCGAAATCAGCGAAATGCTTCAGCGCATGAACGAGCTGGCAATCAAGTCCGCCAACGGCACCATGTCGGAAAGTGACAGGGCAACCGTTCAGGACGAGGTTTCACAGTTGAAGGAAGAGATCACCCGTGTGTCCGAATCCCTGGAATTCAATAATCAGAAGCTGCTCAACGGCGAGTTCGGACTGAAGGGCTATGTCTATGGAGATACAAATGTAAAAGTGGCCGGGTATACCAAGGAGGTTCCGACGAAGGATTATTATATCAGCAAGATCACCCTGGAGAAGGAGATGGTGAAATCCCCTGTATTGGATGAAAAAGGTCTTCCTACCCTGGATGAAGCGGGGAATGTGGTAGAGGAAGACATTTGGAGCGGGGATTACATTGTCAGGGTGGATCCGGGGAATCCGGATCCGCCGGATCCTCTGGTTACCAACGGCAGTTTTCCTGAGGGATATACGGCGAGGATGACAAAGGACAATCTGCTGACGATTTCCGGGCCCAACAGCTTTGAGATGACATTGGACCTGTCCAGACTCAATCAGGATAAAGAAGCGAACCCCAGTATAAATGTGCAAAAGAAATTTGAAGATCTGGATCCCGGGGAGCAGCTTGTATATACACCCATGGATGAGAACAATAATGCCGTATCACTGCGGATAGACGCTACGGGTATCGGCTCCATGAGGCTGCAGATCGGTTCCAATGAGGGGCAGGTCCTGCCGGTGGAGATTCCCACTATTTCTCTGCGGGATATGGGCATAGAGAATCTCGACGTGTCCACGAAAGAAGGTGCTTTAAAGGGGATAGAGGATATTGACGGCGCGGTGAAGTATGTCTCAAAAGTGAGGGGTATCCTGGGGGCCTACCAGAACAGGCTGGAATCCACAGTCAATAGTCTGGACATAACCTCGGAGAATATGACAGGCGCCTACTCCAGAATCATGGATGTAGATATGGCAGAGGAAATGACCAAGTATACCACATACCAGGTATTGACCCAGGCAGGTACGTCCATGCTGGCCCAGGCCAATGAGAGACCCTCACAGGTACTGCAGCTGCTGCAATAGGGAATGAACGATTGGGGAAAGGGGACGGCGGTATTATATGACAAGTGTGGAAAAACAGGATTTTACCTTGAGAATATCGCAGGCGAACTCCACACAGATGGTGGTAATTTTATACGAAATGCTGCTCTGCTATGTAAGGGACGCAAAGAAGGCGCTGGAGCAGAAGGACAAAACGGAGTGCCGTACAGCAATCCACAGGGCAAGGGGATGTGTCAGCGAGCTGATGCACTCCCTGAATCTGCGGTATGATCCGGCACCGGCACTGCTTAGCCTTTATGGGTTCTGCATCAGACGGCTGGCGGCGGCGGAAAGCGGGCAGAAAGCTCTGCCATTGGAGGAGATTGAACGCATGATTGTCCCTCTGAGGGATGCCTATGAGCAGATTGCAGGGCAGAACAGTGCCGGGGCGGTGATGGGCAATTCCCAGGCAGTTTATGCAGGTCTGACCTATGGCAGGAACTCTTTAACCGAAGACATGGCTGACCAGGGAACGAATCGGGGAATGTACGCGTGATGCCTCCTGATCTGAGGGGGCTTCCAGGGCCGCCAGGTCCGAGAGATGTTTGTACTTTTTTTGAAGAGAATTTATTTCATAAATGTAGCTGTCGATCAGATCCGTATCGGTAGCGTTGTTAAAACCCGCATAGGCGATGTCAAGCGCCCTGTGGGTTTTTTCTATGGACTCCTTCAGGGATATGGGGGTGAGATCTTCTTCCACAGTCTGAACGGTGTTTGCTTTTTGGCTGAAATACATTTTCATGGCAAATCTTTCCTTTCTTATATTTGTTACAATTATAATCATAAAATTTGAAAAATATTCCAGAATTCAAAAAAAGTCCCGAATGAAAAAGACGAGAGAAAGGGTAATAATATCGGGGAAAGTGACATAGGATGTACCAGGCTTGAAGACAGCCTATTAAAGAATGATTGACAGGCGTGCTGAAGCACGCGGCGGGGTATCGTTATGAAAAAGGAATGGATTCTAAATGTAATTCTGCGCAGTATATTTGGGGTCATTGCAATGTACTTTATCAATGCGGCACTGGCGGCGGCAGGGATTTCTCTGGGGGTGGGGATTAACGGGGCAACTGTTTTGACATCCGGAATCCTTGGCATTCCCGGGATTGCGGCTCTTTATGGGCTTGGACTTTACAAGCTTTTGTAGATTATTAACAAAAATCGTATTTTTGTATTTTATATCTTGCCAAGGAGATATTTGGCGTTTATAATGTACTTACAGTCAGACGGTCGGACTGTTCGGTAATTACCTGATTTCTTCTTTGAGGAAAGTTTCACCTCGAAAATCACTGAAAATAATGAAAGTACAAAGGAGATGATGTGTTGGCAGTTTTGTGTCTTTTGCTGACGGCTGCCTGTGGTTTTGACTATCGTACCGGGAAAATTCCAAACGGCCTTGTAGTGCTGATAACCGTGACAGGTTTCCTGTTCCGGATTTTAAAGGACGGAGCGGGAGGAATAGCGCTGTATCTGCTGGGGGCGGTGCTGATTGCAGTAATGTTGTATCCCCTGTTTAAGATTGGTGCGGCAGGTGCCGGGGACGTCAAGCTGCTGGGAGCGGCGGCAGGGTATTTTCCATTCGAAAGGATCTTTCTGTTTTCATTTGTTTCTTTGCTGATCGCGGCAATTATTTCACTTGCTAAACTATTGTTAAACAAAAATTTCAAAGAACGTCTGGGCATCTTTTTCGGATATATGGAAAGGACTGCAAAGGCAGGAGCTTTGTGCCCCTACCCTGTAACGGCGGGCCGGAAGACGGCAGGCATTTGCCTGTCCGGCCCTATATTGCTCAGTCTGCTGCTTAGTCTGGGAGGTGTTTATTGAAGGAAGAGGAAACTGTCATGGTATTGTGCGATACGGAGGAGGAATACGCGCAGCATATGACGGACTATTTGAATAAGAGCAGAGAACTGCCATGGAAGATACATACTTATACAAATGTCCGGGAGCTGATGAAAGAGGAAGGCAGGGGGCCTGCAATACTGGTGGTCTCGGAGTCGGCGTACGAAGAGGAGCTGCAAAAGCTTGAAGCATTGCGGACGGTGGTGCTGAGTGAGAGCGGGGTCATGAAATGGGAAGGAGTCTGTTATGTGGACAAGTATCGACAGGCAGAGGATGTGTTGAAGGAGCTGCTTCATATCTACATGGAAATTGCGGATACCAGGCTGCCAAAGCTGAAAAAGTGCAGCAATATTACGCTTATCGGCAATTATTCTCCGGTACATCGGGCTATGCAGACTTCTTTTGCCCTCACCATGGGGCAGATTCTGGCGAAGGAACATGCTACCTTGTATCTGAATTTCGAGCATTATGCAGGGATCCCGGAGCTGCGCCCTGACATACAGAGTCCTGATATGGCAGATCTCCTGTATTTTCTGAAGGCGGATTCGGAAAGATTTGGTCTGAGGCTGCGGTCTATCTGTAAGCGTATGGGAAGCATGGATTATATACCGCCCATGAAATCAGGGCAAAACCTGCTTACGGTCACAGCCCTGGAGTGGGCAGCGCTGCTTCAGCGGATTGAAGAGCTGGGAGAGTACGAATATGTGATTTTGGATTTGAGTGAGAGTATGCAGGGGCTGTTTGAAATTCTCCGTGGGTGCAGTATGGTTTTTACACTTACCCAGGAAGACCGGATTGCCAGAAGCAAGCTTTTACAGTATGAGCAGCTGTTGGCATTGTACGAATATGAGGATGTACTGGAAAAGACCAGGCGGCTGAGGCTGCCGCAGATACAGCGTCTGCCGGAAAATATGGAGCAGCTGACCAGGGGGGACCTGGCGGCTCTGATCAGGGAGCTGCTAAAGGAGGTATGAGGCAGAATCCGATGTTCTGCCTGCATTTCACAGGAAGGGAGAGAGCAATGGAATATGTGGAATTAAAGAGAATGCTGCTGGAAAAGGTGCAGGAGCGTGTAGGATATTTGAGGGAGTTGTCTGATGCAGAAGTGGAGGAGACGATAGATGAGGTACTGATGGAGCAGGAAGAGCTGGTGATATATACGCTGGAGCAGCGCTGGCAGCTGAGAAAGGAGCTGTTTGATTCTCTGAGGAGGCTGGATATTTTACAGATTTTTGTAGAGGACAATTCGGTGACAGAGATTATGATAAACGGGACGGAGCACATTTTTATTGAAAGAGGGGGCAGGCTGCAGGAACTGGACAGGGGTTTCGACTCGCTGGAAAAGCTGCAGGATGTGATACAGCAGATCGTGGCAGGTTGCAACCGGGTGGTCAACGAGGCGTCTCCGATTGTGGACGCTCGGCTGCCGGATGGTTCCAGGGTCAATATTGTGATGAAGCCGGTGGCGCTGAACGGTCCGATTGTGACGATCAGGCGCTTCCCGGACAAGCCTATTACGATGGAATGGCTGGTCAGAAATCATTCCATATCACGGCGGGCGGCCATGTTTCTGGAAACGTTGGTAAAGGCGGGATATAACATTTTTATCAGCGGCGGGACAGGGAGCGGTAAAACGACATTTCTGAACGCACTTTCCCAGTTTATCCCGTCAGACGAGAGAGTTATTACCATTGAAGACAGTGCGGAGCTGCAGCTGCTGGGGCTGCCCAATCTGGTGCGGCTGGAAACCAGAAACAGTAATATGGAGGGCTGCCGGGAAATCAGTATCCGGGATCTGATTCGTTCCTCCCTGAGAATGCGGCCGGACCGTATCGTGGTGGGGGAAGTCAGAGGAGCGGAGGCTGTCGATATGCTGCAGTGCCTGAATACCGGCCATGACGGCAGCATGTCTACAGGACATGCCAACAGCGGGAGGGATATGCTGGCAAGGATGGAAAATATGGTTTTGATGGGGATGAAGCTGCCGCTGATAGCAATTCGACAGCAGATTGCGTCGGGAATAGATATTCTGGTGCACCTGGGCAGATTACGGGATAAAACGAGAAGAGTGCTGGAAATTACGGAAATTCTGGGTTATGAGAGCGGTGAGATCCGGCTCAATCCCCTGTTTGAATTTGAGGAGGCGGGAGAAGACAGTGAAAGGCAGATTATTGGGGAGCTTTATCAAAAAGGAACACTTCTTCGGGAAGACAAGCTCAGAGCGGCAGGACTATCATTGTTATCACTGGAAGAGGTATGAACAGGCTGCGGCAGTATTTGTCTCATTGGCAGCTACCGTATTTGCGGCATATTTTTTCTACAGAAGTCCGTGGGCCATGCTGCCCCTTCTGCCTGTGGGAGTAATGCTCTACCGCAATATACGAAGCCGTAAAGGCGAGCGGGAACGGGAGGAGCTGACCGCGCAGTTTCGGGAATGTATCCTGGCGGTGTCAACCCTGCTGGAGGCAGGCTATTCTGTGGAAAACGCCTTTTTGGAGTGCGGGCAGGACATGGCACTGATGTATGGAGAAGATGCTTTGATCTGCAGGGAGCTTAAAATAATGCGCAGGGGGCTGCATATTAATGTTTCCCTGGAAGAACTGCTGGCGGATCTGGGAGAGCGAAGCGGCAGCGAGGAAATCATTCAGTTTGCGGAAGTCTTTTCCATTGCCAAGCGAAGCGGCGGCAACCTGGCGGAGATCATTAAAAGCTCTGCGGAGCTGATCGGCAGAAGGGCGGATCTGAAGCGCGAGATAGACACGCTGTTGAGCGGCAAGACGATGGAGATGAATATTATGAAGGGAATGCCCTTTGCCATATTGCTGTATCTAGGCTTCACCAACCGGGGATATTTTGACATGCTGTATGAGGGCCTTCGGGGGAGGCTTATTATGACGGGCTGCCTCGGAGCGTATGTGGGAGCCTGTGCGCTGGGCAGACTGGTGATAAGGAGAATGGAAAGAGAATGGACGTATTAAGGAAACTGGCAATGCTTTTATATAAGAAAACCTGTATTCTTGGAATTCCCGTTTTTCGCGGAAGGCGGGTGGAGTCTGAGCTGGCGCTGCTGCATCCCGGGGAGAGGGTGGAATGTGTAAAGACGGACTATTATGTGAAAAAGATCTCCATGTGCATTGCGATTCTGGCAGGCGGGGCCCTTTTAGGGGGAATGGCAAGGATCGGTGCCTGCAGAAGTGCCAGGGTGGGAGAGGGCGGCGTTATATATCGGGGGAATTTTGAGCAGGGGGAGACGCCGGTAAGGCTGGAGGCAGATGACGGAAAGAAAAAGCTGGGGTTTGAGGTTTCCGTTTGGCCCCGGATTCTGAGCAGGGAGGAGACGGAAACGCTTTCTGCCCGATTCTGGGAGAGCGTGGAGGAGCTTATTTTACATGATAATGAGGATATGACGCACATAACGTCGAATCTGTGCCTGGAGGAAAGCTATGGGGGATTTCCCTTTCGGGTAGAGTGGGAGAGCAGCAGGGAGGAGGTGCTGGACAGTGGAGGAAAGATAGGGGAAACGGACATTCCGGCAGAGATAGAGCTGCGTGCCACCCTGCGATACCGGGACTTTGCTGAAACAAGAACGCTGGAGGCGGTTGTGGTGCCGGCAAGCCTTACGCCGGAGGAGCAGGAATACATGGAAATCAGGGAATGTCTGCTGGAGGGTGAGGAGAGAAGCCGGGCGGAGGAGGGGTGGATTCTGCCCGGGGAGTGGAATGGTAGGGAACTGAGCTGGAGCCTGGCGGCGGAGGATTACAGCTTTCTGATCTGGGGAGCTACGCCTGTGGTGGCGATTCTGATCTATCTTTCTGCCGACAGGGATCTGAGGAAGGAGCTGGAGAAGAAGCACAGAGGCCTGAGCAGAGAATATCCGGATCTGGTGCATAAGCTTGCACTTTATGTAGGTGCTGGCATGACGATCCGGGGAGCATTTCAGAAGATAGGAGGTGATTATCAGAAAAGAACGAAAAAGGGTCAGGGGGCCAGGGCAGGCTGTGAGGAGATATTGTATACCTGCCGGGAGCTCCAGGCAGGGGTGGCGGAGGGGGCCGCGTATGAGCATTTCGGAAAGAGAACCGGTCTGCGGGAATATATCCGGCTGAGTACGCTGCTGGGACAGAATCTGAAACGGGGAAGCAGCACGCTTCTTGACCGGCTTCGGGAAGAAGCGGAAAACTCCTTTGAAGAGAGTCTTCTGCGGACGAAAAAGCTGGGAGAGGAGGCGGGAACGAAGCTGCTGGCACCTATGATGGTGATGCTTGCAATAGTCATGATTATAATTATGGTCCCGGCTTTCGGGAGCATGTAACAGACAATAAACGGGGCTTTTGCCCGATGGGCGCCGCCGTTTATAAGACGCCGTAAGTATGGCTGATACACAGTAAAAAGAAAAGGAGAATAAAACTATATGAGAAAAACAGAGGAAATGTATATGGAAACGTATGTGGAAAACGAAGGCAGATTAAAGTGCTGGAGGGATTTTCTGTGGGAAGAGGATGGCATGGGTACGGTGGAGGTCATCCTGATAATCGTGGTTCTTGTGGGCCTGGTCATTCTCTTTAAAGATCAGATTACAAAGATCGTAAACAACCTGTTCAGTAAGATTACAACTCAGACAGGTAAAGTCTGAATGAGGCGGGAAAATGCTTATCTGACGGTATATCTTGCGCTTTGCCTGGCGGTGGTCCTGTCCCTGTACCTGGCTCTGATTGAGGGAGCCAGGCGCAGCGGGGCCGCTATGGAGGCTGTTTGTGCCGGGGAGACGGGGATGCAGAATATTATGGCGGAATATCACCGCGAACTGATGAACCGCTTTAACCTGTTTGCCATTGACTCCTCTTATGGCACGGATGTATGCGGGAAGAAAAAAACGGAAGCACACCTTATGGGATATTTGAAAAAGAATCTGGGCATGGACGGAATTCCTGGAGGCAGTTACTTATATCGGGATTTTATGGGGCTTCAGGCGGATGATGCAGAGGTGACAGCAGTGTCAATTATGACGGACGAAGGGGGTGCGGTATTCAGAAAGATGGCGATAGAGGCGATAAGCGATGACGTGGGCCTGGATCTGGTGGATCAGGTACAGGACTGGCTGTCCGTTGTGAAGGTAAACGGTCTGGATCAGACGGAGTATGACGAGCAGCGACAGCAGGCGGAAGAGACCATTGCCGGGTATGACGGTAAGGAGGTGCAGATTTCCGAGACGGAAAGCGTGTGCGTGGAGGTGGATAATCCGGCAGAACAGATCAATGCGAAACGGGGACTGGGTATATTACATCTGGTTATAGAGGAGGAAAGTACCCTTTCAAGTAAGAGGATAGACAGTGCCGGACTGGTGGGATACCGCAGAAAACAGGGAAATATCAACGTGGGAAATATGCCGGCTCAGTCCGCCGACAGTCTGTGGGACAAAATTTTGTTCCAGGAATATCTGTTGAAATATCTGGAGTGTTACGGAGGTGAGGACAGGAACGGAGCGCTTGCCTATCAGATTGAGTATCTGATTGCCGGAAAGGATTATGACACGGATAACCTGCAGAGTGTGGCTCTCAGATTAAGCGGAATACGGGAAGCCGCCAATGTAGTCTATCTGCTCACAGACGCGGAAAAGATGCTGGAGATCGAAGCGGCTGCAATCCTTGCCTGCGGAGTGATAGCACTACCGGTACTGATACCTGTGGTGAAAACGGTCATTCTGTTTGGCTGGGCGTACGCCGAAAGCCTTCATGATGTGAAGGTATTGCTGGAAGGGGGGAAGGTTCCCCTGATTAAGGACAGGAGCAGCTGGCACTATTCTCTGGAAGGTGCACTGCAGGGTGCGGCAGAACCGGAGGCGGAGGCCGGGACGGGTTTGTCATATCAGGATTACCTGAGGATACTGATGCTGCTGACGGACCTGGATACTCTGACAATGCGTGCCATGGATATGGTGGAAGGAGATCTACGCCTGACGCCGGGAAATGCCGGATTTCGTCTGGATGCCTGTTATGCGGGAATCGAGGCAGTAATGCACATCAGCAGCACATATGGGTATCATTATGAGCTGCGCAGGAAAAGATTTTATCAGTAAAAACGGGGGAAACAGTGATGGCTTTTTTATGGAACAGAAAAAAGAAACCGAAAATCGAGTCACAAAAACCTTCTCCCGTAAACTATGACAATCAACCGGGTTTTGCCCGAAACCCGAATTCTGATTTCGTTAAAAAGCTGTCACTGTTTGCCCCGTTTTTGAAAGAGGTGCAGGCCGGAATGACGGTGGAGGCAGCCGTGGCGTTGCCCGTATGTCTTTTGTTCCTTATGAATTTGAGCTATGCAGTGGAGATTATAAGGCTGCATAATAATCTTCAGTACGGGCTGTGGGATGCAGGCAGCCGGGTTGCCGTTTACGGCTGCGAACAGGGAGCAGACGCACTTTCGGTTCTCGCGGCGGATGTCTACGTGGCAGCCAGTCTGCGGGGCAGTCTGGGCGAGGATTACCTGGAGCATTCGCCGCTGGTCCGCGGGAGCAGCGGGCTGGAGCTTTGGGGTACTCGCCTGTCAGACACGGGGAATGAGGCGGATCTTGTACTGGCCTCTCAGGTGGGGCCGATGTCTCCGCTGGCGGGCTTTAAACCCTTCTATCTGGTGAACCGCTGTTATGTCAGGCTGTGGACCGGATATGACGTTACTGCAAAGGAGGAGGAGGCAGAATATGTTTATGTGGCGGAGAACGGAACGGTTTCCCATAAGGACAGAAACTGTACGCATTTAATACTTTCCGTTCATAGTGCTGCCGGAGAAGAAGCGGGGAAGCTGAAAAATCAGTGGGGGCAGAAATACGGCCCATGCGATAAATGCGGAAAGGGAGAAATGCCGGATACCGTCTATGTGACGGATGAAGGAATTTGTTACCATTACAGGGAGGACTGCTCGGGGATAAAGAGAACCGTAACCTCGCTGACTGCCGGAGAGGCTGCGGGGTATCCTTCCTGCAGCCGGTGCGGAGGGGAGTCATGTGAGGATTAGTGTGAAGGGAATGAAGATTTTCTAAGGCTGGAAAGTACCCAGCCTAAGAAAATCTAAGTCATTCCTCGAAGAATCGCAAGAACGGCGATTCTTCCTGCTCGATTTCACGGATTGTTTGTGCCGCTTTCGACGGCACTGCCGCCGTTGCCGGCATGTCGGAAAGTGTGAAGAGAATTGGAGGGAAAAAGATGTGGAAGGAAGCGTTGACGGCCGCCTGGCTGATCCCCATGAGCATTATGGATACAAAAAGCAAAAGGGTGCCGGTGTGGATGTTGTGGATCGGAACGGCCGCAGCAGCGGGGGTATTGATTTTTGAAGGAATAAATGAAGGTCCGGATGTCCTGCAGATATGCCGGAGCCTGATTCCGGGGATTGTTCTGATGGCTACCGCCCTTGCTACCGGGAAAGCAGGCATGGCGGACGGCATTATTTTAATCCTGCTGGGGGCTTTGACGGGATATAAGGATTGTATGGCGGCAGCGCTGGGAGGGCTTTTGCTGATCGCACTGTTGTCAGTAATTCTGCTGGCGCTGCGCAAAGTAAAACGGAGTACCAAAATTCCGTTTGTGCCATTTTTGACAGTGGGCTGGATACTCACTGTCTGTGGGAGGTGGATGGGGCAATGAAAGAAAACGCTTATTTTACGGTGGAGGCTGCGATGGTGCTGTCCTTGGTTACAAGTGCAATGCTCCTTACGGTGTTTCTCTTTATTTTCCAATATGACCGATGTCTGTTGGAACAGGATATGAACGTTCTGGCGGTCTGTGCGGCAACGGTAACGGCGGATAGCAGGGATGCCCTGGAGGAAGCTGTCAGGCAGAGGGCAACGGGAATCTTTACAGATAAGTATGTGACCTGGAAAATGGAGGAGCTGGAGGCCGTTGTGAACGGTGACCGGGTAATTGTGAAAGGCAGGGGCAGCCTGACGCTGCCGGTGCCGGAATGGAATTTCTTTGGAAATGATAACATATGGAGTGCAGGGATACAGAGAGAGACACGTCGGATTTCCCCGGCAGACCTTATCCGGTTATATCGAAAGATTAAGGGGTATGAACCATAAATATTTTGTAGTAGGAGGAAATAAAGTTGCGTACGGAATTTGTAAGAAGCCTGAATTGTAATTATGCAAGGATTCTTTTGGACGAAAAGCCGGAAGAAAAGAGGTATCAGTATTGCATTTTAAACAGGGGAGGCATCAGGGGACTACTTCCCTGCAGCCTGCGGTATATTAACGGAGAAGCTTATTTATACTATGATATATCATCAAAGCAGAATATAAAGCAACTGTATGGAGGACGCTGTATTACCAGAGCCGGAATAACGGATTTTATATGGAGCTTTCGGCAGATCGAGCAGGAGCTGGGGCGCTTTCTCCTGGACAGAAGCAATGTCCTCTGGTATCCGGAGCTGATCTACCAGGATCTGGAAAGTAATGTGTTTTCTTTCCTGTACTTCCCTTATCATGAGGGTGACAGCGGCTTCAAGGAGCTTCTGGAATTCTGGGTGGAGCGGATTGATTATGATGATGAAGGGCTGGTTGACTGTGTTTATCAAATATATGAACAGTATGAGAGAAACGGCGAGGCCTATCTGCAGGCAAAGATCTATGAGGATGTGGAAAAGCTGGAAGATACGGAGGAACCGGCCGTTAGTATAAAGGATGTGGAGACCATTCATCCTGTCGGGCAGCCGGTTGATCTATTTGATGAGGAATGGGGAAAGGCTGAAGTGGAAAGGGCGGAGAGTGAAAAAGCGGAAGCAGCCGAACCGGACAGGAAAAAGCATCTTTTCAGCATTTTTGAGGGTAAGAAGAAAAAGGAGCGGGAAATGCGTAACAAATACCGTCAGAGCATGCAGGAGTGCATGAACGGCTATGCTGTTGCAGAAGAAACGCCTTATGAGGAAGAATACGGGAGAACAATTTATCTGGAAGGTTCCTCGGAGGAAAAAAGAAAGAAAAGAGAAATTTGTACACCGGAGGGCAGGATACTGGCGGAGCTTGACAGGCCTATTACCACCATCGGCAAGAGGAAGGAGGAAGCCGACATTATTTTGGAGGATGTGTCCGTCAGCAGACTTCATGCCAGGGTTGTAAAAGAGAAAGAAACGTATTATATCGAGGATTTGAATTCTACTAACGGAACCTTTAAAAACGGCCTGCAGCTGCAGCCTTATGAAAGGAGGGAGCTGGAACCGGAAGATGAAATCAGGACAGGGAGGGTTCTCATGGTTTTCCGATAGAGTGATTGAAAAACGAATCGGAGTGTGTTACTCTGTAAATAAAACTGCGGATGCCCGCAGCCGGGCCAATTGCCTTGAGGTGACAGATGTTGAAAAGGTGGAAGGAATTACCTGTTGTCAGCGGAACAATCGTGGCTGCCAATATTGTAGTATATATTCTGTGTATCGTTACCGGCAGCCGTCTGTACAAAATGGGAAATCTGAATGTCATAGATGTTCTGATAAACAGGGAATACGGCCGTGTGGTATGGGCAATGTTCCTTCACATTGGGGTTTCTCATATTTTAAACAATATGTTGATCCTTTTCTTTATGGGAGCTATGATAGAAAAGGAAACAGGGCACATATGTTATATGCTGCTGTATTTTCTTTCGGGAGTCGGCGGGAATCTGGTATCCCTTTATGCCAAGGCTGTAAATAATGACATGTCCGCATCTGTGGGAGCAAGCGCTGCGGTGTTTGGGCTGGATGGTGTTCTGCTTGCCCTGGTATTGTTTTCCGGCAGGAAAATGGCGACCGTGACACCGGCAAGGGTTGTGGCAATGATCCTGCTTTCGCTCTATAATGGTTTCAGCGGAGAAAACATTGATAATGCCGCTCATGTGGGTGGTTTGATTATAGGATTCCTGGGTGGATGCGTGGTGTCTGTAATACAGCGCGGAAAAAATAAAAAGCAGCAGTAGGAGGTGCGGGTTTGAATATTAATATCTATTATGGCGGAAGAGGACTGATTGATGATCCCACACTGTTTGTGATAAATAAAATGCAGGAGATTCTGGAGGAGCTTCGTGTCAAGGTGACCAGATATAATCTGTATGAGTGTAAAAGCACGATCTCCACGCTTCCTCAGACATTGAAGGAGGCGGACGGAATCATACTTGCATCTACTGTGGAATGGCATGGCGTGGGCGGCTATATGCAGCAGTTTCTGGATTCGTGCTGGCTGTTTGGGGATAAGGAAAAGATTGCAAAGCTTTACATGTGTCCTATCGTTATGTCCACCACATACGGAGAGCGATACGGGAAGCTTGATCTGGAGAACGCCTGGGAGATTCTGGGCGGTCTGCCCTGCAGTGGGTTATGCGGTTATATTGAAAATACGGTTATGCTGGAAATGAACGAGCAGTATATCCGTATTATTGAGAAAAAGGCTGAGAATCTGTACAGGACGATTAACCAGAAGGTGGCTTGCTTCCCGGCCAGCAGTCAGGCTGTGAAACAGAGAATTGCGGTACCAACCCCGAATGATTTGACGCCGCAGGAGACGGAGCAGTTGTCGCAATATGTATCGGATGACAGCTATGTGCAGCGGCAGAAACAGGATATACAGGAGCTGACGAGTCTGTTCAGGGATATTATGCTGAATGAGGAAGGCGGAGACAGCGAGGAAGAGAGTCTGGCGAGCCTGCGCCGTCATTTCAAGCCGCAGGCGGGATTCCATGCCACATATTCCATTGCCATTGAAGAAAAAAAGAAAAAGCTGATTATTACGGTGGACGGGCAAAAGCTGGAGTGCTACTACGGGAATATCGAGCAGGCTGATGTAGAGATGCAGCTGCCCCGCGCGGCATTTGAGGAAATCATCAGCGGCAGAATGACTTTCCAGAGAGCCTTTATGTCCGGATCCATGAAGACAAAGGGTGATTTCAGAATTTTGAGGACGCTGGATCAGCTGTTTCTGTTTGAAGCACAGAATGAAAAATAACGGATGCGTTTCGAAAAGCCCTGGTAAACGCCCTGTATAAGGCAGTTCTGGAATTTGCAACAAGTGTATGCGAAACGGCAGGCTGTAATTGCAAAAACATAATACATTGTAGTAGGAGGAAAAGCACGTGAAAAAGCAAGACTGTATTTTCTGCAAAATAGCGGCGGGAGAGATTCCGTCTAAAACATTGTATGAGGATGAAAAATTCAGGGTGATCCTGGATCTTGGGCCGGCCACGAGGGGGCACGCACTGATCCTGCCAAAGGAACATTCGGCGGATTTATATGTGTTACCGGAAGAGACGGCGGGGGAAGCGATGAAGCTGGCGAAAAAAATGGCACTGCTTCTGCGGGATAAACTTCACTGTGAAGGGCTGAATCTGGTGCAGAATAACGGAGAGGTAGCGGGACAGACCGTTTCTCATTTTCATCTGCATTTGATTCCCAGATACAGTGACGACGGACAGAAGATTAACTGGATTCCTTCCAGCCCGACGCAGGAAGAGCTGGAAGCCGTAAGAAAGGAAATTGCGGAGTAAATGCGTACAATAGATGTAGAGGAAATAATCAGCAGCATCAGGGAAATGTGTATCGAGGCGAACCATTTTTTGTCTGAGGACATGAAATGTGCCATGAAGTGCGCAGAGGAGAGGGAAGACTCTCCTCTGGGAAGGCAGATTTTAGCTCAGCTGGGGGAGAATCTGGAGATTGCGGGCCGGGAGATGATTCCCATTTGCCAGGACACCGGCATGGCAGTGGTTTTCCTGGAGGTCGGACAGGAGATACACTTTACGGGCGGGCTGTTGGAGGATGCCGTCAATGAAGGAGTGCGTCAGGGATATATCCAAGGTTATCTGCGGAAATCCATCGTAGGGGATCCGTTGATCCGGGAAAATACTAAGGATAATACTCCGGCCGTGATTCATTATGAAATTGTACCGGGAGATAAGGTCAGAATCACCGTGGCACCGAAGGGCTTTGGCAGTGAAAATATGAGCCGTGTGTTTATGCTGAAGCCGGCGGACGGTGTGGAAGGTGTGAAGGAAGCGGTGCTGACTGCGGTAAAAGATGCCGGGCCGAACGCATGCCCGCCCATGGTGGTGGGAGTGGGGATCGGCGGCACCTTTGAAAAGTGTGCCCTGTTAGCGAAGAAGGCATTGACCCGGCCCGTGGACGAGCGTTCCCGAATTCCCTATGTCAAGGAGCTGGAAGAGGAACTGCTGGAAAAGATTAACTGTTCCGGCATTGGCCCCGGCGGATTGGGGGGAAAGACTACTGCCCTTGCCGTCAACATCAATACATATCCGACGCATATTGCGGGGCTGCCGGTGGCTGTAAATATTTGCTGCCATGTGAATCGTCATGTGGTGCGGGAACTATAACGTATAGGAATAGAATGAGAATGCGGCACTTTTCCGGAAAGTTTATGGTTATTCCTTGGCAGTGTGTTGGATGGGCTTTCGGGGGTTCACAGATTAATTAAGGTAAGCTGCCGTGAGCAGCGGAATGAGAGAAAAAATGGAGAGACATGTAAATGCGCCTCTTTCTAAGGAGACGGCAGCAGAACTGAAGGCGGGGGATTATGTGTACCTGACCGGGATCATCTATACGGCCCGGGATGCGGCACACAAACGAATGTATGAGGCGTTGGAACGGGGGGAGCAGCTTCCTCTGGAACTGGAAAACAATATCATTTATTACATGGGGCCGTCTCCGGCAAGACCCGGCAGGCCCATCGGATCTGCAGGACCTACCACATCCAGCAGGATGGATAAGTATGCTCCTGCCCTTCTGGATCTCGGATTAACGGGAATGATCGGGAAAGGAAAGAGAAACAATGCGGTCAGGGACGCGATTGTAAAAAACGGCGCGGTGTACTTTGCGGCAGTGGGCGGCGCGGGGGCATTGCTTTCACGATCCATCGTTTCGGCGGAGGTCATAGCCTATGATGATCTGGGAACGGAAGCAATCCGCAGGCTGGAGGTAAAGGACTTTCCGGTTATCGTGGTGATGGACGCGGAAGGGAATAACCTATATGGTGCTTAATCAGGACAATATGTGTTTTTGGGTATTTATGTCATATCCTTACGGCGTTTTTATCCGGGCTTGAGTCGCGGCAGAGCCGCGGCATGGGAGCTAGTGCGGCATTTGACATGATTCCGCAGTACATTCGTAAGGGAGTTATTTTTGTATTACTATATGAAATAAGTGGTATTATCTACTTTTTTGTGAGTGTGGGGTTGGAAGTTGAAGGTGAAGGGAAATTTTAATAGGAAAAAGCGATTGACAAACGGGGCAGACATGGGTATAATAATTCTTACGTCGTAAGTCATAGGCGTAGCAATCAAATATTGGCAGAGTCGTGGTTCGGATCATGGAGAAATACTCAAGAGGCCGAAGAGGCGCCCCTGCTAAGGGTGTAGGTCGGGCAACCGGCGCGAGGGTTCAAATCCCTCTTTCTCCGTTAGCAAATCTGCCAGGTGAGTGCGGGAGATGTCTGCAAAGCAGATGTCTCCTGTTTTTTGACTTAACAGGAAACTGCGCCGTCAGGCGCGTGCAGTAAGATCCACTGGTGCCAAAAGGGGATCTCCCGTGAAACATAGCATCTTCTCCATACTTTTTTCGGCACAGGAAATGGTGCTGTAGTTCTTTGGCTCTTAGGTTTGGCCTGGTTTAAATGCTTGACATATTGATGAGGGTAAATTATAATGATAAGGCTTTGTGGGCTTGCGGTTTTCGGCATGGAAATTGTTGTGGCTGTGAAATAATCCAGGCATACTTTTCTATAAACAATACAGGTCTGCGCCTGTGGCAAAAAGCTTTTATGGAGGAATCCCTTATGCAAAGCATACATCAAAAAATGAGCCAAAGATATATTAAATTGGTCTTTCCACTCTTCCTGACAGCTTCTTTTCTGCTGTCCGGCTGCGGGGATTCCTCTCAGCCTTCGGTCCAGGGAAATGTTGTTCAATCCATCACCGGGCAGACATCGGATGCGGCTGTCGACTCCCGGTACTATCAAATTACGGAAAAAGCTATATCAGACCCTAAAACCGATTTTGAACAAGCCCCGGAAAACCGGGGGAAAAACTACTTCTCTTATATGACGGATTCCGCTTTTGCGGATTCTGCCTTAGCGGACGCACCGATCGAACTTTCCCTTACAGACCGTTTCTCCGCAGACGGAAAGTTGGTTTTGCTGTATAATATCACATACGTAACAGATGATCTGTCGGTGGTACCGATAACTGACAGCTATTGTCTCTATGTACTGGATGCTCCCTATGAGCAGTGGCAGTGCCTTTCTCTGTCTTCAAGTGATTGGGCGATTCACAATTCCGACGGCTCGGTATTTACTCCCAGGTTCTCAGGCATTGCCGGTATCAGTGAAGACGGTGTTTATCTTACCATGTCCGAGGGCATTGCATTTTATGGCTGGGACGGAACCGGCAGGCTTCTGGAAAGGCCCGGTATGGATGCGGTCCTTCCGGATTTCAGGATGTACTCCGCGGATGGAACGCTGTATGCCATTTCTTCCGGAGGTTTGACTCCCGGCAGTGTTACCTCTTATGACGATAATTTTAAACCCGGGCAGAGCCGGAATCTGGAAAACAGTTTGTGCGGTTTATTTTCCTCCGGCTCTGAAAGCCTGTGGTATGGCTTTGACGGGGAGCAGAATCTCGCGGTCTGGGACAAGCCAAACGGGACTGTACTTTTTTCACTGGGAAGCATGGTAAGTTCCCAATTTGAGTTCCTGCTTACCCGGACCGCTGCCGGAGAGTTCATCCTGGCGGATGTCAGCGGCATTTGGGCAGGAGACGGCAGTGCTCCCCTGCAAAAGGTTTTCTCCTTTGCCGAAAACGGCTATAGTCTGCAGGAACTGCTTGCCTTAAGCGCCAACCAGGACGACAGTTTTTCTCTTGTTGTAAGGTTTGAGGATATATTATATTTATTGACGCTGGAAGAGACAGAAGATGCTGACAGGCAGGAAATCACCCTGGTTTCCTCCGATACGGCATCATTGGAAGCGGTGATTGCAGCCTTTAACAGACAGGATAAAGAATATCGTGTTGTTCTCGTCAATCCCTTTGAGTCAGGAGACATCAATACTTTTTGCCAGCAGATGCAGTTGGAACTGTCTGCAGGCAGAGGGCCCGATCTGATGGATGCCTGGATCATTGACATGGAGGGCTGTATTCAAAACGGCTATATCGCCCCCCTGGATGACATCATGGAAAATCCTTCCGATTATTGGGCGGCCAGTATGGAAAGTGGCAAAGTGAATGGCAGTTTATATGGTCTTACATACCGTTTCATGCTTTCTTCCCTGTTTGTGTCCGAGTCTCTGGCGGGAGACTTGGATGCCTGGACTCTGGAGCAGATGATGGATGCTGTTCAAAATTCTCCTTCCAAAGCTCTTCAGATGGGACTTGACAGCATGGGGATCGTATTGCAGTATGGTTTGGCAGATCGGGATAATCAGCGGTTCATTGATTACGGTGCGGGGGAGAGTCACTTGGCGGAGCAGCCGTTTCTTGATTTTCTGCAATTTGCAAAAAAGTACGGGGACAACCTGTACTACGCCGATACGAGCTGCGAGGAGGCGGCGGACTATTATCGGGAGGGTATGCTGGCGGCATTATATCTGACAATGTATCAACCCCAGGACTTCCTTTTTGTTCCCGGCTGCTTTCAGGGAAAAGAGGTCCCGATCGGTATGCCCGCCGCTCAGGGCCGTGGTATCTATGTGGAGTCTGCCCAAATATGTTTAAACAGTAATTCTCCGTCCGAGGCGGGCGCAAAAGAATTTCTGCGCTATCTGGTGTCATCGGAGGGACAGCTTAAGTTCCATCAAAGCGGCCGCATCAAGATCAAGGCCGGTTTCTCCTGCCGCAGGGACGTGACGGAGCTCCTTCTGGACGAATATCAGAAGAAGGCAAAGAAGAATGCGGATGCAGGCCAGTTAAGCACTGCAAGCCTTTGGGGCATTTCTGCGGATCAGACTCCCCTGACAGATGAGCAGCTAGAGCAGTTCTGGGCTCTGCTTGAGAATGCTCAGCCTGAACCTTCGATTCCGGCTGAATTGGAGGCTATAGTCCGGGAGGAGCTGGCTCCTTACTTTGCCGGGGACTGCTCTGCGGAGGAGGCCGCCGGGAAGCTGGATAACAGAGTGCAGCTCTATTTGGATGAGCGAAAATAAATTTCCTGCCATACAGTAATATGCAGGATTCGTAACCGTTCAGATACCCCTGCCGCGTAGTCAAAATTGCGTTCCTATGCAGTTTTACGAGACTTTCGGGCGCCAACCCCCGTTTTTTGCGTTTTGTGTGCATCAGCGTAACGGTTCAGTGTCCTGTCTGAACTGTTACCGGGATTCTGCAATTCTGCAAATGCCGTAAAAAAAATATTGACAAATTGTCCAAGTTAGGATATTATAAAATTCCACCGTTAAAAACTCAAGTTTGGAAGCAAAATCGGCGTAACCCTTATAAACACTGGGCTGCGCCGAT
>CAJTKW010000074.1 GCA_910577035.1 uncultured Acetatifactor sp.
TTGTGGCTATGCTGGGGGTTTTGAAAGCGGGCGGGGCATATATGCCGGTTGACTCTGAATACCCCGCTGACAGGATTGGATATATGCTGTCCGAGACACGACCTAAGCTTGTTCTGGTGTATGGATATGCAGGAAGTGGTGCGTATGAAGAAGTTGATCTTGCGGCGATGGATTACGGGAAACACCCGGAGCGGATAGAGAACCACAGTTTCTGTGATGACATATGCTATGTGTTGTATACATCAGGATCTGCGGGTACGCCGAAAGCAGTATGTGTAAGCCATGCCAATATGAGGAACTTTAACAACAACAACAAGAACCATTACCAACATGCCCTGTTGGAAACATGCGGCACGGTGCTGGCGGATACGGAGTTCACATTTGATATATCGGCATTTGAAATTTTCCTGCCTTTACTGAACGGGCTGTGCCTTGTGCTGGCAAAGGATACTATGGATGCCACGTATCTTGCCGGGGTGATTGACAGACACCATGTAGATGCGCTTCACACCACGCCGACAAAGATACTGACACTGCTGCATGACCGTGCATTCCAGAAATCCATCGCACAGGTAAAGGTTTTGATGGTCGGCGCGGAGGTATTTACGGAGAACCTGTACCTGACGGTATCAAAGTATACGGATGCCGTCCTGTATAACGGATACGGACCCACAGAAACAACAATAGGGTGCAGCTTTAAGAGAGCGGGAGGTAGGCATCTGAAATGCGTCCATGAGCTGTTCACGGAGCAGGTAAAAAAGGCACCGGATAAAACGGCTCTGGTGTTTGAAAGTCAGAAATATACATACCGGGAGCTGGATGAGATGTCTAACTCACTGGCCCATTTCCTGCGGGAGAAAGGGGTGGAGCGGGGCGATGTGGTGCCGATTATTGCGAAGAGGAGCTGGCATGTGGTTGTGGCTATGCTGGGGGTTTTGAAAGCGGGCGGGGCATATATGCCGGTTGACTATCAGTACCCGGCGGAACGGATTTCATATCTTGTGCAGGAATGCAAGGCAGACATAGTCCTTGTGTATGGCTGCAAATATGCAAATGCGATAGACTTGAAAAATATAGATTTTTCTCAGGATACTAATCGTGCAGAATCGGTAAATGAGATGGGTGATAGTCTCTGTGTAATCCATACATCCGGATCCACTGGCATCCCTAAGGTGACGGCTTTGTCCCATGAAAATATAGCACATTACATTGACTATGCAGAAAAGCTTTTCCGGGGAACTAAGCAGACAATTGCCACAACGACGATTACGTTTGACGCCTTTATTCAGGAAACCCTGGTCTCTTTGTGCAGGCAGGTGCCTGTCATACTTCTGAGTGAAGAGCAGACAACGAATCAGATTGAATTTGAAAAAGTAGTAGAAAAATTTGAAAATTCTTTTCTGTTCCAGACGCCGACAAAGCTGCAGGGTTATATCAGGAACAGCAAAACCAAAAGATTTCTTTCGCGGATTACAAGCTTCGTCATAGGTGGGGAGGTATTTCCGCAGGAATTATACAACGCAGTCAGGAAGTACAATCAGAACGGGCAAATTTACAATATTTACGGTCCCACGGAGACAACTGTATGCGCCGTGGTAAATGAGCTGGAAAACGGTGCCGACATCACCATCGGCACCCCCATCGCCAACACCCAGATCTACATCCTGGACGATGACCAGCGCCCCGTCCCTATCGGCGTTCCCGGCGAACTCTGCATCGCCGGAGAGGGTGTGGGTCTCGGCTATTTGAACCGACCGGAGCTGACGGCGGAGTGTTTTGTGCCAAACCCCTTTGCAACAGCGGAGAATCACCATGGGAAGACTATGTACCGCACAGGTGACCTTGCCCGGTTCCGCAGGGACGGGGAGATTGAGTACTTAGGGCGCATGGATACGCAGGTGAAGATCCGGGGCCTGCGGATTGAGCTGGGAGAGATCGAGAGCGTCATGGGCAGCTTTCCGGGCATTGGTCTGTGTGCCGTGGCGGATAAGCGGGACGAAACGGGCAGGCAGTATTTGGTGGGGTACTATACTGTGGCAGCAGGACAGGACAGGGGATCTGATGTTGAAACAGGCATTGAAACCTTGCAGAAGGTATCTGTCAGCCTGGACGAAAAGGCCCTGCGGGCACATCTGTCCGCAAAGCTGCCCAAGTACATGGTGCCCAATTATTTTCTGCGTCTGGATGCTATGCCCATGACCGCCAGCGGCAAGACGGACAGGAAAAATCTGCCCGTTCCGGACTTCACACAGTCGGCGAAGGAATATGTCCCGCCGGAGACGGAGAGGGAAAAGGAGCTGTGCCGCCTGATGGGAGAGCTGCTGCATGTGGAGCATGTGGGCGTGGCGGACGATTTCTTTGAGCTGGGAGGAGACAGCTTAACGGCTATCGAATTCCTGGCGAAGGCTCAGGACAGGGGGATTTCCTTCGCGCTGCAGAATATTTTTGACTATCCCACGGTGCGGCAGTTGTGCGATTATATGGATGCAGGGCGTGAAGAGAGGATACATTTCGAGCCTGCGGATTTTGAAAAATATCAGAAACTGCTTGCAGTAAATGTGATTGACGAAGCGCATGCTCCGGAGAGGAAAAACAGAGGGAAGAATTTTCAGAGGGATTCTTCCCAGGGAAATTCTTCCCAGGGACATTCTACTCCTGGGGGTTTTTACCTTGGAAATGTGCTGCTGACGGGAGCTACGGGATTTCTGGGCGCCCATGTGCTGGACAGGCTGCTGCAGGAGGAGACGGGAAGGATCTACTGCCTGGTGCGGGACAGGAAGAAGGCGGGAAACGAGGCGGAGAACGGGGAAAAATCGGATGGCAGCGGGCGTCTCCGGGAGATTCTGCAGTATTATTTCGGGGACAGGTATGAAGGAGAATTTGTGGAAGGGCAGAAAAGCACCCGGCGTATCATCCCCATTGCCGGGGACATTGAGTGCCCGACACTGGCGGCGGTCATGCCAAAGGATGTGCAGACCGTGATTCACACGGCGGCCAGCGTCAAGCATTATGGATCTTATGAGTATTTCTACCGGGTTAATGTGGAGGGCGCAAGGCATGTGGCGGACTATGCCAAGTCCGTGGGAGCAAGGCTGATCCACATTTCTACCTTAAGCATCAGCGGCAACAGCCTGGCGGATGAGTTTGCCGTCTATCGGTCGGAGGAGGAGAAGTTTTTCGACGAGACATCATTTTATATCGGTCAGCCTTTGGATAATGTCTATATCCACAGCAAGTTTGAGGCGGAGCGGGCGGTATTTGACGCCATGCTGGAGGGTTTGGACGCTAAGATTATCCGGGTGGGGAACCTGACCAGCCGGGCTTCTGACTATAAGTTCCAGCCCAACTACAGGGAGAATGCCTTTCTCACCAGGTTCAGGGCCATTCTGGAGTTTGGCTTGTTCCCGGATTACCTGATGCCTCTGTATTCCGAATTTTCCCCTGTGAACCTGACGGCGGAGGGAATTGTGAAGATTGCCCGGTACGCGGACAGGCAGACGGTGTTCCATTTAAACAGCAACCGGCCCATTTATTTCGACCGCTTCCTGGAGGTGGTGCATGGACTGGGGATTCCCATGGAAGTGGTGGATGGGGCTGCTTTTAACCGGGCGCTTCGCGGGACCATCCGGAACCGGGTCACGGAATACATTTTCGAGGCCCTTCAGAATGATATGGATGAGCAGGGCCGGCTGGTGTATGACAGCAATATCCATATTGAGAATGATTTCACAGTGTGGTTCTTAAAGAGGCTTGGGTTTGAGTGGAATGAGATTGATCTGGAATATATTCGGGGGTATGTGGAGTACTTCAGGAAGCTGGGGTACTTGACGGTATAGAAAATGTGTTAAGACGATAATAACAGATAAAAACAGAAGATAATGGTACATCTGTTTTTTGGCCGTTTACGGCCATGGGACAAGACGCCGTCGGATCCACACGCATTTCGGCATACGCAAGCAAGCTTGCAATTTTTTAACGGAATCGACAGTTTGAGCATCAGCCACCGCCTTGGCCATGCCATGTATCCGCTACCACGGATATTTATAGCCATGAAGCGAAGCTTCATTGGGATTAAAGAGGCAGAAGAACGCATTAGTGATTGTATAGCGGATGTGATATTGAGACCGGTAAAGGCGAAACTGAAGGTGGTGGGGGATTAGTGATAATGAAAAACGGCATCAGGAGAGACTGTGATTGATATGAAAGTCCCCGCAAATTTGAAAACTATGAAAAGTATGAGGAAATACAAACAATGCCCTACATACGGTATGCCGTATGTGGGGTGCTGTTTTATGGTGGAATAAGTTGAGAAATGTAATTGATTATGATAAGATGTAAAATGCAATAGGACAGATGCTTTATGGATCATTTTCAGAGGATAACCAAAATAACACTAAAATAATATGCAATAATGATTTAAAGTATTAGAACGCAACAAATTCTAGTGACTGATAAAAGGAGGTAGAAATCGGAACATGATGACGCAACAGGAATATAAGGAGATGATACACAACATAGTTGTTCCCGAAAGTTTGCCTTATGAGGAAATTAACAAATT
The DNA here is from genome assembly GCA_910577035.1 of uncultured Acetatifactor sp. Lineage (GTDB taxonomy): Bacteria > Bacillota > Clostridia > Lachnospirales > Lachnospiraceae > Acetatifactor. The sequence continues at coordinate 4,559 of CAJTKW010000074.1, forward strand.
CGACAGTGTAATGAGAGGAGTATCGCCGCGTTTGATCAGGATCAACTATGGTTTTCACCCGGATATAAGATGAATGATGATTTTGATGCATTATTACATTTTGATAAAGAACGTATCAAATCAGAACTCAAAACATTTATAGAAAGTGAGCAATTTACAACAGGTTTACAGTCAATTGGACAGGGGACGGATGGTTTTTCTGTTATTCATAACTTTCTTCCTCCTGAGATTATTGAAGCAACCTGTCAAAATATTGCGCAGATGGATCAGGCATCTATGGATGCGGCAAAGAAACAGTTGTATAATCTTTTTACGGATCAGATTGACGCAAACGATACCATAGTCCACCAAGTAGTCCAAAGATCAATCAAATTTGCTTGTTTTTCAGAGGAGATAAATTCAGCTGCTATGTGGGGGTATTATGCTGATTCTAGTTGCGGCTTTGCCTTGGCTTATGATTTTCGGGGTAATGGTTACACAATGTGTAATTCATGCATGACAAGGAATCTTTGTCCTTCAAATAAAAGTTGCTTATTGGCACGGGTAATATATGATGATGTTTGTTTTGATGCAACCCAATGTGCCATATGGCTTTTCAAGCAAAATATTATTCAAAAGATGCTATTGGACAGAAATGCGCTTTCACTGTATAAAAGTTTACAGAATATGATTCCGTGTCCTGATTTGTTTATGCCTACAAAAATATTACTGCATAAGGCCAGCGCATGGGGGCATGAGCGTGAATGGCGGCTGACATGCTCCTGCAATTCTGCCGAGTTTAATCAACAGGAATTTTCGTATGCAAAGAAAAAGCCCACAGCAGTATATCTTGGACGTAAAATAAGCCCAATACATGAAAAGATACTTCGGCATATCGCTGTGGAGAAAAACATTCCTGTTTATAAAATGCAGATCGGGCAAGATGAGTCTACATATAAATTGTATCCGCAAATATGTTCGTAGTTTATTTCCGCAGGGGGTGGATTTGGACAGTGTGTTAGCGTTTTCAAAGGTAGCGTTGGATAGTTGCCATCATAAGATGCCTACTTTTTTATTTTTATATCCCTGTTTTAAATTTTCTCAACACTGTTGAGAATTCTAGCGTCTACGGAATTTAATATATAATGGCTATCCGAAACTGAAAGGGGAGTGCGTTCATACCTAAACACGCTCCCCTGACTTTTTACCAATACTGTTTTACTGCTTCATTGGATTCACTTTCAGATAAATGAAACTTTTCTGCAATCCGTTTTATTGTGTCTGCTAGAGATACTTCTAAGTCCTTGTATGCCTCTACTGCACCTTTAATTTCGCTTTCTTCCCGCATTTGTTGAATCGCCAAACACATATTCACATCTCCCTTCCCTTCGGGATATTTCAGCTTAGATCCCGTAACAACATTTATTACTTCAGCTGCTTGCCTTTCCATACTTTGAAATTTTATGTCTTCCTCTACGATCTTATTCAGAGTCTGCTTATCTTTAGAATACTTAATGTACAGCATCACTTCCCGCAGGTTCGAGTGAAATTCATTAATCTCGTTATCTGACAATTCCTTTGGGGCAATTAAATTCACATGGTAGTCCGGTGTGTGTGCCAGAATTGCATTGTCAGCATCGGAATACATTTCTTTCAGGGAGAGCGGTGCATCCCAGCTGTCTGAACCAAAATATATTACAAGGGTGACCACAGGGATAAGGCGGTCTGTCTTCCGGAAGCCGCTTAAGAACTCACCGTTTGTAGGAGCCTCTTTTTCTTGTGGAGTATCCGTCTCTTTCGTTTTCGATTCCTTTATTTCCTGCCTATGGGCATTGGCCGCCTCGCTGACTTGGTGGGATAGCTGGAGAAAATCGTAAACCCCATTCTTGACCGGAAGGGCATAATGGATTTCTGACTGATTTTCGATCCCCATCACACAGTATGCCGTTTTGCCATCCGTCATGGCATACAGAAGCTTCAGCACATCCCGGTATTTCTGCTCCGGCACACCGGCACCGTCTCCTCCATAAGGAATCACAATCTCCGTAGTGTCCAATTCCGTCAGCCGGGCAGGGTCGATCTTCTGATCCCCATGGTATAAAAGCTGGTTAAACGCATCGGCAAAGACTATCGGATTCTCCATATATTCTTTTGTTATAGTATCTATCTTTCCCATGATGAAAATTCCTTTCTTCCATGGGAAGATATTTCCCATTGGGAGGGTTCTTTCCCGTTGATAACAGTATACGCTGAAAAAGGGTTTTTCTCAATAGGCTTTTCAAAATCGTTTGAAAGATTTTAGTCAGCCGGATTTCTATAAACGAGTTGAATTATAGTTGAGCTATTTGCCCCTGTCCCTATAAATCTTGAACTCCAAAGCAAGCCGTAAACACTGTATTTCCGGCATTTCCCGAAAAACACTCATCTTGTTCGGTACACAATCCGGGGCAGGACTACGGACTGCGTGAAGAGAGAAAACGCTGAAGGGAGAAAACATTTCGGGATACGGCGGGTATTTGACTTTCGCCTGCCATTTGATATAATGGGTGTCAGGGAAAAGCCGGCGGCGGGAAGCGCGGCGGGTGCACCGGCGGCTGGATTCCAGCGTGGTAATCCACGAAACGAGGGGAGAAGGCGGCCGAATGGCCGATGGGGTTTGAAGGATGAAATTTATATATGGCACTACCAAAGGGTACAGAAGGCAGTTTTTCTTTTTGCTGCTGTCTGTGCTGTTCGGGACAGTGACGGGGGCCATGTTTCCACTTGTCACGGGAAAGATTGTGGATGAGATATTTTATAAACAGCAGATGAAGGGTTTTCTGCTGTATTTCTTATTATATGCAGGTCTGTATTTCTTAAATCAGTGCGGTCATGGAGTCTTGAATTATCTGTGGGCTCATCTGGAGGCTTCCTATATTGTGGAGATTCGAAAACAATGCTTTCAGCATCTTCTGCGGATGAAAGCTGCCGTATGGACAAATATCAAAAGCGGCGATGTGATGAAGCGCATTATGGATGACACGGAGTGTTTTCTGGAATTTATCCACCGGAGCCTGTTTTACGTGCTGGCTAATTTTCTGCAGCTGGCCGTTTCCATCGGGTATCTGCTGTATACAAACTGGCTGCTGGGTCTGGTGTCCATTATTTTGACGCCGGTGATGGCATGGTCCATCCGTCATTTTGCCGCAAAGCTGAAGGCACGGCAGGAGAAAATACGCAGGCAGAAGGGACTGGCAGAGGCCTGGATCCTGGAGATGATGGCAGGGATTTCCCAATGGAAGCTGTTGAATGCGCAGGATAAGGTAAAGAGCGACTATGAAGCCAAAACCAGGAAAGTCATTGAGGAAGAGGTGGGGGCGGGCTATCAGGAGCTGGCTTCCGCAAATGTAAACGAAGCGCTGACTCTGCTGGGACAGCTCTGTGTCTATTGCATTGCAGCCCTTTGTATCGTCAGGGACACCATAACCGTGGGTCAGTTTGTAGCCTGTGCTGCTTATTTTGCCACCTGTGCATCCTACTATAATGCCCTGGGAAGGAAGATAACTGATATAGCCGGCAATCTGGCGGGAATCGACCGGGTGCGGGAATTACTGGAATGGGAGACGGAGGAGGATTGGCCGGGAGCGAAGGAGATTGAGATTACAAAAGGGGGGATTTGTTTTCAAGAGGTGTCCTTCGGATATGAAGAGCAGGAAGTTCGAGAAGGGATTGCCGGGAAATCTAAACCGGAGGAACCGGGTACCGTGAAACCGGGAACCCTGAAACCAGGTGCGGAGGAATCCGATGCAGGTGCGGGAAACCTCGTCCTCCGGGAATTCAGCCTGCAGATAGAAGCGGGGGAGAAGGTGGCCTTTGTGGGAAAAAGCGGCGAGGGAAAGAGCACGCTGCTGCAGCTTCTTTGCCGTCTGTATGAACCCCGGGAAGGAACAATATCCGTGGACGGAGTGTCTTTGACGGACTTTACCTTAGGAAGCCTGCGGCGGCAGATTGCAGTGGTGCAGCAGGAAAACGGCCTGTTCCACGGAAGCCTCCGGGAAAATATCAGTCTGTCCGATGATCCCGGACAGGATGCTTTGATCTGGGAGATTCTGGAGGGGTTGAAACTAAAGGAGCTGGTGGAGCAATGGCCCGAGGGGCTGGACACGGTGATCGGAGACGGCAGCCGGGAAATGTCCGGCGGACAGAAGCAGAGAATCGCCATTGCCAGATGTATTTACCGCAGGCCCAGGATACTTCTGCTGGATGAGGCTACCTCTGCACTGGATGAAGCCACGGAGCGGGATGTGAATGCCTTTGTATATGACAGGCTTGCGGATACCACCATTCTTTCCGTAGCACACCGGTTTTCCACGGTTCTGGCGGCGGATAAGGCAGTGGTCGTGGAGCAGGGAAGGGTCGCGGCCGTGGGAGACCACAATTCACTGATGAAGGAGAATGCACTGTACAGAACCCTTTATGAGGAATATCGGCAGGCCGCCGGGTGAATACCGGCGTGACATCAACGGCAGGTACCGACAGGGAAAGGAGCAGAACTCATTGATGAATAACTGTATTTCGATCAAATCATACAGGGGGAAAATGGTTTTATACATATTTCTGCAGTTCCTCAAAGCAGGGCTGCTTTTGTTACCGCCTTATTGCTATCTGCTTTTTTTGAATCAGGTGGTCACCCACAAAAGGATAGGGTGGCTCTGGGCCGTGGCGGGGCTTTATGTGGCAGTATTTGCGGCGAAGGCGCTGGTATCTGTGCTCCTGAAGGCGGTTTATAACCGGATCTTTCCGGCGATGGTGCTGGAGGCAAAGAAGAAGGTGCTGGAAAAGTACAGTGAGCTGGATATGGAGGCATTGTCCGGGTATACGGCGGGTGAATTAATGGAACGCCTGCACAGGGACACGGAGAAGGCGGCAGTGTACTGGGAAAGGAAGCTGGAGCTGTGGGTGGCGGCGGTCAATGTGCCCGTGATGACGGGAATCCTGCTTTATCTCAACTGGATTCTGGCGGTGGTGAGCTTCCTGCTGCTGCCGTTGTCTTTTTATGTCACCCGCAGGCTCAAGGCCAAAAGCAATGTGCAGTACCAGCGCCGCAGAGAGATTCTGGGAAAGTATAATGATTTCATGATACACAATCTGTTTTTCTGGAAAGAGGTAAAGACCAATTGTCAGGAAGAAAGGCAGCGGCGGCAGTTTGAGGGACTGTGGAAGGAGCTGGGGGATTCGTTCCTGAAATCCCATATGTTCTGGTTTTTGAACAGGACTTTCCTGGCATTTAAGGATGTGTTTCTGACGAAGATGGGGCTGTATCTGCTGGGGGGCATCCTGGTCATCCGGGGAAATGCCACAGTGCCCGCATTGCTGGTATTTATGGAGTATTATGGAGATTTTGTGAATCGTCTCCTGCAAATATCGGATATTTTGATACAGAGGGGAGAGCAGGAGGCGTCGGTAAAGCGGCTGGGGGAGATTCTGGAGCTGTGCTCTCCGGAGCGGCCCTGGGGGGTGGAGCATTTTGAAAGCGTGGAGCTTCGTGACGTGGCATTTTCCTACGGAGAAGGCCAGGGAGAGATTCTGCAGCACTGCAATCTGAAAATATGCCGGGGAGAGACCGTTGCGATCCGGGGGGAAAGCGGCTGCGGCAAGAGTACGCTGATCCGGCTTTTGGCAGGCGGCATTGTGCCGGGGAAGGGAGAAATCCTCTGGAACGGCATACCCATGGAGCAGATTTCCAGGGGGGATCTATACGCCAGAGCGGGGTTCCTGATGCAGGAGTCTATGCTGTTTAATCTTACCATTCGGGAAAACCTGTTGTTTGGCAGGGCAGACGCCGGGGAAGAGGAGCTGCGGGCGGCCTGTGTCAGGGCCAATATCATGGAGTTTATCCAGAGCCTTGAAAAGGGCTTTGATACCGTGATCGGAGAAAACGGCATGAAACTGTCCGGCGGGCAGAAGCAGCGGCTGTTGATTGCCAGACTGTTTTTACAGGATACGGAGCTGATTGTCTTTGACGAAGCTACCTCTGCCCTGGATTATCAGAATGAGAGCGAGATCCTGAATCTGCTGCTTCAGGAGGAAACTGCGGGGAAGACCCTGATTATGGTTACCCACAGGGGAACGTCGGTGGCCCGCTGCAGCAGGGTAATCAGCTGGCAGGAGCTGTCGCCGAGTTAAGATAACGAGTGTTATCGGCGAAAGTTCTCCGGGAAACTTTTCTCGCAGTCAGCATATAATAGAGCAAAACAACATAGGATAATAGGTTATATCGTATGTATGCTGCTCTGTTTATTTTACTGTTGCTTGCCCTGCTGGGCATGATTTTCGGACATTTTCGCAGAAAAAAGATCATCTGTAAGATTGAGTGCATGGAGAAAAGTGAAAAGTGCTGCCTGGTGGAGGAGCTGGCGCAGCCCTTCGGGTACGCCTACCACTGTTGCTGCGGCTATTTCTCTTCCACTGTGGATGCCTGGCAGAAGGCTGCCGGTTACACCCGGCTCTATGATTATCTGGCACCCCGCTTCCGCATGGTGTATGACACCCTTCCGGTATATTTTAATTATCGGGGAAAGACCTGGCTGATCCAATTCTGGAAAGGCCAGTACGGGATAAATACCGGCGCGGAAATCGGGATCTATCATGCCGACAGGCTGCTGTCGGAGTCCGAATACGGCACCGCGCTTTTTGAGGCGGCGGGGGAGTCGGAAATGCTGCCCTGTTCCCTGGAGCTGTATGAGGAAAACGGGGACTTCGTCAAACTATCCGAAAGACACTGGTGGCTGACTGCGTTTCTGCCGGGGGTATTTTCCCGTCCTTCCGGGCTGTGCCTGAAAGCATCGATCTGCTTTCCCTGCGGGGAAATGCTGGAGGCCTTCCGGCAGGGATTATGCCGGGCAGGCTATCCCGGGGAGCTGGTCACAGTGCAAAACTGTTGCCTGTCCTTTGCCTTTCACCGGCCTCTGCCGGAGCATTACGGGCTGCTGACACGTTTCCACCGTTGGCTGTCCCAGTGCCTGAACCGGATGTACTGCCGTCTTTTTGTATGGATCACCAGGCCCTTTGTCTGTACGGAGGACCGGATTCTGTTCCTCTACTATTATCTTCCGTTCTGCTTCCGGAAGCTGATGCGCCTGCGCCGCTGCAACAGGCGCTGCCACAGGAAAAACGGCTGTTATTGTCCGAAGCCGTGCAGGCACTGCAGGCCCCGCCGAAGAGATAGGTCATGAGTACTGCAAGGCGTCTGGAACGCGCCTTTGCCCGGGCACCGGTACTGCCTTTTAACAGATGTTCCAGATATGTGCTTATCAGTGATTGTCACAGGGGGGTGGGCACCTCCTCGGACAATTTCCTGAAGAATCAGCATTTGTATTATGCGGCGCTGGAGCACTATTACAGGAACGGGTTCACCTATATTGAGCTGGGGGACGGGGAAGAGCTGTGGGAGAATCGGAAGCTGCGCCATATTACCGAGATCCACGAGGATGCTTACTGTATGTTCGCCCGGTTTGAAGAGAGAGGCCGGCTTCGCCTAATCTATGGGAATCATAACATTGTCCGTAAAAAGAATCCGGCCTTTTTCGAGGCAGTGATCCTGTACTCCGACTCCCGGCCGGAGCAGTCTTTATACCTGACTCATGGCCATCAGGCCAGCCTGCTGAATTCCACGCTGTGGCCCCTGGCCCGGTTCCTGGTGAGGTATTTCTGGAACCCGCTGGAGAATCTGGGATTCCTGGATCCTACCAGTGCCGCCAAGAATTATCAGGTAAAGGAAAGGTGTGAGGCGAAGCTGCGCAGCTGGGCGGAAGCACATCGCCATATTCTGGTCACAGGACATACACACCGCCCTGTGCTGCCGGAAGAGCCGTCCTTCTATTACAATACCGGCAGCTGCGTCCATCCCCGCTGCATTACCTGTATCGAGATCGAGAGGGGAGATATGACCCTTGTAAAGTGGACAATGACCGCCCGTGCCGACAGCATCCTGTATGTGGCGAGAGAGGTGATCTCCGGACCGGTAAGGATCCTGCCGGGGTGAGAAGGGTGACCTCCGGAATCTACATCAGATAATTCAGGACGCCCTGGGGTACACCGGTTCCCTTTTCCAGCAGGGAGACCAGTCCGCGGATGGTGTCTTCCGAATCCTCTGCGGTAGCTGACAGAAAGGTAGGATTCAGCTTGACAGCCAGCACAATCAACACGATTTCAGCCAGTGCCGCGGGATAGTCAAAACGGATCTCACCGGAAGAGATTCCCTGTGTGATGATTTCTGTCAAGGCGGGCTTCAGCTCCGAAATCAGATGATTCATGTATTTCTGCTGAAGCTGCGCGGTGCTTTGGGCATCGGTTCCGCTGCTGCCGCGGCTCAGGAATGCAGCCGACGAGCTGCGGCACGCCTGCAGAATCATGGCCATGCGTGTAAAAGGAGAAATGTCCGTGAGGGCGGCCAGATTTTTGGCCGTTTTCAGGGGCTGTTCATAGTTTCTTTCTATCAATGCGTCAAGAATTGCTTCTTTCGAAGGAAAGTAATAGTATATGCTTCCTTTTCCCATTTCGGCCTTTTTGGCAATATCGTTTACTGAAATATTCTGCAGGGTGCTATCCTCCAGAAGCTGCTGAAGCGCGTCTAATATTCTGTCATACTTTTTAGTGTCCCGCATGTTGATCCCCGTTTCTGTCGTTGTGGCCTGATTGTTCCATAGGGAAATGCTGCCGAAGCGTTTCCTGCAAGCCAGCTCACTGGCTTTGGGATTTGCGTTGAGAAGCAGTACGTCCTTAGATAAAAGAATAGCATAAAAGCAGTTTGGGGACAACCTGAAATCCGGTAATAATTGAGGCATGCCCTGGCAGAAAAAAATAAATTTAAAATAGTTTGACCGTTGGTCGAATTATGTGGTATAGTTAATGGACAGAGAATCGACCGTTGGTCGAAAAATGAAAGAGCGTGCACGATTTCAGAGGAAAGCGCACGATACTTTGCAGAGGGAAATCAAGAGCAGCCGTTTGCAAGCGCGGCGGCAGAACAGGAGGACACAGTGACTTACGCGGATTTTTTTTATGAGATCAAGGGGAAGTTTATGGGAGCTGATGTGAGTGATATTGGGGAGCATCTTGCTTTTCAGTTCAACATTGAGGACAGGGAGGCGGGAGGAGCCTTTTACGTAGAGGTAAAGGGCGGTGAGCTTTATGTGGAGCCGTACGAGTATTATGACCGGGATGCCATGTTTATCTGCGCACCGGAGGTACTGCTGGAAATAGCGGACGGCCGGCTGGATCCGATTGCCGCTTTTACGGAGCAGAGGCTCCGTGTGGAGGGGAATCTGGAAAAGGCGCTGCGGCTGAAGGAAATCATAGAGCTGAAGAGTCCTGGGGGACGGAGTCAAAAGAGTATTGCCCAAAAGGCCGCTGACAGGGTGGTGACCGGGATTGCCAGGGCCGTCTCCAAAAAGAACGGGCAGAAGGAAGAGGAACGGGAAGACAAATAAGCAGGCGGATAAAACGACAAATAAAAACAGGATAAGGGGAGATACCGGATGGGAGCAATTCAGAGCATTGCCGTTGTGACCGGCCTTCTGGCTGCGGCAGGAATCGGGGAGACTCTGTATTTTTACAACAGAACCATGAAGCGGGGAAAGGCAAAGACAGAGCGCACCGTGAAGATGTCGGGTACGGATTGGGAAAAATATTTTCCGCTGATGGAAGAAAGGAAAAAATATGTGCTGGCCCGGCCTCACAGGGATGTGTATCTTACGTCCTTTGACGGACTGAAGCTGCATGCTGTGTATTTCCCGGCTGTCGAGAGGGGCGGCTTTGGAAACCGGGCAGTAATCTGCTTTCACGGCTATACCGGGGAAGGCCTCAGCAATCATATCGCCATAGCGGAATATTTCCTGAAAAACGGCTATGCCGTGCTTTTGCCGGATGCAAGGGCCCATGGGAAGAGCGAGGGGAAATATATCGGATTCGGGTGTCTGGACAGGCAGGATGCGCTGGGCTGGATTTACTGGGCCGTCGGGGAATGTGGTGATACGGTAAAAATCCTGCTCCATGGGACGTCCATGGGAGGCGCCACGGTACTGATGGCAAGCGGGCTGGAGCTTCCTCCCAATGTGAAGGGAATCGTTTCGGACTGCGGCTTTACCTCGCCCAAGGAGGTTTTCACCCATGTGCTGCACAATATGTACCATTTGCCGGCGTTCCCGGCCATTCCGGGGGCGGATCTGCTGAACCGGAAGCTGGCAGGCTACGGTATGGATGAGTGCAATGCCGGACGGGAGGTGCAGAAGGCAAAGGTGCCGATCCTCTTTATCCATGGGTCTGCGGATACCTTTGTACCCTGCGCAATGTGTCACGAGATGTACGAACGCTGTCAGTCGCCGAAGCGTCTGCTGATTGTTGAAGGCGCGGCACATGCGGAAAGCTATTACAAAGACCGGGAAACGTATGAAAAGGCACTGACGGAATTTGCGGAGGAGACAGGAGAATGAAGACAAGAAACGGTTATAAGGTTTACCCGTTGACGGCAGCGCAGAAATTTCACAATTATTATGCCCGCTACAGTCCGGGAAAGGAAATATTAAATGTGGGCTCAAGCCTTACCATAGACTTTCAACTGAACCTTGAGGAGCTGAGGAAGGCTGTTTATAAAGCGTATGAGCGATGCGAATCCATGCGGGCCCGGCTTGTCTATGACAAGGAGGAGGACCAGTGGTATCAGTATATTGGGGACCGGGAGGAGCGGGAGATAGAATTCGTTGATTTCACGGGGAAATCCATGGAAGAGGCGGAGGCGGAGATGACGGCGTGGACCCGCATCCCCTTTGACCGGGAAGATGCGCCCATGAATAAGGTGGTTATCATTAAGACCCCGGACGGCTTTGAAGGGATGTTTATTTCGGGAGATCATCGTTTCCTGGATGCCCAGTCCCTGATCTGCTTTCTGAAGGATGTCATAGAATTGTACTGCAGTGCGAACTTTGAGGGGATTCCTTATCCTTCCGATATGCGCTCCTACATTGAGCAGGTGGAGAAGGATCTGGCCTATGAGAACGGCAGCAGGGCACAGGCCAGGGACAGGGAGTATTTTCACAGGCTGATTGAGGAGTCGGAGCCCATATACAACGGTGTGGAGGGACCCGGAAGGCTGGAGCAGGCGCGAAGTGACACCGGGAATTCCAATCTCAGGGCGGCCCCTACAGGGTCGGACAGTTTCACGGCGGATATCGATGTCTTCCATTTGGAGGAGGAGCCTACCGGACGGCTGATGAAATTCTGCGAGGAGCAGCATATTTCCCTGCAATGTCTGCTGATTATGGGAATTCGTACCTATCTGCAGAAGATCAACCAATGTGATGATATATCAATGCAGGTTGCATATGCCCGCAGAGCCACGCTTCTGGAGAAAAAATCCGGCGGGACCCGTATACACTGCTTCCCCTTCCGGACGATTATCCCGGAGACCAGGACCTTTCTGGAAGGAATTCATGAAATCAGGGACAGGCAGAATGAGGTTTTCCGGTATGTGAATTTTGACCCGGCGGAGTATCTTTCTTACAGGGGGCAGTACTACAATCCTCCCCGGGGCATGGGCTACGAGACAGTGTCTCTCACCTATCAGCCTGCGACATTGAGGGAAAAGGGATTGACGGATCTGGGCGGCATCAGGTACAAGACCAAAAGATACGGCAACGGCTATTATTCCGACGGGATGTACCTTTCGGTGATGCACAGGCCCGAGGATAACGGGCTGGACTTCAGCTTTGAGCACCAGACAAAGGCGTACAGCAGGGAGCAGCTGGAATATTTTTATTATTATATCTGTAAAATCATGTTTAAGGGAACGGAGAACCCGAATCTAAAGACAGGGGATATTATTAAGCTGGTATAGCGTGAGAAGAGAGGAGGAAGAAAATGTTTGATAAGCTGGCAGACGTGATTGTAAATTATGTGGAAGTCAAGAGAGAGGATATTAGGCCGGAGTCCCGCTTTATGGAGGATCTGGGCTTTACCTCATTTGATTTCATGAGTATGCTGGGGGAGATTGAGGAGACGCTGGACGTTGAAGTCAATGCGGAGGAAGCGGCCAATATCCGCACGGTACAGGAAGCGGTGGATTATCTGTCGAGCCTGGGAAACTGAGCAGGGGAGTTTTGAAATGGAGGTTAGTATGAGCATGGTATGCAGTACAATATATGAACTGCTGGTTAAGGCAGAAGAGAGCTACGGACCCCGGGACGCCTTCCGCTACAAGGTGAAAAAGGCCGGCGGCAGCGGGAAAAAGGAGACTGCAGTGGAGGCCAGGACCTATTCCCGGTTGAGAAGCGACAGCGAGCATTTCGGGGCGGCGCTGGTGAAGCTTGGGGAGCAGGGGAGGCATGTTGCCGTGCTGGGAGCCTCTTCCTATTCCTGGGTTACGGCGTACTTTGGCATTGTGAGCAGCGGCAGCGTGGCAGTGCCTTTGGACGGGAATCTGCCTCCGGAGGAACTGTGTGAGCTGATAGACAGGGCGGATGTGACCACCCTTGTGTACGACGGGACGAAGGAAGAGACGGCGCTGAAGGCGGCCGGGCAGTGCGGGAAGCTGAAACATTTCATTGCCGTGGATCCGGAGAGTGAGGTTTCCGGTGCCCTTTATATGTGGGAGCTGACAGGGGGAGCTTTGCCGGAGACGGCTTTTGCACCCGGGCCGGAGGATCTGGCTACCATTATGTTCACCTCGGGTACTACCGGGAAGAGCAAGGGGGTCATGCTGACCCACAGGAACCTTGCGGAGAATGCCACCGCCCTGGATATGGGCTACGGGCCCGGGCTGGTGGTGATGAGCGTGCTTCCCATACACCATGCCTACTGTCTGAGCATGGACATCCTTAAGGGCATTTCCATAGGGGCGACGATCTGCATCAATGATTCCCTGCTGAGGGTTGCGCAGAATATTAAGCTCTTTGAACCCAATATGATCCTGATGGTGCCTCTGATGGTGGAGACTCTTGCCAGAAAGCTGGAGGAGGCGTCCCTTGTCCCGGCCATGCTCGTTAAGGCGAAGGTGTTCGGAAAGCAGTTTCATACTATCTGCAGCGGCGGTGCCTATCTGAATCCCAGATACATAGACCTGTTTAAGCGGTACGGCATCACTATACTTCAGGGATACGGCATGACAGAGTGCTCGCCTGTGATCAGTACAAACTGTGATAGCGGGATGAAGGCAGGTTCGGTGGGAAAATGTATGCCTAACTGTGAAGTCAGGATCGTGGAAGAGGAGATCTGGGTAAAAGGCTCCAGCGTGATGCAGGGATATTACCGGATGCCGGAGGAAACGGCGCAGACTCTGGAGGATGGCTGGCTGAAAACGGGAGACCTGGGATATGTGGATGAGGAAGGATACCTCTTTCTCACCGGGCGGAAAAAGAATCTGATAATTACGCCAAACGGTGAAAACGTTTCTCCGGAGGAGATTGAAAACAGGCTGGGCGGGGAACCGCTGATTCAGGAAATTCTGGTGCGTGACAGCGAAGGTGTCATAGAGGCGGAAATCTTCCCGGATCTGGAGTATGCCGCAAAGAAAAAGATCCGGGATGTTCCGTCTGAACTACAGAAAATAATTGATGGGTATAACAGGAAAGCACCTTTGTATAAACGTATTTTCAGGCTCAAGGTGCGGGATCGTGAATTCGAGAAGAATTCAACCAGAAAGATCAGGAGATTCTGATTACTTCTTCAGTAATTCAAACTGTCCTACCAGTTCATCCAGCATGGTTGCCTGAGCGGACAGCTCCTGGCTGGTTGCCGATGCCTCTTGGGCGGTGGCGGCATTGCTCTCCACAACGCCGGAAATCTGATTGACGTCGTTCTCTGCCTTGAGCATTGCCTCTGCCTGCTCTTCCATCATGACTTTTAAGTCCTTGGAGAATTCGGCAATCTGCTTGATGCCGTCCATGACGGATTCGATTGAGCGGGAGGCATGGTCTGCCACTTCGTTCCCCGCGGAAACCTCGTGTACGGAAGCCTCGATCAGTTCCCGGGTATCCACTGCCGCCTTTGCACTTTGGTCGGCAAGCTCTCTGATCTGCGAAGCTACGACGGCAAAGCCGCGCCCGGCTTCCCCTGCCCGGGCAGCTTCGATGGAAGCATTGAGGGACAGGAGGTTGGTCTGTGCCGCAATGGATTCGATTTCGGAGATAATATTTCCGATTTTGGCGGAAGTGTCGTTTATCCGTACCATGGCCTCCATCATGGTTTCCATTTCATGACGGCTTTCGTCTGCCTTATCCGCGTATTCCTGTGCCCGGGTGCAGGTATCGTCAGCGCTTTGTGCGCTCTGCTTCATTGTCTCGGTAATATCGGAGATGGAAGCAAGCAGCTGGGATACGGCGTGGGCCTGATCGGTAGCGCCCTCTGCAAGGCTCTGGGAAGCGTTTGCAAGATCGTCGGATCCGGCGGATACCTGTTTGGAGGCTTCACCGATAGACAGCAGGGTGTCTGTCATCTGGTCCCTGAGGCTGCGCATGGCGCCGTACAGCTTCTGGAAATCTCCGGTGTAGCGTTGGGGAGCCTTGGACTTGACGGTATAATTTCCGTTTGCCATTTCTCCCAGCAGCTCCTCGATTTCAAAGATGATCTGTTCCAGATTTGACGCCATATCCCTGGCGTCTTTTCCCATGTCTTCCACCTCGTCTCCCGTTTCAATCTGGGGGAACGGGGAGGAAAGGTCGCCGGTGGAGAAGGTCTTGAGACGCTCGCCAAGCTTTCCCAGCGGGACGGAAATCCGCTGTGCGATCTTTTTGCTGATTTTGGTGGACAAATACATGGCGGATGCCGTGACGGCGAGAATTGCCGCTACCAGTATCCAGCCTGTGACGTTCAGTGCCGTGGCAAGGCTGTTACCCTGATCTACCTTTACCTCCAGCAGTTCGTCAAGCTTGCTGTAAATACTGTTATAAGGGCCTGCCAGCTCGTTCAGGGCCAGCTCCTGCGCCTGCACGCATTTTGCACGGTCCGTTGTGGCACCCAGCTCCATGATTTCCGCATCCAGTGCCCAGTAAGCAGCCAGCTCCGATTCGATGGCTTCATAGGTTTCCCTGCCGTCTGCCGATACGACGGTATTTTCAATTTCCGCGAAATAGCGGGTAAAATTTTCTTTGTTGGCGGCGTGCTGTGCTGTCACGGTATCAATGGCTTCCTGATTATCGTAGCCAATGGCGGCACGAAGCGACGACCGGGCATCCGCAAATTCAAACATTGCCTTTCCGATGTCGCCCTGGGCAAAGCCGAAATTTTCAAGTGCATAGGAATAGCGGTTACATATGACAATCAGGGCGATAATGCCCAGAAGCGCGGCAGCCGCGATAATGGATGATACCTTGAAAATAGATGTTGTGAGTTTCTTTTCGATACTTTCTTTCTGATTCATTTGAAACATGCTCCCCTCCGTTGCCTGCTGCTTGTTGATAAACGATTGCCATGACAGTGGAACGGAAAATACTCTTTTGCATAATGACGAGGGAAGTATGAAGAAATCAGGATACGACCGGCCGAACAAAATGCCCGTTTGTGACAGCAGTCAGTAAATTGCGATGCAAACAGTAGCAACTATGCTTTTTCGAAATAGATATAACTTTATTATAGCACCGTGGGCTGGCATGTCAAGGTGGAGAACGCTTGAGTTTCCGCAGTTTTGTTGGCAGAACCCCAATTCTGCCTGCATCACTATAT
>CAJTKW010000075.1 GCA_910577035.1 uncultured Acetatifactor sp.
CGCCGTCTCTCTGTCCTTTCGTCTCAAACACATCCGCCGGAATCACATCATAATCCAGCTGCGCCTCCATCAGCTTCCTGCCCGGCTTCTGGAAGAACATGGTCTCCCCGCCGCTCCACTCGCTCTCCCCGTGGTAGAGAATGGCCGCATCCGCCAGGTGCACCCCGCCGCTGAGCAGATGCGCACTGCGGTTCATATACTTCATCAGCCAGGTAAAACAGGCAAACCCGGGATTGTTCCCTCCGGCATAAAAATGAGGCGGGCAGTCAGGATCGGGATAGCACATGGAAAAGGCATGGGGGGTAAAATGGTTAATCCCCCGCACCAGCATATGGTTGGTCAGCCATTTCATCAGGCTGTTTCCCTCGGCCCAGCCATAATTGCCGAAAATCTCGCAGAGGGATCTGCCCTTTTTATTCTCCTGGATATGGGCGGCGGAAACCGCCAGCTTTGCCAGTCCGAAGTGAAAGAACTCTCCGTCGCTGTCTCCGGCAATCCACTGATGGATCTTCTCCGTAAAGCCCGGAACAATCTGGTGGTGCACCACGTCAATACCTGCCATATGCTGCCCTGCCATCTCCCGGAAATAATGGCCCACACTGCAGCCCATGCGGGTATGGGCATTGTCGTCCTCGATAATGTGTCCGATATACTCCACTCCATGTTCCCGGCACCATCTTCCCACCTGCCCGGAAAAGCACCTGCCCACCAGGTCCGTCATTTTATCCATATAAGTCCAGCGTATGGCGGTGGTCTCCTGCCCCCGGTCATACCACAGAGCCGGGAGGTTCACAAGGAATTCCCCTCCCCACGCTTCCCGCAGCTCCTCCTCCAGAGCCCGGCTCCAGGGAAGGCGTACATCTTTTTTCCCCAATGTATTGTCAAAGGGATACCCCTTCACATTCCCCAGCTCCGGTTCATCGGAGAAAAATCCCGCTATGGTATTGCCGAAGTACTCCCGGTATCTCTCATAGTGCTTTTCGTACACCTCATCGATCAGCACTCTCACGGAAGATTCCTCTATCAGGTTCATATAATTCTCCCTGCCCCCGCCCTTCCTGGTGGTAAAGAGGACAAACAGCCGATAGGCCCCCTCCGGCAGGTCAAAATATACGAAGCCGTTTTCATGATAACGATCCGTCAGATCCAGGATTCCCCCGGCGCTCACCGCCAGGGTTTCCCCGTCCGGCTTGGGCGCCGCCAGGATTCCCAGCAGCCTCCCCTCCCTGCCGATGAAATTTTTCACCAGCACCGCTCCCTCCCTGCAGGGTCCGCAAATATCCATATGACGCTCCGCCAGATAGACCTTTGATCGATCCGGCTGCCTTTCATAGCCACCGTTGGCATAGCCCGTGGGAAACTTCTTATCGTCCAAAAGCCACACCCGCATTCCTCTGCTCCTGGCCCGGGGAAGAATAAAGTCCAGGTTTTCCCACCAGAGAGGGCCGCAGAAATCCGGGTGGGGCCTGGATTCCAGGCAGACCTCACGGATGCCGCAGTCCGCAATCCGTTCCAGTTCCTCCTCTATCAGCTCATTCCCCTCTCCCTTCAGCCACAGGAAAGGCAGAATATGTCCGGTACTGTCCGGGAGAGGCTTATCCGTAGCCAGGCAGATGGTGCGATATTCCCCGGAGGCATTGGTGGGGAATCCCTCCTGATACGGGCAGGTGCCGCAGTAAAAGTGGTACAGGATTCCGTCATGGTATATTACGGAAGCCTTGTGGGCATGGCCGCTGTCAAAGCTTCCCGCCTTTCCCCGGGGGAGAATGGGATCCCGCACCTTCTCCCAGTGCACCAGATCCCCGGATACCGCCAGCCCTTCCTGGGCGTGGGTATGACCGTCCTCATAGAGCTTTCCGTACCCGAAGAAGAAATTCAGCCACCGATTCCCGTCCTGCAGGATACAGGGATCCGACAGGAACCACTTATCCCAGGAGTCCCTGTCCACCTTCAGCACGGGATTCTCCGGACACCGCTCCCAGTGCTCCAGATCCACAGAAGTGGCCAGGCCGGTCTGCTCGGTCCACCGTGCCTCCCTGTCCTTGGCATTATAAAACATATAATACCTGTGGTCCTTCCGGAAAAAGCAGGCCTTGTAGAGCCCCCCTGCCTCCCAGTCTTCCCCGTCCCGCCAGGAGAACACAGGCCGATCCGGAAAATGCCAGTCCAGAAGCTCCTCATCCTCAGTCCAGGCAAACCCGATTTCCGCAGGGCCGCTCTCATAGCCGCTTTCCGGATAGGAATGGTAAACCAGCCAGTACTTCCCGTCTGCCTTCTTCAGCCGGGGCAGGTCATATAAGCCGTTGCTCTCCCTGAGGATCCACGTGGCCGCTCCCCCCACCCGGTCCCATCTGTGGGTTTCCAGCCTCCGCTTTAAGATCACTCCCTTGTGATCCCAGTGGATCAGGTCGTCGCTCACCGCCAGGGCCGACTGATACCCAATTCCGTCAAAGCCGGTGTACAGCATATGAAACCGCCCTCCGTGCCAGAACACAAAGGGAATGTCCACCGCCTTACTGTCAAACGCTCCCTCCTTCCCCGAGCCGTGAAGCACGGGACGGGGATAGCGGTAAGGCGTCAGGTATTTCCGAATGGAACTGTCATTATTTTCTATCATTGTTCCCCTCCTCCAAAAAGCTGTAGCTGTAACGGCCGCTTCCCACCACTGCCGCCTCCGTTCCGTCAGGCCGCCTTAAATGGGCAGTCACATTGGGCGGAACCAGGACCTCCACCTGCACCTGCCCGTCCGCCCGCCTCCATTCCACCGAAATCCGCCCGTATGGATGCAGCGTCCAGGCCTTCACCCAGTCCACTCCCGCCTCCGGCCTGGGGGCAATGGTAATCTCCTCCAGGGTACTCCTGCCCCGGATCAGGTCAATGCCTCCCAGGGAGCCGTAAAACCATTCCTCGATACTGCCCAGCATCAGATGATTCTGGGAGCCGTGGGGCCTTGCGGGATCCGGGCCGTCCCATTCCTCTGTCAGCGAGGTGGCACCGTTTACCACCTGATACCCGTAGCCGGGAGTATCCGTCAGATTCGTCATCTCGTTTAACAGGTCTGTCATACCGTATTTCATCAGGGCCGCCACCAGGAAAGGATGTCCCACATCCCCCGCCGTAACGGCAAATCCGCGCTTTTCCACGTCCTCCCGAAGCTGCCTGATTACCTTCTCCTGCATCTCCTCAGGCACCAGCCCCGCCACCAGGCTCATGGCCTGGGCAGCCTGGCTTCCGGTGGCATACCTTCCGGTCTGACGGTCCAGAAACTGCAGGTTATATTCCGCAAATACCGTCTCCATCCGCTTCCTGTACTCCCGGGCATCTTCTTCGCAGCCCAGAAGCTCCGCAATCTGCCTCATCACATCCAGGTCATAGTAATAGACGCAGGTGGCTGTCACGGGCACCGGCGTGTTCTGGGAATGGGGGGTACAGGGACCAATGTCCAGCCAATCCCCCAGGCCGTGGTGCAGCACCTGATGATGGGTCCTGCTGCCCAGATACTCCAGGTAACGCTTCATCACGCCGTAAAACCGGCGGAGCATCTCCGGATCCCCGTATCTCTTATAGGCATACCAGGGGCCCAGAATACAGGCGCTGCCCCACTCCGGAGAATCCACAAACCCTTCGTGCCAGCGCCCGAATCCCGTCACATATTCCGGGCAAATATCCGGGACCAGGCCGTTTTCCCTCTGGGAATCCGCCATATCCTGCTCAATCTTGGCATACAGATTCTGCACCTGTAAATTGTACATAACGGAGGGACCGATCAGATGCACCTGCTCCAGCCAGCCCAGCTTCTCCCGATGGGGACAATCGGTAAAATAGCTTTTGGTATTGCTTAAGATTGCCTGCAGGACGATTCTGTGGATCCCGTTAAAAAGCCGGTTGGAGCACTCGAATTCTCCCCCCTGCTCCAGATCCGGATAAAGGAATTCCCCTGTCAGGCTCTCGATCATCACAGGCCCGCCCCGGGCCTCCGCCCCCGTCACCTCCACGTACCGGAAGCCTGTATAGGTAAAATCCGGGGCAAACTCCTGCTCCCTCTCTTCGCTGAGGATATAATTCCACAGGCAGTTCTGCCTTGTCATCTGCTGGTCTACCCGGCCGTCCGGGCCAAGAATCTCCCCGGGCTTCATGCTCACAAGCCGTCCTGCCGCCCTGCCGTCCGTCCGCAGCCTGAGCCGCACCCAGCCGGAGAAATTGACGCCGAAATCATAAAGCCAAGTATCCCCGGAAACCTTTATCACCTTCACCGGCTCATAGCACTGCATGACTTTCATGGGCTCCATGGGCATGGCTGTCAGCTTTCCCCGGGGAGGCTCTACCCGCTGTGCAGGAACCCACCGGCTCCCTTCTCTGTAATCCGCCTCCAGGTATTCCTTCCGCATCAGCCTGCCGTCATAATCCTCTCCGCCGTAAATACAGCAGAAGCGGATCGGGCTCTCCGTCATCCGCCAGCTCTCGTCGGTAACAATCCGCTGTCTTCTGCCGTCCTCAAAAAAAAGCTCCAGCTGGGCCAGAAATTTACATCTGCCATAGGAGCGTTCATAATACACATACCGTCCGCCCGGCACATGGAACATACCGTCTCCCGGCTTCACCGTCAGGGCATTGTCTCCCTCCTGCAAAAGCTCTGTCACATTATAAGCCGTATAAAAGCAGGTCTTGTTATAGTCGCTCCAGCCGGGCTCCAGCACATGGTCCGACACCTTCCTGCCGTTGATCCAGCCTTCAAAATGTCCCAGGGCACAGATGTACAGCCTGGCCTTTTTCAGCCCGGCCCCGGCGGAAAAAGCCTTTCGGTACAGGTGATAGACATGGTCTTTCGTTTCACCGATAAAGCATCCCTTCCAGTCCTCCGGGCCGAACAGGCCGGTCTCAAAGGAGGAATTACCGCATACTACCGTAATCTGCCCCTCTGCCGGCGCTTGCACGGCACCATCACTGCCCGGCGCCGCCGCACCGCCCCAGTCCGATCCTCCGCCCACAGTGCCGCCCCGGCTCAGCCTGCACTCCACCCGCCAGGTATAAGCGCTGCCCGCCGTGAGAGGTTCCCCCCGATACGGAATCCCCGTCATGCGGCGGCTCTCCACGGATCCGCTGTCCCAGCAGGTCTGTCCGTCCTCCCGCCATACCTGCACCCGGTAGCCAAGCTGCCTGATATTCTTCTCCTGCCCTTCCACCCGCCAGCTGAACACGGGATTTTCCGGGCCTGCGGTCAAATTTTCCGAAAGATGGTTTACCTTCATTCCACAGATTTTCATGCCGACCTCCATGATTCCGCTCCGCGGAATCCCACAATTCCAGGGCCAGCAAGCTGGCCTGTGAAGAATGCCGCGGCTCTGCCACGACTCATACTCCCAAGGCGGACTTGTCCGCCTTGAAAGAAACGGTGTGATCTTTCAACCACACCGCTTCTATTTTAGTTATTTCACTGTCTTCTCGTTCATCATGGAAATGATGCTGTCGAAGTCCTCGTCGGTCTGGCTCTTGACCGATTCTACATATTCATTCCATACGGAGTCGTCGTCAATATCGATCTCACCCTGGATAAACTTATCTACATAGGAAAGCAGCTGCTTTGTGCACACGCCGCCCCAGTTCAGCTGCGCCCTCATGGCCTGCTGCTCAGGGCTTAAATACATCACGGGAGGTCTGTCATAAGGGGATACGGAATCGGGACCGCCGTTTACACTGGTCTCAATCCAGTACTTGCCCTCATAAAACCCTTTGTCTGCACTCCACCAAGGTTCCGGCTGGGAGGAAAGCAGAGTCATGGCGTCGTTCTCAAGGGGAACGAAAGGAATGCCCGTCCTGCAGACGCTGGAAGCCAGAAGGCCGTAATCGGCGGATTTGGTAGCGGGACTTTCGTCATTCATGATCTCGTCCACATAAGTCTTTGTGCCGTCCGCGTTTACGATAAAGGTCTCGCCCTCAATACCCCAGTTCAGCCAGTTCACCATCTGGTCGGAATACTGATAATCAATCATGGCTACCACATGCTCGGGATGCTCCGTCTCCGCGTTGATAAAGATACCCATGCCCTGATTCAAAGACTTGCCGTCCTGTCTGGAGCCCCACTTCCACGCGGTGCCGCTGGGCCCCTCCGGCAGATAAGCCAGGCCCCACTCCATGGTGGTATTGGGATCTACATCCTTCATGGCCTTGTTCCAGGTTGCCGCCATGCCGGACCACAGGGTGGGCACAATGGCAACCTTGCCGTTGGTGGCTTTTTCATTGTTGGCATCACCCCCGGCCGTATTGTATTCCACGTCAATATAGCCCGCCTCATAAAGGCCGTTCAGATAACGCAGCATCTCGCGGAAATTATCCTCAATGGGGCCGAATACCCACTCGCTGCCGTTATAATAAGCGCACTCCCAGGTGTGGAAGATACCGCAGAAGCCGCGGAAGAAGTCCATGCTGTTGTTGGCAATGACGTACTCCAGTCCAAGCTCATCCTTCTTGGCATAGATGTCCGCACAAAGCTGAGTGAGCTCATCCAGGTTGGTGGCAGGCTGCCAGCCGTTTTCCTGCAGAATGTCAAAGCGGTACGCAAATGCCGTCATGGACTGGGCGCCCTGAACATTATTGGGATTGTAAAAGCCATCCATGAAGTAATACATGGAGCCGTCCTCGTTCTGTGCGAAATGCTCCCCGCCGTTGGTGTCTGCCATATACTCCGGATAATACACCATGTAATCCCTGTAATCCGCCAGGTTTAAAATATCTCCCTCTTCTCCGTACTCATTGATGGCCTGGCCGATACTGGAAGTGGTAACGTCCTTAATATCGCCGGCCTGAAGCAGGGTTTTCTCCGTCTCCCGGTAGTCCGACCAGGGCTTTGTCACCCAGGTAATATCCAGCTTACAGCCAAGGTACGCTTCCATCTTTTCCTGCCAGAGCTGTTGGAACCGGGTTCCTTCCGAAGCTTTATTGAAGCTGGGCATATTCACCGTAATGCTCAGGGTATCCAGCTCCGGCAGATTGATACCGTTGCTGGCTGCCGTGGCGGCCTCGTCAAACTTATCTACGCTGGGAGCATTCGTATTGCCGCTCCCTCCCTGCTCCTGGGATTCCTGCTTCGACTCCTGCTGTGACTGTTTTGTTTCCTGCTTCGAGTCCTGACCGGAGCCGGAATCACCGCTTCCATCCCCATTTCCACAGCCTGCCAGCAGGCCCATGGACATTGCCGCGGTGAGAGCCAGTGCAGTGAACTTGGTTACACTTTTTCTCTTCATAATTATCCTCCTTATCTTTGATAAATTACCTCTATACAAAGAGACTTTACGGCCTCCTTATACCCTATGCCTTCCTGTCATGCCGGTGCAAATGCCGGGTGCAAGTCTGGAAGTCATGCCGCTTCCGGCTGCAGTGCCGTCTTTGACGGCACAAACAATCGGCGCAACCCCGGAAGAATGCCTGCACTTTAGGCATTCTTCTGTGTGCATAGATTCCGCTCCGCGGAATCGTAGATTTTCTTAGCGGTTGTCCTTTAACCGCTTAGAAAATCTTTGCACGCTTAGCCCTTGACCGCACCAACCTGCATACCCTTGACGAAATACTTCTGTACGAAGGGATACGCCAGCAGGATGGGGCCCATGGTCATGATAACGCAGGCATACTGCACATTCAGCTGATTCATCTTGCCGCTGGTAATCATTTCATGGGTATCCGTCATATTGTCAATGCCGGAGGCAAACACCACCCTCCTCAGCACCATCTGGATGGGCTGCTTCTTGGGATCCTCTATGTACAGCAGGGAGCTGAAGTAGCTGTTCCAGGTACCCACCACGCTCATCATGCCGAAGGTGGCGTACAGAGCTTTGGCCAAAGGCACATAAATTCTGGTCAGGATGCCAAATTCACTGGCCCCGTCAATCTTTGCCGCTTCCCGCAGCTCCAGGGATATTCCCTTAAAGAATGCCCTGTATACAAATACGTTGTAAGCCGACACCGCCCCGGGCAGGATCAATGCCCAC
Source organism: uncultured Acetatifactor sp. (assembly GCA_910577035.1). Lineage (GTDB taxonomy): Bacteria > Bacillota > Clostridia > Lachnospirales > Lachnospiraceae > Acetatifactor. The sequence goes on from CAJTKW010000075.1 coordinate 7,983, forward strand.
CAGGTATTGTAAAGTCCCAGGTTACGGATCAGGATATAGCCGGGAACCGTTCCTCCGCTGAAGAACATGGTAATCAGCAGGAAGTAAGACAGCGGCTTCTTCAACACGAAATCCGGCACCATCATCACGTAAGCCAGCAGGGAGGTCAGCGTCAGGGAAAGCAGTGCACCCCCGGCGGCGATGATAATGGTATTGCCGTAGGCCAGAAAAATATTTTCCTCCCGGAACAGCATTTTATAGCCTTCCAGAATGATGTCCCTAGGGTAAAAGGTCACCTGTCCCGTAACGATCATGCCGTTCCCGGAGAGGGAAATGGCAAGCACGTTTAAAAACGGATAGATAAAGATCACGGACAGCAGGCCCATTGCAATAATCAGGATTACGTCAAAGGTTCTGCTTCCTATGTAAATCTTGCTCTTTACTTCTTTTTCTTTCACTTTCGCCATTTTCTTTTCCTCCTTTAGAACATGCTGTTATCCGGGCTCAGCTTACGTGTGACAGCATTGGCGCCGTATACCAGGATGAACGAAACCACCGACTGGAACAGGTTCACTGCCGTGGAGTAGGAGAACCGGCCCTCCTGGATACCCACGGTGTACACAAAGGTGGCAATGGTCTCGGATATATCCCTGTTGGTGGAATTCTGCATCAGCAGGATCTTCTGATAATCACTGTTCAGCACCCCTCCCACATTCATAATCAACACAATGGTGATCGTGGGCAGGATGGCCGGAATCGCGATATTTTTCATCTTCTGCCACCGGTTGGCGCCGTCAATGTTTGCTACGTCGTACAGGGAGGTATCCACATTCGTCAACGCCGATAAATAGAGGATGGAGCCCCAGCCAACACTCTGCCAGACCGCCGACAGCACATACATAATCAGGAAATTCGTCCCTCCTGCGTTCAGGTTCGTCCGCTCCAGGCCAAGCGTAAAACGCATATCGTTAAACAGACCGTTCAGGGAACAAAAGCCGTTTAACATGGAGCAGATGACCACCATGGAAATAAAATGGGGTATATAGGAAATGGTCTGCACGACCTTCTTGTACTTCCTGCCCTTCATCTCATTTAAGAGCAGGGCGTAGATAATGGGCGCCGGGAAGGTACAGATCACCGTGCTGATACCGATCCTTAAAGTATTTACAATAATTCGCCCACAGTTTACATTTTTAAAAAAGGTTACAAAATTTTTATAAAAGGGATCCAGCCACGCACTTCCCCACACCCCCTTGGATGCCTTATAGTTCTTGAAGGCGATCAGGATGCCGTAAATGGGAATGTAATTGAAAATAAAGATAAACACCACCGGAACCAGAGCCATCAGCAGCAGCCCTTTCTGCCGCTTGATCTGAGTCCAGAAGTTTTTCTTCGGGATCACCGCAACAGCATTTTTGGATTTCTTTGCCATATTCTTCCTCCCTGTAAATTCATATTTTCAACAGGTATTTTTCCTGTCTTTCTTATTTTACTGTCCAAAACAACTGATTTGAATGGACAAATTTATATTTTTTTATGGAGATTTCACATTTTTTTCACAATACCGGAAACAAATATGTGTAGTTTTAAGATTTTCTTAGTATTTTACATGTTGAAGGTGCCTTATTCACTGTATTATAATGAGACCTATGAAACAGCAAAAGACTATATCCCTATCCATTGCCCGGCAATTCGGCATCATCATGTCTGCGTTCCTCCTTCTGGTCCTGGGGATTACCCTGTGTGGCATTTGCAGCTATACACGGTTTCGGCGGGATCAGCAGAAAAGCAGTCTGCAGACATATACCGACCGGCTGGCCGGCCGCATACCGGCGGCCCTTGAACATTACACCCTCCTGAACGGTCCCGGCCCTTTTGTCGTCCTGACCGATGAAGCCGGCAGGCTTGTCTGCGGAGACAGCTTCCTTTTTGAGCTTCTTCCCACGGCACGGGAGGAAGAAGGCTTCCTTCGCATGACCGATACCGAAGGAGACCGTCCCCGCCGTTACCTGTGCATGGCCAGTGACATTACATCCGCTAACTTGAATTACCGGCTTTACACCTTTGTGGAAGAGGAGAGGCCCTTTTCCCCGGGACAGCTGTTTGTTATCTTTTTCCTGGAGGTTATCCTGGCCGTCATACTGGCCTTCCTCCTGCTTTTCCTGCTTTACCGGCCTCTTGTCTCCTCTTTAAAGCAGCTGACGGGCCATATGAAATCCTTTGCGGCAGGGGACCTGCAGATTTTAAAGGATCCCGACCCTGTCAGCCTGAGCCGCGGCTCCATTCGGCTTAAGGAGACGGAAGAGATCACCCGGGCCTTCCGGGAAATGCTGGACGAAGTCAATCATCTGAGCCATACCATATTTGACACCCACACCCGGATTTATGAACTGGAATCCAACAACCGGCTTACGGAAATTGCATTCCTCCGCAGCCAGGCAATTCCCCATATCCTTCACAACACCCTGACCACGATCTGCGGCATGGCTGCAGAAGGGATGACCGACAAGATTATTTCCGTTGCCAGCGCCCTTTCCCAGATCTTCCGCTATAGTATCAAGGGCAGTGACCTGGTCACCCTGCGGGAGGAAATGGAGATCGTAAAATCTTATGTAATGATTCAGAAGGAGCGTTTCGGGGACCGTTTCTCCGTACGCTATACTTTTCTGGACGATTCCGATGACTGCCTGATTCCCCGGATGATTATCCAGCCCCTGGTAGAAAATGCCATTGTGCACGGAATCGAAGGTGCCCTTCATCCCTGCGAGCTGATGATAGGCGCCGGCCACAACCCGGAGCACGGTTATCTGGCCATCTGGGTATACGACAACGGCGTGGGAATGTCCAGGGAAAAACTGGAGCAGCTGCGGGCGGAACTGGCAGGTGCCTCTGAGCCTGCCCCCGAGGGAGAAGATTCCCCGACGCAAAGATCCAGATCCGATGCCCGCAGGTCCATCGGGCTGAAAAATGTCAACACCCGCATGATCCTATATTACGGAACCGATTACTCGCTGCTGATCGACTCGGAAGAAAACCAGGGAACAAATATCCAGCTCCGCGTCCCCCACCTTACAAGACAGGAGGAATCTCATGTACCAGGCGATAATAATTGATGACGAAAAGTGGGTTGTCAAAAGCCTGATGGCCACTATCAGAAATCAGGAATATTTTCAGATCGTGGAAGAATTCTATGACGGCTTATCCGGTCTGGAATACATTCGCGCCCAGGAACCGGATCTGGCCTTCGTAGATGTCCGCATCCCCGGCATGGGAGGACTGGACATCCTGCAGGCTGCGCACACCGAGGGACTTAAGACCCTCTTTATCATGATCAGCGGCCACGCCGAGTTTGCTTATGCCCAGAAGGCCATGTTTCACAATGCCATCGGCTACTGCCTGAAGCCCTTTTCCCGCAACGAGCTTTTGGACTCCATGCAGAAGGCCTGGCGGATTTTAAACGAACAGGGGCCGGAAACCTCCGCCCCCCCCAATTCACTCCGGGATGGTTTTCACCCCAGGCACCTCACTTCCTCCCACAAGTCCGTACAGGCTATGATTGACTACACCGAGAACCATTACCGGGAAGACATCTCCATCCAGGACCTGGCGGACCACTGCTCCATCAATGCCAACTATGCCAGCCAGCTCTTCAAGCATGAGACGGGAACCTCCTTTATCAGCTTCCTGACCGCCCTGCGCATGGAACACGCCGAATGGCTTCTCTCCCACACCGCGGACCCCGTATTCCAGATTGCCGCTGCCGTAGGCTACAGCGACTATTTTTACTTTGCCAGGGTGTTTAAGAAGGTCAAGGGCTATACCCCCACTTCTTATCGTAAATCCGTGAAGGGGGAGGATGCGGCGGAAGAAGAAGTATCGGAGCAGAATAATATATAAATGCTTACCCCTTTCCGCCTGCCAGCCGTTTCTCCGCTTCCTCCGTCAGGGAAAGCAGCTGCTCCGCCTCCCGCCGCATGGCATAGGTCAGCCGGTCCGCGGACAGCTTCCTCGTCTTAAGGGTGACGGGCAGGCCCAGCCGCTGCAGGGCATATTTGGCATTGACAGGATATGCGCTGTTCTCGATCAGGGAACACATGGTAAGCAGCTCCGCCAGATGCCCTGCCTTCTCCGGTTCCTTTTCGTAGTTTTCGCAGAGCCAGTGGTACAGGCCGGGGTGGAAATTCGCCATCACGCCGCTGTATCCGGCTGCCCCTGCCTTCAGCGAGTCCAGAAGGGTGGCCGTATTGGCGTTATACAGCTTCATCTCCGTCCCCTCCAGTACCCGGAGCTTTGCCCGGATACTGTCCATATTACAGCTGGTATCCTTCAGGAAATGAAATCTGCCCGTCTGCCCGCAAAAAGCCGTCACCTCCGGGGAAAGAATCCTCTTATAGGGAAACGGACACTCATAAAAACCCAGGGGCAGCTCTTCCGGAAGCGCTTTCATCAGCACCTCCAGACGCTTTTTAAGCAGCTCGTCACTCTCCTCCTGCACAGCCAGGCGATTGGTGATCAGAATCAGGGCGTCGATCCCGGTATCCGCCATCCGCTTTAATTCTTCCGTCTGCTCCTGCGTCCCCTCCGCTATGTGCCCGGAAGCAATCACCGGGCGTCCTTTGGCCGCCTTTTTCACAAAGGAGGCGATCCCGCAGCGCTCCTCCAGGGTGAGGAAAAACATTTCGCTGGACTGGCACACCGCAAACAGCCCGTCCGAGCCATTATCAAAATACCAGTTTACCAGCTCCTCCAACGCATTATAATCTACCCGGTTGTCCTCCGTAAAAGGTGTGAGCATCACCGGCCACACTCCGTCAGGGAAAAAATTCTTCATACGCTCTCCTTTCTGCCGTACAGTCTTGGCGGCTGCATCAGGCCGTAAGGCACTACCTGATACTCCTCCGTATATTCTCCGCCTTCCGTCCGGAAACATTGGTCGTTGGTTACGCTGCGCTTGCGGCCACTGAGGTGGAAGGGGCCGAACAGATTTCTGGGAGAACCGGTCACCTCCACCACCAGCCTGTTCCGGCCATCCTGCAGGAGGCCGGTAATATTTAACAGCGAAGCGGCTCTCCAGGGAACCTCAATCCTGTGTCCGTTCACGGTCACGCCGGCACAGACCGCCTCATAAGCCTGCAGCTCCAGGTAAACCTGCCCGGCCTCCCGGACGGAGCAGTTCACCTCATACTGATAGCGGATCGAGCCTGCATAGTGCAAAAAGCCCTGCAGGGTCCAGTCACCCGTATACAGCTTTTCCGGCAGGGCCGTCAGCACCCGGTTTCTGGCCACCCCAAAAGCCCCGCACAGGTAGCAGTCCTCCAGCTCCATGGCATTTCGGTAGCTGCAGCAGAGGACTATCCTGTTTCGGCCCACGCAAAGCTCCGGCAGGGCAATCTTTTTGATTGCCCGATCCAGCAGACAGCCCTGCTGCCTCTGTTCCAGCTGCCGGCCGTTGCAGATAACCGTAAAATCCTCCGGGTGCTCCAACGCCAGGCTCACGGGCTTCTCCGGCAGCTCCTTCACGCAGAAGCCAAGCTCCAGCTCCAGCCTTTTCCCGTCGGCAGGATGGGGCTGCCCCACCCACCGATACCGCTGCACATTACCGTTTACATGTATCGGCCTCATGCCAAGGCGCTCCCGCACCTGTCTTTGGGCCTGCCATATGGGAAGCACCTCCGACCATTCCCCTTCTTCCAATCTGTATCTGCACCGGTCCAGGGTCAGGGTATTGTCCATCGTGCACTCAATCTTTGTCTCTACGGGAAGGCTGCACAGCACCGACGCTCCCCCCGGCAGCTCCGGGCCTGCATATATGGAATCTGATGCTGCCGACGCGATACCTGCTGCTGACCGCCGGGATCCGGCAGACTCCGTATAGATCCGATAGAGCCTGGAATCTGCAGGGCCAAGGACTGCCGGAAAGGTCAGCCCTCCCTCCCGGTGCAGGCTCTCCACAGGCCTTACCTCCCCGTTTAACGCATTCCACTCCTCCACCCGGTGGCCGGATCCGAGAACCACGGTGACTCTGCGCCCCCGGCTTCTGTCAAGGTTTACCAGGAAAAGAGTCTGATCTTCCCCTGTTCTTCTCTGCTGTACCAGACAATGGGTATCCTCATTGCCGTAGCGGTCCCGCACGCTCACCGTCCTGAGGGAAGCCCCCTCCAGAAGCTCCAGCAGCTCCCGTTTGTCCCCTGCCCTCCTGCAGCCGGCTCCTTCCCAGAAGGCGGACAGCTCCCGGTCAGGCTCCCCCTCCAGAAGGAGAGGAACCGGCTCCATGACAATCAGTCTGCCTCCCCCCCGGGTATAGGCTTTCAGCAGCTCAAAGGTTGACCGCAGAAGGGTGTCCACCGCCGGAAGCACCCAGGTATCATAGCGGGCCTTGCCCACCTGCAGAGTATCCCCCTCCACCCGGGCATACCTGGACAGCAGGATTTCGTCTCCCAGGTCCATGTCAAAATGATGCAGGCACAAATCCTGTATGAGCCTGTTGAACTCAAAGCCATACTCATTGACTGCGGGCACATCCCGCTCGTACCGGCGAACGGGATTTCCGTAAGGGCTGGCCCCCAGCCGGCTCCAGGCCGTGCTCACGGGATGCAGGAGCAAAATCCGCTGCAGGGGCTGTCCTTCCTCCAGCACTGCCCCCAGCCGGGCAAAATAGTCCTCCACCACATGAGCATGCTCCCACCAGGAGGTATTATAGTTCAGGCTGGGAGGATAATCCCGCTTACGGCATCCAGCCAGAGAATAGAGAGCCAGATGCTGGCACCTGCGGTTCACCCCCAGCACATACTGCCAGTCACCGATATGCCGCTGTCCTTCAAAGGTAAACTCCCAGCCTGTACAGCCATAAGTCTCCGAGAGCACCTGCTTCCTGCCCAGCTGATGGGCCACACTGGCGCACTGCTTTACCGTCAGGAATTCCTCCGTTTCCTCCCGCAGCATATCAATACCCGGAACATGCTCATACTCATACAGGGGCATGATGGCTCCCCCCACCCGGACAGCCAGCCCCATCTTGTCCTCCTGGAGAAAATGCCCCGTCATCAGCAGCCCGTGGGCTTCGCACCATTGGCTTATGGTCTTCGCGTAGGATTCGCTGAAACGGAGGGTAATCATGTACCAGTAATCATGCCTGATCCTGCGGGAGTACTCTCCGTTAAAATACAGATAAGGGATCAGCTCCAGAGGGTCATAGCCCCGTCTTTCCTTAAAATAATCCCCAAAACCCTCTGTCCATGGAATCCAGCTTCTCTCCGGACGGAACCCGGCATGGTTATCCGCCAGGCTTGGCTCGTCCGTAAAGATTCCCTTCACCGTCCTGCCGAATTCCTCCCCGCAGAGGGCAAAGTATTTCTCATGGGTCAGGGCAAGAAAGCGTTTCACGCACTCAGGATTTAAATTATCCGGCGGTGCCTCCCCGTTGAACCACTCGCTGGGCCCCGACACCTCCAGACGGACTGCCAGGCAGACTTCGTCGCGGAGAATCCCGGAATCCGCCTTCATCCGCCGCAGGGCAAAGATCTCATCCCCTTTCACCCTGGCCGCGTAAACCGCCAGAAGCCCTTTCTCTTCCCACACCCTGCTGTCATATTCCCCGCACACCTCCAGGGTCAGCCCCTTGCAGCGATAAGCGTCGCCCCCGGCTGTCACAAGCCCGCCTGCCGTGCCGGAAGGCCAGCGGTCCTCATCATAAAGCCAGGCGGACATGCCAAGTTCCCTGGCGGCCGCCACCCCTGCCAGAATACACTGCTGCCACTCCGCCCCCATGTACTCCGTCTCCAGGCCCTCCCTGGAGTGCATGAAAAAGCCTCCCATCCCCTGTTTCTTCATCTCCCGAGCCTGTCTGTATATTTCCTCCCTGTCCAGTCTGCCGTTCCAGGCCCAAAAGGGAAGCGCCCTCACAGACGCTTCCGGTGCCGCAAACTTATTCCTGATAAAGCTTCTCTCACTGTCCCCCATTATCCTACCTGCTTTCTGTCATATGGCAAATTCCTGTTTCTTCTCTCATGTCTGGTATTCTATCCTGACAAAGGCGATCCGCTCCCGTTTCCATGTATAGGTAATCCAGATCTCATTCCCGCTGCCGCAGATCACTGCCGGATAGGAAAACCCTCCGATCCCGTCCTCCAGAACCGTAAACTCCCTCCAGGATGCTCCGTTATCTTCAGACAGAGACACCACAAGGGGAGTGCGGGGGCCTTTGTGATAGCCCGGCAGGTTCTCCGTGGGATTATGCACCAGCACAAGCTCTCCCCCGGGAAGCCTTGCCAGGTCAATACCGCTGTTATTATTGTAAAGCCCCGTGTCATAAGCCAGGTTCCAGGTACGTCCTCCGTCCCGGGAATCGCTCCGGAATATTCTGGAACCGGTGCTGCGCAGCAGCATATGGACCTCTCCCGATTCCTCCTGCCAAAGGGCGGGCTGTATCACGCCCTTTCCAAAGCAGCGATGCTTATCATAAGGATAATGGACCATCTGAATGTTATAGCCGGCCCTGCGCAGGGGTACAAATTCGCCGGCCTCCCAGGTCTCCCCGTCATCCCGGGAAATATCCACGAAGGCATCCCAGACCTCCCCTTCCAGAGAAGCCGGGGCCAGCACCGTATTGTCCCAAAGACGTATGGGCTTATTTTTCACCGGCCCCCGGCCCCCGGAACAGTCCCCGGGCACAAGCTCCCGGGGCGCCGACCAGCTTATCCCCTCGTCATCGGAGGAAATTACCCAGCTCTTCCAGACAGGAATGCTTTCCCCTGTCTTATAAAAAAGCAGGATTCTCCCGTCCAGCCTGCGGAAAAGGACGGGATTCCACATGGCAGCCGCCCTGGCATCCGCCACGCACACAGGAGGCTCCCAGCCCCGTTCCCCTCTGCGGCTGGTCCATATGGCTGTATCTGCCCCCTTTTCCCAGGAACCGCCGAACCAGGCTGCCAGAACCCCTCCCCCGGACAGCTCCAGGAGGGTAGACGCATGGGCGCTGTCAAAGGGTCTGTCCTCCTCAAAAATGAATTCCTTCTGCATTCCGACCAGCTTCATATCCATCCTCCGTCACACTATCTTCCACGTCGCAGCTTCTCTTCACACTATCTTCAACACATAGGCATACTGGCAGGGCCGGACTCCCGGTGCCTTTACATGCAGGCCCGCCCCGTCCTGATGAAATTCCAGGGGCATATCAATTCCCGGCATGGTCACCCTGCCTGCCCTCTTATAGCTGCTGCCCCCTTCCCGCAAAGTGCGGATATGGAAGACACCGTCCTCCGGCCATCCCATGGCAATGACATACAGGCAGGCACCACAGGTGGTAAACCGGAAATCCTCAGCGGTCATGGCCTTGCTGCGCACATCCGCCGCGTCGCCGTTTTTCAGCTGCTGCCCCAGCTTACCCAGATCGTAATCCCCATCCTCCACCACCGTAGGGCCTTCCGCCGCCACGGTAAAGGGCCTGGTTCCATAGACGGCCTCCCCGTTTAAGGCCAGCCAGTCCCCCATCTCCTCCAATACCCGGACCGCTTCAGGATGGAAAGATCCGTCCGCATAAGGACCCACATTCAGCAGCAGGTTCCCGTTCTTGGACACAATGTCACAAAGCTGGTGGATCATGTCCCGGGCCGGCTTATATTTCGGCTCCTGCACCATACACCAGGTCACATTGTCCTCCAGCCGGTCATCCGACTGCCAGGGGAACTGCTGCAGCCCGGCAAACCGTCCGTTTTCCACATCATATGCGCCCACGCCCGCGGGAAAATCCTCCTGCTTATGGGTAATGATGCCATCCGCCACGCCTTCCGCACCGTAATAATGTTCTGCCAGGGCATAGCGGTATTTTTCACCGATAATACAGGCACGGCTGTCAAAGTATACCGCGTCCGGCCTGTATTTGTCGATCACCTCCAGCACCTTGTCCAGCCAGATCCGGCAAAACCGATCATCCGGATACCGATAGGGCAGGTAACGGTTTGTCTCCAGGGGAAGCGCCGGACCGTAAAATATCTCATTTGCCGGATCATAAACGTCCGCTTCGTTGTCCGTGGACATGAACCAGCCCCACAGCCATTGATGGTGAAAGGTGGCCAGTGTCCTTAAGCCCTCCCTGCGGAAAGCATCCATACACTCTCCCACCACATCCCTTCCCGGGCCGTAATTTACACTGTTCACAGGATTCACCCTGCTGTCCCAAAGGGAGAAATTGTCCGCATGTTCACTGACAGGGCCGCCGTAACGGGCCCCTGCCCGCCTGGCCAGCTTCGCCCACTCCCCGGCATCAAACTTTTCTCCCTTCATCATGGCGTAAAAGTCCTTGTAGCCGAAGTCATGGAGGGAACCATAGGTCTTCTCATGATACAGATTTTGTTTCAACCCCTTTGTATACATATTCCGGGAGTACCATTCGTTCTGATATGCCGGCACGCAGTAGGGCCCCCAGTGGAAAAACAAACCGAATTTCGCATCCCGGAACCAATCGGGAACCGGCCTTTGCACGGCTGCCCAGTCAATCGTTTTTTTAACCGAATTTTCCATTTTCCCCACTCCTCCCAATTCTACAGAATCTCCACCTCATAACAGGACACGGGCGGCAGGTAGGTGGTCTCGTCCACAGGGGGGATCTTAACGGGATCCGCCTGCCAGGCAAAGGAAAGCAGGGTCCTGCCCTCCGGCTCTCTCTCCAGTTCCAGATAAATGTGATTCTTGTCTTCCCGATTGCTGCGGATTGACCGCACCGCCACCGGCCCCTCCTGGTCCTTCAGCGTAAAGCCGCTGTCGGCCCCCAGGCCGGAAAATATCAGCAAAGCATTCTTTACATGGTCATAGGTAAGTTTCAGCCAGACCCCCTCCAGCTTCAACTCTTCCTTCTCCTCCGGGGCTGTCAGCGACGCCTCCCGCAGAGCCGGTGCCTCATATTCCTCCTGTTGGTTCAGTACCGCGTTGCACTGCATGGCCAGCTTTTCTCCCAGCACCACATTAGAAGGGGCGCTGTTGTGGATGCCGTCGGAAAGGCTCAGGTTCGTTGTGGACAATATGTATACTCCCGGAATCTCCAGGGCCGCCCGACGCTGGGCCTCCCTTACCGCCCCCCAGCATTCGTCATGCTGACCGTTGATCTGCCTGTTCAGCTGCATGGTGAAAAAGGGGATCTCATAGCCCAGCTCCCGGCGGACTGCCGTGACATACTGCCGGAAACGTTCCGCGTAAAGCCCTGACTGCCCGGGATCCGTATCGGAACAGCCCTGATACCAGAGCACTCCGGCAAAGCGGTTTCCTGCCTGACGCATTTTTTCCAGCATGTTCAGATACAGCTCTCCCTTCTCCGGCGTCCACCGGCGCATAGGGGATCCCCCCAGGGAGGTCTGAACCAGACCCACGGGCCGCCCGGTAAGTTCCTGATATTTCTTCCCGAAAGACAGGTAGGGCGACACTCCCGGAATTCCCATCTCCTCATTGGCCATGCCCTCAATTCCCGTGCTCTCATTTAAAGGATGGCAGGCTAAGTCCCAACGGCTCCTGTTGCGGTATAAATGAACCATCAGGCTTGGCGGATCCGCGCAGAAATCCCGGCTGTAGCCGGCGGAATTCGATTGTCCCGCAATGACAAACAGATCCCCCACCCCCAGATGCAGCACGCAGTCTCCCCGGTAAAGCCAGGTAATATTCGGGAGCGTACTTTTTGTCTCCAGGCTGGTCTCGATGCGGTACAATCCCCCCACGGGAATCCGGAAGGTGGTCTCAAACGTCCCTGTAAAATCCTTCCCTTCCCCGGTAATATCCATGTAGGTCCAGGGAATCACGGTCATATTATCCTGCTCTCCCATCACCCTGAACTGTGGAATGGCATATTCCACCCCCACCTCCAGGGCAGCAGGATGCACCTTATAATTCCCCTTTAAAGTAACGGAAGCAAAACCCTCCTGCTGCTGAAGAATCTGCCAGTCCGCAGGCGCTTCTGTCAATATAATTCCAAACATAGCCTCACCCCTTATAATAATACGTGTCAAAAAAAGCAGACGTGGCTTGCGATTATTCTTCTTTATAACAGCATCTGCTTTCTATTTTTTTGATCTGTTTTTAATTGTAGGAGTAAATGTGAAACATGAACATAGAGAAACCTACAGAACAGGTATAGAAATTTTACAGAAAAAACAACAATCCGTGAAACCAAAGCGCAAAGGTCACGCAAAGCGCAAAG
>CAJTKW010000076.1:0-7198 GCA_910577035.1 uncultured Acetatifactor sp.
CGAAGCAGCAAAAACCCCTGCAAATCCGTGCGCATCTGCCGGAGGCTCTAAGGAAGCGATGATTTCATCAGCGCTTCCTTAGAAGTTCCCGCAAAGTTCAAGTCATTTCATTATATCAGGAATATATTGATTTTCCAATGATACTATAAAGGTTAAAATAATAATAGATTTTAGGAGCGGCGGGGTATGGGGACTGACAAAACATAAGAACATGTTTCTGTGGTTTACTTTCGGCTCTGACTGCAGACAGATCGCGCTGCCAGAGTGGTGCAAATAAAGTACAACAATAGTCTGACGAAAATACAGGACAGAGTTTGGATGCCAAGTAACGGTTCAGTGCCTGCCTGAACTGTTGCGAAAGCGATAATTGAGTATGACTGTACGGAGGAATTTTTCTGGATTTTATTAAGATGGTGTGGTATCATGAGAATGTAATGCAAACGCGGCCTTTGGACTTTGGTTTCATGGCATGTTGGGAGGTGAAAGGGTTTGAAAAAGCATATTTTATCGGTAATCATGTTTCTTTTTCTGTCAGGCATCCTGATGGCTGCCTGTGGGGGGAAGGAAGAAGGGAAAGAGCCTGCGGAGAGCGTCTGGAAGGGAATTGCGCCGGGGATGGAGGATCTGACTGCCATCACGGAGCGGACGGAATACTATGATGTGGCTGTGGAATCGGAAGTCCTTTTTGAACTTGGTATGGAGGCGTCTGCGGCAAGGACGATAGCCCTGGGCGGGAGCGGCTGGCTTCCTATGGGTACTCAGTTCTTCCGGGGGGAGCCCGTACAGCTCTGGGCGGACGCAGCTCCGGAGGGATCGGATATTTACCTGTACAGGAAGGACGGGAGCAGGGAGCTTTTGCTGGAGGGTTATTCCACCGAGTATGTCGCTTCGCAATCCAAGCCGTCCTGCCGCTGGTATATGGATCAGGAAGGGGGCTATTACTGCTATGGGGGGATTTATCAGGAGCTGGACGGTATGTACTCCGAAAGCGCGGGCTTTCTGGCAAAGATCCTATTCTCCGGGGAGGTTTTATATGAGGCCGTACTGGAGCCGGGCATCTTTATCAGAGGCCTGTGCCAGGCAGAGGATGGCAGGGTTTATCTGCTGTTAGTTGACTGGACGGAAGATAAAGTGTACGGAGTATGGAAGCTGGCGGAGGCGGATCCTGCCACCGGGGAACCGATGCGGGAATCTGTGAGGGAGCTGCCCTGGAGATTTGACATATGCCTTGGAAAGGCCGGCGATTTCCCGGCGGCAACAGGATATAGTCTAAATACCGACCGCCAGATCGCCAGGATGGATCTGTCTGAAGGGAGCCTGTCTCCTATCCTGTACTTTACCGGACTCTCCTATGGATGGCATGATGACCTGACACTGCAGGATTTTCAGGTGCTGGAGGACGGAGGGATCGAACTCTTATGGACCGAAGAAGATGGGACGGGCGGGCTCCTGGAGAGGCTCAGGATGGAGAAGGTGGAAAAGATTCCCCTCGTTGTCAGAGGGAGCCTTTTAAGGGATGACTGGTTTGGAAACAAGGTGATTCAGTTCAACAGGGAAAACAGCACCTATCATGTGGTGGTGGAGGATTGCGGAAGCGGCAACGACGAGGAGGACTTTGCCAGGCTGACCAGTATCCAGATCGGCGCCGGCGGGGGGCCGGATATTATAAACGGTAGTCTTATGAGGGACTATATGGAGGGGCTGCTGGATAAAGGGGCCCTGGAGGATCTGACACCTTATATGGACGCTTCCGGTGTCCGGGAGGAAGAGTATTTTCCCCTGGTTTTTGCCTCCCTGCGGCAGGACGGAAAGATCTATGGTGTGCAAGCCAGAATGACGGTATGGGACTATGTGATAACGGAGGAAGCGCTGGGGAACCGGGAAATGCCGGATATAGAAGCATTGGCGGACGCCCTGCTTGCCCGGAAAGGGGGAGGGATCTACTGCAGGGGATATGATTCTGCGGAGGTGTTGCGCTTGTTTTTGGAGGGAACGGAGAGCCTCTGGGGGATGGTAGACTGGGAGGGGGGCAGCTGTGAGTTCAATACGCCGTTGTTTGGCAAGCTTCTGGAGGCTGCCGGACGGTACGGTGACGACGGTAGAAAGAATATGGAGGGCATTGTGACCTTAAGAGTATTGCGGGAGGTGCTTCATTTTGAGGGACAGGCAGAGCTGGAGGCGGCAGGAAAGGTGGCTTTCGGAGTCCTGTCTGACGATGGCTGCCATGTGGCGTCGGAGTGGGGATACGCGCTGGCAATCAATGCAAATTCTTCTCACAAGGAAGGAGCCTGGGAATTTATCCGTTTCCTGATCAGTGAGGAAGCCCAGTCAGCAGATAACATCTTTCTGGATGCGCCCGTGCAAAGAGCAGCCTTTGATGTCTGGATGCAGAAGGTCATCGATAAAAGAGCACCTGAAAGGACGGAAAACGGGGTAAGCATACGTATGTATAATGGTCGGCCTGTCACAGAGGAAATGCAGGTAGAATTCAAAGAGAGGATAGAGGACGCAAGGCCCCTGCCATTCCGCACCGCACCTCTTCTGGACATTATCCTGGAGGAGGCGGAGGATTATTTCAGCGGCTCCAAGAATGCGGAGGAGGTCAGCGGGGTCATCAACAGGCGGGTGCAGCTGTACCTGGATGAGAGAAAGTAAGGAAAAAGCTTGTTTATTTCAAGAGAATGTAGTATCATAGAAAAGTGTCAAGTCTCGGACTGCACATTCCCGTGCAGTCCGAATCTGTCCTTCGGAAAATCAATTGAGGCAATTCGCCTCGGAAAGCACCGGGAAACACAAAACATAAAATGAAAAAGCAGGGGTTATTTTTACACGATTGACAGTGATTATGCACTGGTGAGAAAAGTAAAATCCTGCGGCGTGGTACAGACACAATAAAATAACAGGGGGTGCGTTATATTGAGGGAGTTTTAAGGGACTTTAAAGGTGGTATAACAAAATAAGATTGACAAGTAAGAACAAATGTTTTATCCTTAGTAAGGAGAGAACGCCTGTTCTGGATAAAAGGAGATTGCAAATGGAAAAAGATGAAAAACTGAAAGCGTTAGATGCGGCGATCAGCCAGATTGAAAAGCAGTATGGGAAGGGAGCGGTGATGAAGCTGGGTGACCCCTCCGCACAGATGAATGTGGAGACGATTCCCACCGGATCCTTAAGCCTGGATATAGCATTGGGCCTGGGAGGCATTCCCAAAGGCCGGATTGTGGAGATCTACGGGCCGGAGTCCAGCGGTAAGACCACCGTTACCCTGCATATGATTGCCGAAGTACAGAAAAGGGGAGGCATAGCGGGGTTCATTGACGCGGAGCATGCCCTCGACCCGGTCTATGCCAAGAATATCGGTGTAGATATTGATAATTTATACATTTCCCAGCCGGATAACGGTGAACAGGCCCTGGAGATTACGGAGACCATGGTTCGCTCCGGCGCCATCGATATTGTTGTGGTGGACTCCGTGGCGGCGCTGGTGCCCAAGGCGGAGATTGACGGAGATATGGGCGACAGCCATGTGGGCCTGCAGGCCCGCCTGATGTCCCAGGCGCTGAGAAAGCTGACTGCAGTGATCAGTAAATCTAACTGTACGGTAGTGTTTATCAATCAGCTCCGTGAAAAGGTCGGAGTGATGTTTGGAAATCCGGAGACGACTACCGGCGGACGGGCGTTGAAATTCTATTCCTCCGTGCGTCTGGACGTACGCCGGATCGAATCCCTGAAGCAGGGCGGGGAGGTCATCGGTAACCGTACCCGCGTGAAGGTGGTAAAGAATAAGATTGCCCCGCCCTTTAAGGAGGCGGAATTTGATATTATGTTTGGTGAGGGCATTTCCAGGGAGGGCGATATTCTGGATCTGGCAGTGGAGCTGAATATAGTGGTGAAGTCCGGTGCCTGGTATGCTTACGAGGGCAATAAGATCGGCCAGGGACGTGAGAATGCGAAGCAATATCTGAAGGATAACGTAGAAATCTGCCAGGAGGTCAGCCGGAAGGTGAGAGAGCATTACGGATTTGACGGTGTTAAGGCAAAGGAGGACGGGAGTGAAGCGTCAGGCGTCGAAGCAGGCGGTGCGGAAGTAACGAAATCTTCCAAAAAGAAGAGCGAGAAGAATACCGACGCAGAATAACGGAGCCAGAGCCGACAGGGCGGAGTAATCCGCAGAGCCGAAACGTAAGACAGGCCGAAAAGTAAGGCGGACAGAAAAGAAAGACAAACAGGAAAGACGGGGGAAGAAATGAAGGTTACGGCTTTTGAGGAGTTGTCCGCTTCCCGCAGCAAGGTATATATTGACGGAGAGTTCGCCTTTGTCCTGTACAAAGGCGAACTGCGTTCTTACCGTCTGCGTGCAGGGGAGGAGATTGCTCAGAAGGATTATGATGAGATTATGAAAGAAGTGCTGCCAAAGCGGGCGAAACTGCGTGCCATGAACCTGCTGGCGAAACGTGAATACACGGAAAGGCAGCTGCGTGACAAGCTGAAAGCCGGCTATTACCCACAGAGGGTGATTGAAGAGGCGCTTGCTTATGTGGCGGGATTTCATTATACGGATGATCTCAGGTACGCCTGTGATTATATTATGGGGCACGAGGATACCAGAAGCCGGCGGCGGATCGAGCAGGATCTTCTGGGGAAGGGGATAGACAGGGATGTTCTGGAGCAGGCCTGGAGCAGATGGGAGGAGCAGGGGGGAAGACAGGACGATGCGGCAATGATTCAGGCACTCCTGAAAAAAAGGGGATATGACGTCGAAAAGGCAGAAAGAAAAGAGAGGCAGAGAACCTATTCTTTCCTTGTCAGAAAGGGCTTTTCCGGTGATGCGGTGAGGAAGGCTTTAAAAACGGAAGATATTGATGCTTGACATTGAGTGTTTTTGAGTATAAAATTTAACTGTTGTAAAATGCTTGTTCATGTACAATGAAAATCTAATAAAGGAGGTGCTCCTGTAGATGCCGGCATACATTTGGGTACTTATCATTGTGGTAGCCGTTGTTATTTCTGCAGTGGCGACGGCTCTGATCGTGACAGACGTTCAGAAGAAGTCGGCTGCGTCAACAATCGGAAATGCGCAGGATAAGGCAAGGGAGATTATCGACGAAGCTCTTAAGACGGCTGAAACAAAGAAGCGCGAATCGCTCCTGGAGGTAAAGGAAGAGTCCATTCGAACCAAGAATGAGCTTGACAAGGAGATCAAGGAACGTCGTGCAGAAGCGCAGCGGTATGAGCGCAGGGTTCAGCAGAAGGAAGAGAACATCGATAAGAAGGCAGACGCTATCGAGAAGCGTGAAGCAAGCTTAACGGCGAAGGAAGAGTCTTTGAATAAGATGAAAGAAGAAGTTTCCAAGCTGAATGAGCAGCGTGTACAGGAACTGGAACGAATTTCCGGGCTAACCTCTGAACAGGCAAAAGACTACTTATTGAAAATTGTTGAAGACGAAGTAAAGCATGAAACGGCCGTGATGATCAAGGAAATGGAGAGTCGCGCCAAAGAAGAAGCAGACAAGAAGGCGAAGGAATACGTAGTAAACGCAATCCAGAGATGTGCAGCAGACCATGTCTCTGAGACTACGATTTCCGTCGTACAGCTTCCCAGCGATGAGATGAAGGGAAGGATCATTGGTCGGGAGGGACGTAATATACGTACCCTGGAGACCATGACAGGTGTAGATCTGATCATTGACGATACACCTGAGGCAGTAATTCTGTCAGGATTTGATCCCATTCGTCGTGAGGTGGCGAGAATTGCGCTGGAAAAACTGATTGTGGACGGACGTATCCATCCGGCCAGAATTGAAGAAACAGTGGAAAAGGCGCAAAAAGAAGTGGAATTGATGATGAAGGAGGAGGGCGAGGCCGCAACGCTCGAGGTTGGTGTCCATGGTATCCATCCGGAGCTTGTGAGACTGCTGGGGAAGATGAAATTCCGAACCAGCTATGGCCAGAATGCACTGAAGCATTCCATTGAGGTTGCACAGTTGTCAGGACTTCTTGCCGCAGAGATGGGGCTGGATGTCAGATTGGCAAAGCGTGCCGGTCTGCTCCATGACATCGGAAAGTCCGTGGATCATGAAATGGAAGGATCCCATATTCAGCTTGGTGTGGAGCTGTGCAGAAAGTACAAGGAAAATGCTGTTGTAGTCAATGCAGTAGAGTCCCACCACGGTGATGTGGAGGCAACATCCCTGATCGCATGTATTGTACAAGCTGCTGATACAATATCTGCTGCAAGACCGGGGGCTAGAAGGGAAACGCTGGAAACCTATACTAGCAGATTAAAGCAATTAGAAGAAATAACAAACAATTTCAAAGGTGTAGATAAATCTTTTGCTATTCAGGCAGGTCGGGAAGTTCGTGTAATGGTTGTGCCGGAGCAGATTTCGGATGCCGATATGGTTCTGTTGGCGCGTGATATTTCCAAGAAAATCGAAACGGAAATGGAATATCCCGGACAGATCAAGGTCAACGTTATCCGCGAAAGCCGCGTGATCGAGTACGCAAAGTAACCAGGACAGACAGTTTGGACTTGAAAATTTCATAAGAGAGAAAGGCTGCCGCTTAACGGATTCATGTTCGGGAAGCGGCAGTTTTTATGATTTTTTCAAATTCGCTCTTGTGCTATCCGGTATCTTGTAGTATGATAGTGCAAGCAAATTGTATGATTGTATACAATAATCCATGCCGGCAGAGAAAATGCAGTGGGAAGAGCGTACCAGTGCAGGGGGTTGTCAGAAGAGAGGGACTGCCTGAAGTGAGGGACTGCGACAGGGACTGCCTGCGGAGCTGCATGGATAGAAAGGTAAGTACGAGGAGGCGTTATGAAAGCATACCGGGAATTGAGCAAAGAAGAGCTGCTGTCATTGAAGGAACGGCTGGACAGGGATTTTGAGGTGGCAAAAGGAAAGGGATTGAAACTGGATATGTCCAGAGGAAGCCTTCCGTGGCCCAGCTGGATATGGGAATGGATATTTTTGATGTCTTCAACTCAAAGAGCGATATGAAGAGCATGAACGGGGTGGATGTGCGCAACTACGGTGTGCTGGACGGCCTGGATGAAGCCAAGCAGATGATGGCGGACATTATGGGTGTTTCTATGGAAAATGTGATTATTTATGGGAATGCCAGCCTGAATGTCATGTACGACGCCGTGTCCAGTGCCATGACTCACGGTGTCATGGGGAACACTCCCTGG
>CAJTKW010000076.1:7243-17885 GCA_910577035.1 uncultured Acetatifactor sp.
AGATGATTACCGTGCCCATGACGCCCCAGGGGCCGGATATGGACATGGTAGAAAAGCTGGTGGCGGAAGACGGAAGTATCAAGGGTATCTGGTGTGTACCTAAGTATTCCAATCCCCAGGGGTATACGTACTCCGATGAGACGGTGAGAAGATTTGCAAATCTGAAGCCGGCAGCAAAGGATTTCCGCATTTTCTGGGATAATGCTTATGCAGTCCACCATCTCTACGACGAGGAGGAGCGGCAGGATAAGATTCTTGAGATTCTGGGCGAATGCGAAAAGGCGGGTAATCCCGATATGGTATATGAATTTGCCTCCACCTCAAAGATCAGCTTTTCCGGTTCGGGGGTAGCCGCCATTGCCTCTTCCAAGGGGAACCTGGAATGTATTAAGAAGTCCCTGACCATTCAGACCATTGGCTATGACAAGATAAATCAGCTTCGTCACGCCCGTTATTTTAAAAATATTGACGGAATCAGGGAACATATGAGAAAGCATGCGGCATTGATGCGTCCTAAGTTCGAAGCCGTGGAAGAGACTCTTGAGAGAGAGCTGGGGGGCCTGGAAATAGGTACCTGGACAAAACCTAACGGCGGTTATTTTATTTCCTTTGACGCCATGGAAGGCTGCGCAAAGGCAATTGTCGCAAAATGTAAGGAGGCAGGTGTGACGTTGACCGGTGCCGGAGCTACTTATCCTTACGGAAAGGATCCGCGGGACAGCAATATCCGTATAGCGCCGTCCTTCCCTACACCGGAGGAGATGGCCATGGCTACGGAGCTGTTTGTACTCTGTGTAAAGCTGGTAAGTGTGGAGAAGCTGCTGCAGGAATAAGGCTGTAATCCGGCGGTGCGGCGGAGAAAGGTGTTTTCTATGGAAGAATATAAGAGATTAAACAGAGAGCTGGTGGCCAGAGGGGCTATCATTGACTATTATCGGGATACCATGCTGATCCCCAACGGAAATACCGCAAAGTGGGATCTGATCGACCACAAGGGGGCGGCTGCCGTGGTGGCTGTCAGAGAGGACGGAAAATTGCTGATGGTGCGTCAGTACCGGAATGCCCTGGAGAGGGAGACGCTGGAGATTCCGGCGGGGGGCCTGAACGGAAGGGAGGAGCCTACGGAGACCGCTGCCCGCAGAGAGCTGGAGGAAGAGACAGGCTACATTTGCGGCAGGCTGGAGCTGATTAACTCTATTTACACTACAGTGGCTTTCTGCAATGAGAAAATAGACATTTACCTTGCCAGGGATCTGAAGCCGGGCAGACAGCATCTGGATGAGGATGAGTATCTGAACGTGGAGGCCTGTGATCTGGAAGAGCTGAAAAAGATGATTTTCGACTGTAAAATTCAGGATTCCAAGACAATCTGCGGAATCCTGACTTATGCCGCACGATTTGCCTGAGAGAGCAGCCTGGCGTATGGCACGCTCTGGGAATTGCTGTAGGGAACCAATGTTTTGGACATATGGCACATAAGTGGAAAGCCCGCCGCATAGAGATGGAGTAACCGGCGAGGGCATGAATATAATCTGGAATCCTGCAGGGAACGGACAGCCAGCAGAGTGCCTTACCGGAGAAAGGTGGGCGCAAAGTTGCAGATCGCAGGAAAGCATATACCCACCGGGAGCAGAAAGCTGCTTCCGGTGTTCTGCGTCGGAATACTGACCGGTATTCTGGCCATAAGTATAGGGAAGAGTTCGTTTCTGGAGGATACGGGCCTGTTTGATAAATATATTTTATCAGGGATGAAGCATATGACCGTAGACAGCAATGCGCTTTTTTACTATGTTTTAAGAAAACGAATGTTATTAATGCTGGCGGCAGCTGTTATGGCCACCACTTACCTGGGGTATGCCGTCTGTGTAGGGGCGGCGGCCTGGGGCGGCATGTCTTTGGGAACCTATGTGTCTGCCCTTGTCCTGCGTTATGGGCTGAAGGGGCTGGTGCTGGCAGGAACAGGGATGTTTCCGCAGTATTTGCTGTTTATCCCGGCCGTCCTGCTGATGCTGGGATGGTGTGAGGATCTGTACCGGGGAATTTATTCCAGAAGCTCCGGCACAGAGGCAGTGGGAAGGAGCTTTGTGATCCGGAAGCTGGGCTGGCTGGGAGTGATTGGTGCAGTAGTTACGGCAGGCTGCTTTCTGGAAAGCTATGTAAATCCGGTGTTGCTGCTGGGGTATCTGAAAATATTCTGATATGGTTTTAGATCTCACACGGTATCATGGAAGATCAGTAACCGGTAATTTCCACCGCCGTATAAGTGTGGCTGAAGTGATAGCCCAGTTTACCGGCCAATGCAGCAGAGCCGGGATTTTGGGCATCCCAGCTGGGGTAAAGGCCTCTGTTCAGACATTCCAGGATCAGCCGGGCGCCGCATATATATGCCAGGCCCTGCCGCCGGTGGTCTTCCCTGGTATCGATCTCGATTTCGATCCCGTCCCGGTATCTGGAGTAAGAGGAAGCACCGGAGACTATTTCCCCTTCTTTGCGGATCACCACGCCAAGCCCCAGACGGCGGTATTCTTCATAGTCGTGAAACTGTGAGACCAGGTCAAGGCTCCATGTCCGGGACCTGCACAGATGATAAAGGGGTTCGTCGATCAGATCCATGGATAAGCCGGGAGGCAGGGAAGCTGCAGCCGCTTCCAGAGCTTTTCGGTCGAAAGCCTCGGGTTCCTTTTTGAAGGCGTAGCGGGAAACCACCCGGGCCTTCGGGCCATAGTATTCGACAATGGCATTCTGCCAGTCTTTGTTTTGGCCTACCATAATCATGAAATCCTTTGTACAGCCCTCCGGCTTAAAGGCGATCAGTTCCCTGCTGACCTGTCCGGCAAAGAAAGTGAAATCTCCCAGAACAGCCATGGCGGATACGGGGGGCTCTGTGCTGCAAAGCGGTTCCGGAGTGCAGGCAGGCTCTGGACTACAGGCAGGTTCCGGAGCGCAGGGCAGCCCGGAACTGTAGGGCAACTCTGAACTGTAGAGTTTGCCCATAATTCCCTGCAGGCAGGTGTATATCATGGTTTCCTCCCAGCCGCGGAAAAGGGGAAGAAAACGGGAAGTGTCCGTAATTTCGTATACCATGGCCGGCCTCATTCATATTCCGCAATATCGTAGATCAGCTTCTCGGACGCTTCCCAGCCCAGGCAGGGATCGGTGATGGACTTTCCGTAAATGCCGCCGCCTACCTTCTGGCAGCCCTCCTCAATATAGCTTTCTATCATAACACCTTTTACCAGTTTATGAATGTCTGCGTTCAGCTTACGGCTGTGCATGACTTCCTTGACAATTCTGACCTGCTGCTCATGCTGTTTGCCGGAATTGGAGTGGTTGGCATCGATGATACACGCAGGGTTTTTCAGATCCATTTTGTCATACATCGTAAGCAGCAGGTTCAGATCTTCATAGTGATAGTTGGGTATATTGTTGCCGTGCTTGTTGGTGGCTCCCCGCAGCACGGTGTGGGTCAGGTCATTGCCGGTGGTATTGACCTCCCAGCCCCGGTATATGAAGGAATGGGGATGCTGGGCGGCGTAGACGGAGTTCAACATTACGGACAGGTCCCCGCTGGTGGGATTTTTCATGCCTGCCGCCACGTCGAACCCGCTGACCGTCAGGCGGTGCTGCTGATCTTCCACGGATCGCGCGCCGATGGCCACATAAGAGAGAATGTCCGACAGGTAGCGCCAGTTTTCGGGGTAGAGCATTTCGTCCGCGGCAGTCAGTCCCGTTTCCTGGATGGCACGGATGTGCATTTTCCGCATGGCAATCAGTCCGGCGAGAAAGTCAGGCTTTCCCTCGGGATCCGGCTGGTGTACCATACCCTTGTATCCCTCGCCGGTAGTGCGGGGCTTATTTGTATAAATCCTGGGAATCAGGATCAATTTGTCGCTGACTCTTTCGTTGATTTTGGCGAGACGGGACACATAGTCGCAGACGGCGGTTTCATTGTCTGCGGAGCAGGGGCCGATGATGACCAGGAATTTATCGCTCCTGCCGGTGAGGACGTCCCTGATTTCGGCATCCCGTTTTTCCTTTATTTTTGCCAGCTCCCCGGGCAGCGGAAACTGTTCCTTGATTTCGGCGGGGGTGGGCAGTTTTCTGATAAATTCAAAGCTCATAAGTATCTTTTTCCTTTCCGGCTGTGCGCCGGGTTCATTGTAGCATATCCCGAAAAATCCTGCAAGAGTCTTGAAAAACAGGGATAGTTATAAAAATTTTATTTTATGCTTTTCGAAAAAGCGGGAATATGCTATACTAATCTCTGAAAGTGAAAACAGAATGGATGGTATTATGGCGGACGACAATAATTTTACGGCTGCCGCCAGACGACAGCGTATACAAATGCTGAAAAGGTGCATTATTCTGACAGCGGTGCTGCTTATTCTGCTTCCTGTCGTGTTGTGTTTTATCCTGCTGGAGCGTGTGCAAAGTATGGACAAGACCCTGAACGAGCTGATCGTACAGGTGGAGACGCTGACAAATATCGTGTCCGGGCAGGAGGAAAGGCTGGACGAGCTGGCCGGCAGTGCATTGCTGACCGGTACCGGCAGTGCGGTCACGGGAAACGCAGAGCACAGATTGGAAGGGCAGGAGCTTACACAGCCCCAGGATAATGGAACCGGCGGGGAGGAGGACGCGCAGTCAGCCGACCCACCGCAGGAGACGGACGGAAGGGAAGAGGAAGCCCGGAGGGAGGAGTCCGAAGGATCGGAAGAGATCACTGCCGCTCATAAGGTGTACCTGACCTTCGACGATGGCCCCAGCAAGTATACGGAAGATATTCTGGATATTCTCGATCAATATGAGGTCAAGGCAACCTTTTTCGTAGTGGGAAAGGAAAGTGACTCTGCCAGGAAGTCCCTGCAGGACATCGTTGACAGAGGGCATACTCTGGGCATGCACTCGTACAGCCACAAGTACTCGGAGATCTATCGGTCACCGGAGGATTTTGCGGCGGATTATGAAAAGATCCGGAATTACGTGTACGAGGCTACCGGCGTGGAAAGTACGGTATACCGTTTTCCGGGAGGAAGCTCCAATTCGGTCAGCCGTGTGGATATGCAGGAGTTTGCCGATTATCTTGATACCCGGGGAGTGAGGTTCTTTGACTGGAACATTTCTTCGGGGGACGGCGGAAGCAGGCTGCTTTCCACGGATACGCTGGTGGAGAACTGTACTGCGGATATAGAGAGGTTTGAAACCTCGGTGATCCTGATGCACGATTCCGCTGCCAAATCGACCACGGTGGAGGCGCTGCCTGCTGTTATCGAGAATATTCTGGCTCTGGATGACACGGTGATTCTGCCGATTACAGAAGATACAGAGCTGGTTCAACATATACAACGCCGGGAAGAAACGGCCGGTGACCAATGAATGAATGGAGGTTTGACTTACAATGGGTTTTTTCTCAGACTTAAAGGAAGACCTGTCTCAGGCGGTCAATGAATTGATGCCGGAGGACGGGAAGAACAAGGCGGACGAGCCGACAGACGAATCGGGGATTTCTCTGGACGAGATGTTGAAGAACATTGATGATATTCCATTCACCGAGGAAATGGAATCGGAGTTTACCTCACCGGAGGAGACGCCGGCATGGCAGGACGGCGGGGAAGGCATTGCCGTACCGGAGGAGACGCCTGTATGGCAGGATGCCACGGAAGGCATTGCCGTACCGGAGGAGACGCCTGTATGGCAGGATGTCACGGAAGGCATTGCCGTACCGGAGGAGACGCCTGTATGGCAGGATGCCACGGAAGGCATTGCCGTACCGGAGGAGACGCCGGCATGGCAGGATGCCACGGAAGACATTGCCGTACCGGAGGAGACGCCTGTATGGCAGGATAATGCAGGCGGCGGGGCATCGGAGGCGGACGCTGTTTCCCGGGAAGGCTCCGACATTGACGGGGAGATGGAGCAGCTGCTGGCGGAAATGATGGGAGAAAATCCGGAAGGCAGTGAGGAGCCCGAAGCACGGCAGGAAGAGATGCAGAGTGAAACTATAATAATGGAAGAGAGTAAAGGAGAAGAGGAAGAAATGGATATGGGTGATATGGAACTGGAAAGAGATCAGGTGGTGTCGGATGAGACTTCTGTCATTACGGAGGGAATGACGATTACGGGTGACCTTTCCACACAGGGTTCTGTAGACGTAATCGGAACGGTGAACGGAAATATCGACGCACTGGGCAAGTTAAACATCACGGGGCATGTAAACGGCAATTCAAAGGCGGCGGAGATCTATGCGGAGAGTGCAAAGATTAACGGTGAGATCGTGAGTGAGGGCGCTGTCAAGATCGGTGCAAGCTCGGTGATTATCGGCAACATTTCGGCGACCAGCGCGGCCGTTGCAGGTGCGGTCAAGGGTGACATTGACGTGAAGGGGCCCGTCATTCTGGACGCTTCCGCTATCGTCATGGGCAATATCAAGTCCAAGTCCGTACAGATCAACAACGGTGCGGTGATCGAAGGTATGTGCTCCCAGTGCTACGCGGATGTCAGCCCTACTTCCTTCTTCGAGGAATACAAGCCGGAACCCGTACGGAAGCCGCGGACAAAGCAGAGCGATAAATAAGTCTTACAGGCGGGGGTCTGCGGAAAGGGCATGGTTGGGATATGCGTAGAATGTTGTTAAAGCTCAGCGGCGAAGCACTGGCAGGGGACAGGAAGACAGGGTTTGACGAGGCGACGGTGAAGGATGTTGCCCTGCAGGTGAAACAGCTGGTGGACGACGGTATTCAGGTAGGGATCGTCACTGGCGGAGGGAATTTCTGGAGAGGCAGGACCAGTGAGAATATCGACCGTACCAAGGCGGACCAGATCGGTATGCTGGCCACGGTGATGAACTGTATTTATGTGTCCGAGATATTTCGTTCTATAGGGATGAAGACCAGCATTCTGACTCCGTTTGCCTGCGGCTCCTTTACGAAGCTTTTTTCGAAGGACAGAGCAGAGAAGTACTTTGGGCAGGGACAGGTGGTCTTTTTCGCAGGCGGGACAGGACATCCTTACTTTTCCACGGATACGGGTGTGGTGCTGCGCGCCATCGAGGTAGAGGCGGAGGTAATCCTGCTGGCAAAGTCTATTGACGGCGTATACGATGACGATCCGGGTAAAAATCCTGCTGCGAAGAAGTATACGGAGGTTTCCATCGATGAGGTGATCGAAAAGAATCTTCAGGTGGTGGATATGACCGCGTCGATTTTGGCCCGGGATAACCATATGCCGATGTGGGTGTTTGGGCTGAACGAAAAGAACAGCATTGTCAATGCGGTGAAGGGCAGATTTACCGGCACTAAGGTGAACTGCAGCTAGAGTGCTGTGCCGCAATCGGAATGTGCAGACAGATTTCTGAGCGTAAGGAGAGGATAGATATGGATTCCAGATTACAGCAGTATGAAGATAAGATGAAAAAGGCTTTTGAGTTCCTTGAGGCTGATTATGCGGCTATTCGTGCAGGACGCGCCAATCCTCATGTACTGGATAAGCTGCGGGTGAACTATTACGGGACGCCGACGCCGATTCAGCAGGTGGGGAATGTAACCGTGCCTGAGGCGCGTATCATTCAGATCGCCCCGTGGGAAAAGTCGTTACTTAAAGAGATAGAGAAAGCAATCCTGGTTTCGGACATTGGCATTCATCCTACCAATGACGGCAACGTGATCCGCCTGGTATTTCCTGAATTGACAGAAGAACGCAGGAAGGACCTGGTAAAGGATATAAAGAAGAAGGCTGAGGACGGTAAGGTGGCGGTTCGCAATATCCGCCGTGACGGGAACGATGCCTTTAAGAAACTGGCTAAGTCGGAGGTCTCCGAGGATGAAATCAAGCAGCTGGAGGAAGAGCTTCAGAAGCTTACCGATAAATTTGTAAAGGACATTGATGCTCTGATGGAGAGCAAGTCCAAGGAGATTCTGACCGTATAGCGTGAAGAAAAAGATGCGGGGGAGTGGAAGTGTTTCCGCTCCCCCTTTGTGCTGAGCAAAGCTAATATGCTGAAAGGAACTGTATGGGAGAAAATATGAAGATGCCGCGGCATGTGGCAATTATTCTGGACGGAAACGGACGCTGGGCCAAAGCCAAGGGAATGCCCCGCAATTACGGGCATGTCCAGGGTGCCAAGACAGTGGAGGTCATCTGTGAGGAAGCCTATAAGATGGGAATTCAGTACCTGACGGTTTATGCCTTTTCCACGGAGAACTGGAACAGGCCCCAGGATGAAGTGGATGCCCTGATGAAGCTTTTGCGCAATTATATGAAGACCTGTCTGCAGACGGCAAAAAAGAACCGTATGTGCGTGCGGGTCCTGGGGGAAAAATCCCGTCTGGACGAGGACATCCGCACACGGATTGAGGAGCTGGAGGCAGCGACAAAAGAAAATGACGGCCTGCATTTTCAAATAGCCATTAATTACGGCGGCAGGGACGAGATTCTCCGGGGAATCAGGAAGATGCTTACAGACGTGAAAAAAGGAGATCTGGACCCGGGGGAGATCACGGAGGAGAAATTCTGCAGCTTTCTGGATACGGAAGGGATTCCGGATCCTGACCTGCTGATACGCACCTGCGGCGAGCAGAGGATTTCCAATTTTCTCCTGTGGCAGCTGGCATACACGGAATTTTATTTTACCCCTGTGCCCTGGCCTGATTTTACGAAGGAAGAATTGATAAAAGCTGTCGAGGCATATAATCATAGAGACAGAAGATTCGGCAGAGTGAAGGAGGAATGACCTTATGTTTCTGACCAGGCTTATAAGCGGCGCGGTGCTGCTGGTGATCGCATTTGCGTCGTTTTGGGTGGGGCCGCCGCTGCTGCCGGTAGTCCTGTATACCATATCCCTGATCGGCTACCTGGAGCTTACTAAGGCTCTGGGTGTCAGAGACGGGGGGAAAAAAGGCGTCAATGCGCCGGAAATCGTGGGAATTGCCGCCATTACGCTTTATTACGGGCTGCTTCTGCTCCGGGACATGGAGGTGCTGGAGGGCGGGAGAATCTTTTATATGCTGTTTTGTACAGTGTTCCTGTTTCTGGGGGAATTGTTTGTCTATGTGCTGGCGTTCCCGAAATTTCAGGCGGAACCCGTTATGGCAGCAATCTTTTCCTTCCTGTATGCGCCGGTGATGCTGTCCTTTATTGAACTGACCCGGATGTACAAGGACGGAATCCTGCTGGTATGGCTGATCCTGATCAGTGCCTGGGGATGCGATACCTGTGCTTACTGTGTGGGAAAGCTGGCGGGTAAAAGGAAGGTATTTCCCCTGCTCAGCCCGAAGAAGACGCTGGCGGGATGTATCGGCGGCGTGGCAGGGGCGGCTTTGATCGGCGCAGTCTACGTGGTCTGCCTGGGAGTGAGGGATGCGGGTACCATCTGCCTGATTGGGCTGATCTGCGGACTTGGCGGCGTCACAAGTATGGCAGGGGATCTGGCGGCTTCCGCCATAAAGCGCAATAAGAATATCAAGGACTATGGAAAGCTGATTCCGGGCCATGGAGGGATTATGGACCGCTTTGACAGTGTTATCGTGACGGCTCCGCTGACTTATTTCCTGATTGTTTTTCTGTTAAAGGGGTAGGGAAAGGGGTATACCTATGAAGAAAATAGCAGTTTTAGGTTCTACCGGTTCTATCGGTACTCAGACGCTGGAGGTGGTGCGTGCCAATCCGGAGCTGCAGGTGGCAGCCCTGGCTGCAGGCAGCAGCGTGGAAAAAATGGAACGACAGATCCGGGAATTTCATCCGGCATTGGTGTGCATGTGGAGTCCGGAGGCTGCAGGAGATCTGCGGCAGCGGGTCAGGGACGTAGACGTGAAGGTCGTTACGGGTATGGAGGGATTGCTGGAAGCTGCAGTTTTTCCGGAAAGTCAGGTATTGGTGACGGCAATCGTGGGAATGATCGGTATCAGGCCCACGATTGCAGCCATCAGGGCCGGTAAGGATAT
This sequence comes from uncultured Acetatifactor sp., assembly GCA_910577035.1. GTDB lineage: Bacteria > Bacillota > Clostridia > Lachnospirales > Lachnospiraceae > Acetatifactor. The sequence goes on from CAJTKW010000076.1 coordinate 17,182, forward strand.
TGCGCTTGCCAACAAGGAGACGCTGGTGACTGCCGGGCATATCATTATGCCGCTGGCACAGGAATGCGGGGTGAGGGTTTTGCCCGTGGACAGCGAGCACAGCGCGATCTTTCAATCCCTGAACGGAGAGCCCGCGGAAAGAATAGAAAAAATTCTGCTGACCGCATCCGGCGGGCCTTTTCGGGGCAGGAACAGGGAGCAGCTGAGGCAGATTCGGGTGGAGGATGCCCTGAAGCATCCCAACTGGGTCATGGGACATAAGATTACCGTTGATTCCTCTACGCTGGTGAATAAGGGGCTGGAGGTTATGGAGGCAAGGTGGCTGTTTGGGGTGGAGCCTGACAGGATCCAGGTGGTGGTGCATCCCCAGAGCATTATCCATTCCGCGGTGCAGTATGTGGATGGCGCAGTGATTGCCCAGATGGGGACGCCGGATATGAAGCTTCCGATCCAATACGCTCTGTTTTATCCGGACAGGAGGCCAATGGACGGGAAACGGGTGGATTTCTTTGCGCTGGGCAGCCTGACCTTTGAAAGGCCGGATACGGATACCTTTCCGGGGCTGGCGCTGGCCTATCGGGCGGCCCGTCTTGGCGGGAGTATGCCTACGGTATATAATGCTGCCAATGAAAAGGCTGTCCAGCTGTTTTTAGACAGGAAAATCCAGTTTTTGCAAATCCCAGAAATTATTCAGTGGGCTTTGG
>CAJTKW010000076.1:17895-20113 GCA_910577035.1 uncultured Acetatifactor sp.
ATGAAAAGGCAGTGGCGCTGTTTCTGGAGAGAAAGATAGAATATCTGCAGATCCCGGAGCTGATCGGGGAGGCCATGGAGTCCCACAGGCCGATTCCGGATCCGGGGGTGGAGGCTGTTCTGGAGGCGGAAGCGGAGACGTATGAATTTATTGCAGGAAGGATGAAGCGGTAAATGGTAACATTGATTTTATTTATTGTCATTTTCAGTGTGGTAGTCATAGCCCATGAATTCGGACATTTCCTGATTGCCAAGGCCAATGGCATACATGTGGTGGAATTTTCGGTGGGCATGGGGCCCAACATCATCTCCCGTAAAAAAGGAAATACCAAATATTCCCTGAAACTGTTTCCCATCGGCGGTGCCTGTATGTTTGAAGGCGAGGACGGCGTGGCGGATAAAGATGACGAAGGCGGGGACATGAGAGAGCCGGGGCCCGGTTCCTTCCTGAAGGCAGGTGTATGGGCCCGGATTGCTACGGTGGCGGCAGGTCCTCTGTTCAATATGATTCTGGCCTTTATCATTGCCCTGATTATGTCGAACATGAGCGTAATCCAGGAACCGGTAGCCGCCGAGGTAACGGCAGGAAGCGGCGCCTGGGAAGCTGGGCTGCAGGACGGGGACAGAATCATCTCCCTGAACGGGGAGAAGGTCAAGCTTTTCAGGGAAATTTCCCTGTATATGCAGCTGGCTTACCAGGGAGGGGACATAGAGGTGGTGTATGAGCGGGACGGAGAACGGCATACCGCGTTGCTGACACCTCAATATGACGAGGAATACGGCTATTATCTTCTGGGCATCAGGAATCCTGACCTCATACAGCCCAAGGGGCTGCAATGTCTGAAATATGCCTGGTATGAGATGCGTTACACGGTGAAGATGACCTATATGAGTCTGGGAATGCTGCTTCGGGGCCAGGTGTCCAGAAAGGATGTGGCAGGCCCGGTGGGGATTGCGGTGAACGTGGTGGGAGCTACCTATGAAGCATCCAAGGAGTACGGATGGCAAAGCGTGCTCCTGAATATGCTGAACATTACCCTGATGCTTTCGGTAAATCTGGGAATTCTGAATCTGCTGCCGATTCCGGCACTGGACGGCGGAAGGCTTGTATTTCTGCTGATTGAGGTGATCCGGGGAAAGCCGGTGTCTCCGGAGAAGGAAGGTATTGTTCATTTTATTGGTCTTGTATTCTTTATGGTTCTGATGGTATTTATTTTCTTTAACGATCTGGTGAACATCTTTGTAAAGTGATAATGGTCGAGGACATTTTTCATGGAATATCTGACAACTTATTACAGACGGCAGGGGGAGGGCAGCGGATGCTCTCTCCTGCTGCAGCATTATTTATGCGGACAGACACCGGTCTGCCTGGCATGTCTTTGTACTGAGGAGGGAGAGGGGGACGGAGGGATGCGCCCTGCCGTGACGGGACGTCTTCTGGACTGGTGCCGGACGGTCTGCTGGCACAAGGCGGCAAGAAGGCCGGTTCCGTGGATGGGCCGGCTGGAAGCGGAGCTGCCTCCCCTGCTGGCGGAAATCGGGGCAGACCGTGAGGGCTGCAGGCTGTCACTGCTCCTGGGCATCGGCGGAGAAATCCTGGCCCTGGGAGGCGGGCACAATCTATATCTTCTCAGCACCCTTTGGGGAAGGGGGAAGGCCGTCCGGCTGCCGGGGGAGTTTCGCGGCTGCCTGGAGCCGGGAGCCGGCCTGCTTCTGGCAGAGGATTCCTTTTTGGGGGATTTGGAAGAAAAGCGCCTGGGAGAAGCACTGTGCCTGCAGGAGATCAGGACGGCAGACCAGGCGGAGCGGCGTCTGAAGGAGCTTGCTGCAGGCGGCGGCAGGGCAGGCGGCGGCAGGGCAGGCGGCGGCAAGGCAGACGACAGCAGGGCAGACAGCAGCAGGGCAGGCAGCAGCAGGGCAGGCAGCGGCAAGGCAGACAGCGGCAGGGCAGGCAGCGGCAGGACAAGCGGCAGGCCCGGCGGGGGAACAGCCGGAGCCATTCTGGTGATTGGAAGGGAGGAGAGCAGCAGGTGACATGGAATCCGGGAAAAGAATATCGGTTTGTAAGGCTTCTGGGAAACGGGGCCTTTGCCCGGGTGTATCTGGCGGAGGACCGGGCCGGGAGGAAATATGCCTGCAAGGTGAGTGGGCGGGGGGAGCTGCTGGAGCGGGAGGCGGCTTATCAGAGACAGGCAGGGCATCCGCTGTTCCCGGCCTTC
>CAJTKW010000077.1:0-13806 GCA_910577035.1 uncultured Acetatifactor sp.
GTCCTCTTCTTCCCCGTCAGGTGTCCCGGTGCCGTCCTCTTCTTCTCCGTCGGGTGTCCCGGTATCCTCCTCGCTGGCTACCGCCCTGCCGGTCTCCCTTGTCGCGACGGATACTGCCCCGCCGGCCGATACTCTGGGCATTATACCGATATTTGATGATCCGTTTCCCTGGTTATCCTCATTGTCCAGGCCGGGAATTTCCAGCTTTACCACCGAAACGTCGCTTCCGTCCCCGTTCATGGAAATCAGACGGTAATCATTATCCTCAAAGGAGACGCTCCAATCGGTAATCCTGACCAGCAGATTAACCCTGCCGTCCCTGTATGCGGAAGACATAACCCTCATCTCGCCGTTCTGCGGATCGTACAGCTCCGGCAGCTCAATATTCTGAATTCTGTAGACGTTTTCCTTTGCAAGGGCAGGATCCGCCTCATTTCCCCCGCCTCCGCCGCAGGCACACAGTCCCACGGCCCCGGCCAGAACCAGCCCCAGCGTCAGGCACCTTTTTCCAAATCCTTTTTTCATACTAACCTCCCTGCCGCAGTATGCTGCGGCTTTCAATCCCGGGCCGGCCCTCCGGCCTCCGGGCTAAAGCTCCGACGACGTCCCCTCTGATTCTTTGTCGGATGATTTCTTTTTCCTGCGGACCTTTTTCTCCTTCGGCGGCTTCTCTTTTTTCATGCGCTTCTCTTTCCGAACCGGCTTTTCCTTCTTCGCCGGCTTCTCCCCGGGTCCGGCCGCCTTTCTCCGCTTTCTTTCCAGACGCCTTGCCCGAAGCTTCTCCACTGCCCGCTCCGCCTTATCCTTCACAAACAGCCACACACTCCTGAGCGTCCATCCCTTATGTTTCCACCAGATGCCGAAGGATACCAGTGCCAGCACCACTACATACAGCAGAAACAATAGCTCGAACAGCATAATGACTGCCAGAATATCCTCATAGCCTCTGGCAATATTCTCCCAGTAAGGATAGATTATGGCCCTGCCGTTCATGGAGCGGGTACCGAATTCGGTAATCTTCTTCAGCCTGGAGACAAGGGAATAGCGGGAAGTATTTTCCAGTACCTCCGTCTCTTTCTCAGAGGTCCCCAGCTTTTCCCGGACAAGCTTCTCCGCAAAGCCCGTAACCGGGTTCGGCATGATGATTTCAAAGTGATTGAGCCCGTTACAGTTCCCCAGCTCATTCAGAGTCTGATAGGAAACGTAAACAAGGGTACTGTCCAGCCCTGCGGCTTCCTCCAGCCTTCCCGACGGTCTCTCCACCACACCGGCAACTATATGGGGAATCCCTCCGATATTTACCGTCATCCCGGCCACATTACTGGATCCGAACAGCTGCCAGGCGGCATCCTGGTCAATAATGCAGTAATCCTGCATCAGATCATTCCCCGAAAAGTAAGAGCCGGAAAGCAGCTTCAGCGGATGAAAGAGAAAGAAATCCCCGCCGATGCCAATGGCATCCGCCGTAACGGTGGATTTGTCGCTGGACAGAGTGATCTGCCCGTCCGCGCTGTATGCGTCCGCCCACAGCCTTGCACTGGGATTCTCCGATTCCTGTATCACGGAAGCATCTGTCAGGGCCCCGTCAACGGAATGCTCAAATTCTATGATCCGATCCTCCGTGATCCCGGCATTCACGGAAAAGAAACAGCTGATCTGGGCTACATCCTTCTCCTCGCTCCACCGTTCCGCCATGGTCTGGGATTCCTGCGCTTCTCCCAGACCACGAGACACAAAGAGCAGGATCAGGAAGATCAGAAAAGATACGCCTCCGCTGATTCCTAATACTAATTTCTTCATTGCCTGCCTCATTTCCCTGATAAATTAATTGTCATTCCGGCATCCTCACCAGCTTACCGGCCTCCACAGGCTTGTTAGCCGTGGTAATCACATACTCGTATCCGTTTAACGCGCCGCTGACTGCAGACTGGGTATCATCGCTGGCCAGCACCTCCACATCCACACGGGTAGCCATATAGCGGTTCCCCAGGGGGCTGGGCTTGCTCTCCACGATCAGGACAAACTTACCGTTACTGTCCTCGCGAATGGCACTGTTGGGAACTATGATGTCATAATTGGCACTCTTTTGGCCCACGGATACGGAAAAGCTCTGCCCTGCCGTAACATTTCCCGTCACGTTAAAGGTCAGCTGCTTCTTCTGGCCGGGATCCTGCTTATCCGGCTTGATGCTGGCCAGAGTCACCTCCACCTCATCATATCTCCAGGCATTCACCAGATCCGCCTTATCCCCTACCGCAAGGCGCTTGGCCTGCTCATTGGTCACGGAAAAGCTCAGGGTGTATCCCGCTCCCTCCGGCTGCAGCACCACTACCGGCGTAGCCGCAGAGGTGTTGTTTCCTGCGGTTACGTTAACCTGGGTCACCGTACCGGCTATGTCCGCAGTAACGGTGGCATTCACCGACTTTTCGGTCAGCTCATCCACGGTCTTCTGGGCATCGTCGATCTTATCCAACAACTGCTCCAGCTTGATAACATTGGCAATGTTATCCACCAGAGCCTTCAGCTCGGCCTCCTTCGTCTCCAGATCCGCGGCAGCCGCTGCCAGCGCTTCTTCTGCTGCCTTCTTGCCGGCATCCGTAGTGGTGGTAGCCGCTGTCTGGTCCTTCTGAAGATTGTATAACCGAAGCTTCCAGGTCTCCAGGTTTGCCTGCAGGTTAGCCACCGTCACAGGCCTGCCGTCCTTTACCGCCACTGCCTGGTTGTACTCGTTCTGCGCCGTGTCCCGGATAGACCGGGCGTTTAAGACCGCTGCCCAGGCATTGTTTACCGTTTCCTCATCGCTGCCGTTTTCCACCGCCGCATTATAATTTTCCTCAGCCGTTGCCACCGCCGCTTCCGCATTGCTCAGCGCATTCTGCTTATTGTTCACGTTTATCTCATCCTGCGCCTTGACGGCATCGGAACTCTCATAGGCAATCTGTGTTTCATGATCCTTAATAGCCTGCTCAATCTGTCCCACCAGCACTTCATAGGATACGCCCTCCGGGTTCGACGGTACTGCCGCATCTGCCGCCTTCTTGGCCTCCTCTGCCGCCTTCTTGGCTTCTTCCGCCTTCTTCACCGCTGCCTGGGCGTTGGTAATCTGCTTGCGGTAGACATCAACGGACACGCCCTCGGTGGCGGAATAAATGTTGGAGGAGGTGATCTCCGCCGTAAGCAGCATCAGCTCATATTCATCCTGTGCCGCTTCCAGCGCCTTTTTAGCCTCCTTCAGTTCGTCGCTTTCCGCATCCTCCAGATAAAGAAGCACGTCTCCCTTCTGTACCGTCTGTCCCACCTTGACGGCAACACTGGAGACCTTTCTGGTCTCGGTAACCTTTACCTCGTAAGGGTCTCCGCTCTCCACCACGCCGGTACCCCGGATTTTCGCCGTAATGGTGCCGGACTGGGCGTAGCTGGTAGCCACCTCCGGAAGGGAGTAGTTCATGATACTCTGGGAGAAAAATGTGAGCACAAGCATCACTGACAAGAAGATGATGGCTGCCGTCTTCACCCATTCCCTTTTGTTTTTTCCGTTCTCTTTCATTTCCTTTCCCTCTCTTACCTCATATATAAATTTTATTTATTACACTTCCCGACATGCCGCCTTCTCCGGCACAAACAATCTTAACCCTTAATCCCGCCCTGGTACGTGATACCGTTCACCAGATAATCCTCACCGTAAAGGAAGATCAGCAGGCTGGGCACCATATAGATCGTCGCCACCGCGAAGGCCAGCCCGATTTCTCCCGAATTGATCTTATTCAGGAACACGGACAGCGGATGCTTCTCCGCGTCCGACTGCAGAATCAGCGGCTGCTCCACCATATTCCAGTAATCGATAAACACCAGGATTGCCGCGGAGCAGATAGCGCCCTTGGTGAGGGGCATACAGATTTTCTTATAGATCTGCCACTCCCCCGCCCCGTCTATCTGGGCCGCCTCCATCACCGACGTAGGGATACGCCGCATGAACTTGGTCAGCAGGAACACCGCAAAGGGTGAGAAGATTCCCGGCAGCCAGATCGCCCAGTTGGTATCCAGCAGGTTGAGCCAGTCGCTGACCAGATAGTTAGGCACCAGCGTCACCTGATAAGGCATAAGCATCAATATAATATAAGCAAAAAATATAATCTCCCGCAGCCTGCCCCGGTATCTGGCAAAGCCATAGGACGCAAGGGAGGCAACAATCAGCTGGAATACCACGATGGGCCCCACCAGGACCACGGAATTCCAGAACTTGAACAGATAATCCGGACTTTTGAAAAGTACCGTGATATACTGGCTGAAGGATACCATATCTGGAATGAACTTCAGATTCACCTTCTCGGATATGTAAACCTTTCCTCCGCTGCTGTTTGTGGCAAAGACCGAACCGTAATTGGCGGAAATCTCCGACGACGTCATGAAGGAATTGGTGATCGTCAGCACAATCGGCGCCAGAAACAGCACGGCAAAGAACGCCGCCACCACAGTGGCCAGAGTAATCCTGACCCTGGAATATAATTTCTTCCGGGCAGCTCTGCTCTTTCCGGGAACAGCCTGCTTCTCGGAAAGAGCCTGCTTTCCGGAAATGACCCGTTTTTCTTTCATCCTTCCACATCCTTTCCGAACCTGTCCTCTGCGATAAATAAAACACCGATAATCACGATCATCACCAGGGACATCAGAATCGCCGCGGCGGACAGGGTCTGGTAATCCAGATTTCGGAACTTGTTATTCATAAAATGCTGCAGCATGTACACCGTATCCGTGGGATAATCCCCTGTCAGCAGGTAAATCTCCCTGAAAATCTTAAAGGAGCTGATTAATGACATAATCGTCACAAACAGCAGAGAGGAGGACAGATACCTGATCTTGATGTAGAAAAAGGTCTGGAAGGGAGTGGCGCTCTCCAGCGTCGCCACCTCCAGTATATCCTTGGGAATACTGGCCAGGGCCGCCATGAAGAGAATCATATTGTAGCCCAGGTTCTTCCACAGGAACAGGATTGCCACTACCACCAGCCCATACTTGGATTTCATCCAGTCGATTTTATCCAGGCCGAACTTTCCCAGCATTTCGTTAATGACGCCGTTATAATGAAAAAGCACCTGCCAGATCAGTACGATGGAAGCCACCGGCACCATCAGCGGACTTAAGAAAAAGGTCCGGAACTGGCTCTTAAACGGTATCTTCGACTCCAGCACGATAGCCAGGATCAGGGACAGCACCACTGCCAGCGGCACCGACACCACCGAAAACATCCAGGTATTGTGTACCGCCCTTTTAAACGCGGAATTAGCGATGATGTTCTTGAAATTATCTAAAAATACGAAATTGGCACTGACCGGATTATCCACCATAGAATACCAGATTACCACGATAAAAGGCAGAATAAAGAACGCCAGGACACCGAGGAAGCTGGGGGCAATAAACGCCCCCGAGCTTACCTTCAGCTTCCGCTCCCTCCTGGTGGTCTTAATCCGCTGTCCCCTCTGCCCTGCTTTTTTCTTTGCCCCAATATTCTGCCTTCTGTGCGCCGCAGGCGCTGCCATGGGCGCTTTTGCCTCTTTCCTGCTCACTCTTCTATTCACCTTGCATTCCCCTGATTATTAACTGTTCTCTCCTACATACATGGACATCCTGCTCTGGATCGTATCCACTACCTCATCCAGGCTCTTCTGGCCCTGGAAATAGGGATCCGCCTCCTCGCTGATAATCTTCAGCACCTCCTCATCGCCGGAGGGCATCGGAATTGCCACATCAATCAGCATCCGCAGGGTCTCTATCTCCTCCTCCGTACAGGGATGGTAGGTATATTCCCAGTCGTCATAGCCAAAGCCGCCCATTCCCGATATAATGGGGTCGCCGTTCTCATCCAGTACGATCTCGCCGTTTTCATCCGTAACATACTCCACCTTGCTGGCCTCCGCAATGTCCTCCTCCAGCTTATCCTTCCGGCTGGAGAAGCCCCAGGAGAACATCTCGTCCTCATTGGTTAAAAAGCTCTCCAGAAAGATCCAGGCCCCCTCTTTCTGTTTGGACTTTTCGGTAATGCCGTAGACACTGCTGCTGTCCATCAGGCAGGCCATGCTGCCGTCCAGGGTAGGGTAACCGATCCAGGTCACCGGTTCGTTAAACATGGCCTCCGCCACCTGTATATCCTCACATTGTCTGATGGAATCCCCGTATAACAGCAGCTTGCCGGTAGCCAGTTTGGTGGGCGTAGATACCCGCTCTCCGTCATAGTTATACTCCGCCGGGAAGCCCGCCGCAAACTCCAGGATCTTTTTAAATTCCTCGCTGTTAAAATTGCAGGTGCCCGATCCCCAGTCAATAAAGCTGTCCTGGTTGAACATCAGGAACATGCTTAGAATCTCTGCCTGGCTGGCATACTCAATCAGCTCCGCATCGGGATGCTCCGCCGCAAAATCTATAATGTCCTGCATGGACCAGCCCATCCTGTCCCCCACCTGGGAGGTTTTCGCCGCCACGCAGGAGAGCATGAAATTCTTGGGAATGCCTACCAGAACATCCCCGTAGGTATACGCCTTCAGAGCACTTTCCACAAAGGAGTCCCTGTTTAAAACACTGCTGCTGTCCAGGAAGGAATTCAGATCCGCCAGGATTCCCTTCTCCGCCAGTGCCGCCACCTTGATATTACTGTTGGAAAGATCCAGGATGTCAGGACATTTACCGGAGGTAATTTCATTGTTCATGTTTGTGATGGCGTCCTTATATTCCATGTCGCTGTTGTAATCGTAATATTCCCTGACGGTAATATGAAATTTATCGCTGGTTTTATTAAAATTCACTGCAGCCGCCTTAAGCTCCTGGGACATGGTAAACGCGCCCACCACAATCTCTTCCTTCTGTGCCAGCTCCGAGGCCTTTGTTTTTTTCAGGAAAGCCAGCTCCGTCTTTCCCGTTCCCCAGTCCCGGATTACCACTGTCAGCTTCCCGTCCATGACGCCGGCCTTTTCCACATAATCCCCGTTAATGTCGCTGTCCAGCCAGCTCAGCAGCTTCTCCCTAGTGTCGGTTGCCAGGTCATATTCATAGCACCCCTTGCCGTCATACAGCAGGAAATCCTTCTCCAGGCCCGGCGCTATATTGTTCAGGTTACCGGATACGGTATGCGAAGTTCCCAGCTGTCTGCCGGCAAAATCCACCTCTGCCAGCACATTGCCGCCCTCGGTGCCGTTCCAGTTGTAATAAGCAACATATACCTTTCCGTCCCTGCCTCTGGCGGCACACTGAATATAAGTATCGTTCAGTTCCACCTTTCCCGCGGCTTTTCCCTCGCCGTCAAAGAGACAGATCTTACCGTCAAACACCAGGTAAGCCCGGCCCTCGCTGTCCGCAGCCATATACTGTATGTAACCGGCCTGGCCGTCTTCGCTCACGTCGTCCGTAATATCCCGGAAATACAGGATGGTGCCGGACGCATCATATTTGGCCAGCATCACCTGTCTGGTGTAGTTATCAAATTCATCCCAGGCATTCAGCTCCCAGACCACGTACAGATTGCCCTCCGAATCGGCCGTTATCCTGTTAGGATTCGCATCCTCGGGCGCTTCCCCCCGGTCCAGCTTCACTTCCTGTGAGGTTCCGGCAGCCACATCATAGCAATACATGGTCTGGCTGCTCCCCGTTTCCTCATCCCAGTTGTAGACGGTATAATACAGCTTCCCATTCTCAAGGGTGGGATTTGACATTCTGTCATCGTCAAGGGATACATAACTGGGCACATAGACAAATTCGTCCCCTGATGCCACATTGTCCTTTCCCTCCCCTCCGCCGCAGGCGGCAAGGGAAACCGCAGTCAGCACTGCAAGTCCCGCTGCCAATATCTTTCTGAACCTGTTTTTCATAAACACAACACTCCTTTTTTTCAAAAAAATGTTCAACGTGCAGCCCACTGCACATTGAACATTATAGCACAGGATATACCGAATGAACCTTAAGAATTTATGAATTACTGTATAAGAGTCGTTAATATTGCAATATTTTTGTAACACTTACCGGATCCGGATATACATCCTCTTTAATTCCAGATGCCTTCTCCGGTAGCGCCACATGCTTCCCACATGGTTGTAGAGCCAGAAGGAATGCACCAGCACGCTGTTGAGACGGCCGATTTTCTGTTTGGTGGTATGCTGATAGTAGCTGCCGCCGCAGGTGCAGGCCTGTGTCCCCTTTTCCTTTACCAATGCGATCAGGTCAGACTCCGTGGTGATTTCTCCCGCGAATTCCGTGGCACCCAGGCCGATACAGTCCAGCTTGTGGGCATCGCTGCCGCCAAAAGCCGGTTTCCCGTATTCTGCCGCAATCTCCTGTGCCCTGTCATTGCTCTCCTGCTCCTCACAGGCGTTAAAGCCCTCTATGAAATCAAACTGCTCTATGATTTCCGGCCTGTCCCGATGGTTCCGGGTATTAAAAATACTCATATATTTCACGCCGCAGGGATGGGCCGGCCCCAGAATGCCGCCGTGCTTATGGACGATTTTTATCAGGAACTGCACAGGCAGCCCCCGCAGCTCCAATATGGGAAGCTTTACATCCTCCGGCATAATCACCAGAATATGCCCGGCATCTATGGTGTCGTATTCAATCCCCTTAAGCACCGTGAAATTCTGATTTCTCTGGCAGACGGGATTTCGCCGCCAGGCCCGGTAGCCGTTATAGGAGTCATGGTCGGTAACCAGCATCCCGTCATAGCCGTTTTCCATCAGTATGTCAATAAATTCCTCTACCGGCACCTTTCCGTCCGGAGAGCCCTCTTTCGTATGGCAGTGCATATCAAATTTCATTTTCTTTTCTCCCTAGTCCACGCTCTTTAAGGATTCCGTCATGCTGATGTCCTCCAGCCTGCGTCCCATAAATTTATCTACCAGCCAGGCAAAAGCAAAAGTCAGCAGGGCACTGTATAAAAAACTCACCCCTTTGACCCTTACGTCAAAGGCAATCATATCCACCTGGATCTTGCTCATGACAAAGGCGTGGAGAAAATGCCCCAGTCCAAGTCCCAGCAAAGCCCCCATTGCCGTCAGCAGGATATTTTCACGAAATACATAGCTGGCGGTCTCCTTTTTATAGAAGCCCAGCACCTTCACCGTGGCAATCTCCCTGACCCGTTCCGTGATATTGATGTTCGTCAGATTATACAGGACAATAAACGCCAGCCCCCCTGCGCAGAGGATCACCACCAGTACGATCACGTCCAGGCTTTTCATCATTGTGCTGATACGCTCCATGGTGTCGGCATTCACCGTGACATTTACCGTATCCTCCAGTTTCATCAAAGCGGCGGATACCTTATGAGGATCGGCATCCCCGGCCAGATTGCCATAGACCATCCGTAAGTCAGGCTCCCTGCCAAAGGCCTTTTCCCAAGTCTCCGAAGAGATGTAGACATAATTGTAAATAAAGTTTTCCATGATCCCTGTGACCGTGGCCGACAGCGTATTCATGTCCCCATCTCTCAAGTATACCACATCTCCCGCCTGAATGCCATACTGTTTTGCCAGTTTATGAGTGACGACGCACTCTCCCGGTCCGGGATAGGGAATCTCCCTGCCGGCTTCCGTGTGCATATTCACATATTCCCCCATCCGCTCCGGATCTCCCGCCACCAGATAAATAGATTTTACCCCTTTCTCCGTAACTATATCCATATTTGTCTCCATAACACGGAGATAATCTTCCAGTCCCAGCTCAGCCATCTCGTCCAGCCGGCTGTCTGTCCGGGGATCCGGGTCCGGCTTCAGGCTGATTCCCAGATCATAGACCTGTATCTCATGAAACTGATGCTTCGCCACCTCCGCGATAGAGTCCTCGATGCCGAAGCCCGTGACCAGAAGGGCCGTACAGCCGCTGATCCCCAGCACCATCATAATGAGCCGCTTCTTATAGCGAAAAATATTCCGCACCGAAACCTTTTTTAAGAAGCTCAGGTGCCGCCACAGGAGGGGAATCCTTTCCAGGAATACCCGCTTCCCGGCCTTGGGGGCCTTGGGCCGCATAAGCTGTGCCGCCACCTGGGACAGCTCCACCCTGCAGGAAAGCCAGGTAGTACCCACGGAGCACAGCAGTGATACCGCCATGGAAATCACCGCCAGCTTCCAGTCAAACAGATAGCCCACGGGCGCCGCACTGTACATCAGGCTGTAGCCGAACCAGACCACCTTGGGAAATCCCCAGGTCCCCAGCAGGAAGCCGCTCACACAGCCCAAGACTGCTGCCAGCCCGGAATAAATCACATACTTGGACATAATGGCACCGTTCCCATACCCCAGGGCCTTGAGGACGCCGATCTGGGTCCTCTGCTCCTCCACCATACGGTTCATGGTCGTAATACAGACCATGGCGGCAACCAGAAAGAAAAAGACCGGAAAGATGTCGGCAATGCCGTCAACAATGTTGGAATCGCTTTCCAGACACACGTACCCCACATTGGTGTCCCGTCCCAGCACATAGGTATCCGGCGGCTTAAGCTCCGCCAGCTCCCGGCCGGCATCCGCCAGCTCAAGCTCCGCGTCGCTTATCTTTTCCTCAAACTCCTGCCTGGCATCCTCGTACTCCCTCTCGCCGTCCTCAAATTCCCGCCTGGCATCCGCCAGCTCCGTCTCTTTGGCCGCCAGCGTCTCTTTGGCATCCGCCAGCTCCTGTCTGGCTTCTTCCAGCTGCACTTCGCCATCCGCCGCGGCCTCCCTTGCTTCCTTTATGGCTTTCTTTCCGTCCTCAATCTCCTGCTTTGCCGCCGCAAGCTGCTTCTCTCCTTCCTCCAGCTCCTTCTTTCCGTCCCGCAGCTGCTTATCGGAGGCATCCAGCTGCACCCGGGCCTCGGTAAGGCTCTGAAAGCCCGCATCGATCTGCTGCCTGTAGGTAAGGATCTGGGCCAGGGCCTCGCCGTAATCCTCCTCACTCATTAATCCCAGTTTATGAGACAACTCCAGCTTTGATGCCTGACTTTCCAACGTTGCTTTTTGCAGCTCCAGCTGTGCCACGGCTGATGTCAGCTCCAGCCTGCCCATATCCAATGCCGCCTGTCCTGCCTTGATCTCCTCCCGGCTCTCTTCCAGCTTCTGCTGTCCTGCGGCAAGCTCCGCTTCTCCTTCCGCAAGCTCCTTTTCCTTTCGGTCCAGCGTCTTCTTTCCGTCCGCAAGCTCCTTCTCCTTCCGGTTCAGAGTCTCTTCCCCGTCCGCAAGCTCCTGTCTGGCATCCTCAAAGGCCTGCTCGCCTTCGGCAAGCTTTTGCCGGGCATCCTCCAGCTCCAGCCGGGCGTCCTCCAGCTCCCGTTCCCCGTCCCCACGCTTTTGGGCAAGCTCCCGCTCCCCGTCCGCAAGCTCCTCTTCTGCCCTGGCCAGGACGGATCGATACCGTTTCTCTCCCTGTTCTTCGGCAAGAGCCTCCCAGAAGGCCTCTTTCCCGTCGATATAACTCCGGTAGCCGTCTCCGTAAAGGTCGTAGTCCTGGTCAAAACGGACGTAAATCTCCGTATAGTAATCCAGGGAAAATCCCTCCGGAAGCAGGTAGAAAAAACCGCTCAGCCGGCCTGTGCCAAGGGAAGTGCTTCCCCGCTCATACTGAATATACAGGGGGGACTGCACGGTTCCCACCACGGTATACTCCCTGTGGCTGAAACTTTCCAGGGTATCCTCCCCATTATCCTCCGCCAGACGGATGACGGTTCCGATTGCAGACTCATCAAAGAAATTGCTGTCCACCACGCATTGGTCACTGGCTGCAGGCAGATGCCCATGCACCAGCTCCACCGTGTTTAAAATCCCGGGGAGGCTGTAAGCCTTCAGCACCCCCTGGCCTCCGTTTTCCGTCTGATAGATCACGTCCATGGACACGGACCCTTCCGCTGCCACCACATCCTCCTGGTCTGCGAAGGCCTTCACATTCTCCTCCTCGAAGCCCAGGGTGGAAACCAGGCGCAGATCATAGAAGGAATGTCCGTCCAGATAATCCTTCACCGTGACCAGCATGGCGTCCCTCGTTACCTTCAGTCCCGCGAAAAAGCCCACTCCCAGGGCAATAATGGCGAAAATGGCCATAAAACGGCCCAGGCTGGATTTAATTTCCCGAAATGTACTCTTCCTGATTTCCCTCATATGCCGCTACCATTCTATATTTTCCACATCCACTATGTTTTCATTCTTCACCATGCTCACCACCGTACCGCTTTTCACCGTGATGATCCTGTCCGCCATGGCGGTAAGCGCCTGGTTATGGGTAATTACGATCACCGTCTTCCCCATGTCCCGGCAGGTACCCTGCAGCAGCTTCAGCACTGCCTTTCCCGTATTATAGTCCAGCGCCCCCGTGGGCTCGTCACAAAGCAGCAGCTTGGGGTTCTTCGCCAGCGCCCTGGCTATGGCCACCCGCTGCTGCTCCCCTCCCGAAAGCTGTGCCGGGAAATTCTTCATGCGTTCCCCCAGCCCCACCTGCTCCAGCACCTCCGCCGCATCCAGGGGTTCCTTGCAGATCTGCGCCGCCAGCTCCACATTTTCCAGCGCCGTCAGATTCTGCACCAGATTGTAGAACTGGAAGACAAACCCCACATCATAGCGCCTGTACCCGGTCAGCTGCCTGTTGTTAAAGGTGGAGATTTCCTGCCCGTCCAGCCATACCTGCCCTTCCGTCAGTGTGTCCATTCCTCCCAGAATATTCAGGATGGTAGTCTTTCCCGCGCCGGAAGCTCCCACGATCACACAGAATTCTCCCTTTTCAATCTCAAAATTCACGTCGTGGAGCGCGGTAATCTCCACTTCTCCCGACTGATATATTTTTTTCACGTTCTGAAAGCTGACAAAGCTGCCCATATTTCCTCCCGGAGACTGCATTAATAGAAGTAAGTATAGCACATTCCCTTGGCATCTTCTATTGTTTTTGGTATAATTTAGAGGATTTTAATCAATTTGGAGGCCGTTTATGCTATACATACACCTTGCCGCACTCTTTGGACTGTCCCTGTTCGGAACCTGTTTCCTGTGCAGAAACCGGAAAGGAGATCCCGGCCCTGCCGCGCCCATCCTGCTCTTTGGCCTTGCCTTCGCCCTGCGCCTGGCCTGTGCGGGTTTTTCCCATGGCTTTGACAACGATACCGCCTGCTTTGCCGCCTGGGCGGACCGCATGTTCCGGGTGGGGCCGGCGCACTTTTATTCGGACACCGTTTTTACCGACTACCCCCCGGGATACATGTACCTGCTCTACCCCGTGGGCGCTCTCCGTGCCCTCCTCCGGATGGAATACGGCTCTGCCGGACACCTGCTCCTGCTGAAGCTTCCCGCCATCGCCTGCGACATGGCCTGCGGGCTGCTCCTGTACCGGGAATCCGGGCGGCGGGGCGGAAAAGTACAGTCGCTGTTTCTCACCGCCGTCTACCTGCTGAATCCCGCCATACTATTAAATTCCTCGGTCTGGGGGCAGGTGGATTCCGTTTACACCCTGCTCCTGGTCATCCTGTGCCTGAGCCTGATGAACGGACGTACTCTGCCCGCCTGTGTTTCTTTTTTCCTGGGCCTGTTAATCAAGCCCCAGATGCTGCTGTTTGCCCCGATTCTGTTTGTCGGGCTCCTGAACCGGGTGCTTGCGGACCCCGGCTCCGGCAGGCTGCTCCCCTTTTACCGCCGCCTGCTGCCGGTCCTGGGACAGGGCCTCCTCTCCCTGTCCGCCGCCCTGCTCCTGCTCCTTCCCTTCGGGCCGGCAAACGTCCTCCGCCAGTACCTCGACACCGTGGGCTCCTATCCCTATGCGGCCGTCAACGCCTGCAACTTCTGGGGCATGCTGGGCTTAAACTGGGCCAGCCAGGAC